>NZ_PYNX01000032.1:0-25766 GCF_003026755.1 Photobacterium sp. GB-50
GTTAGTTGTCTTTTATCTGTTTTTCTCATATTTTTATAATGTTATTTATGACGCAGTGTTTCCAATTAAGCAATTGGTCGTACATGATAAACAAAGTGAATGAACGTTTATTTTATATAACACCCGTTACATGTACCAAATTTGAAAGGTCGCTTAGGCGGCCTTTTTTGTATCAACACTCCTCTGCCCCATACCACTCCCCTTCAACACCACATTGATATAAACGTCCCATCCATGTCATTTGCATCGTTAGGGCTTTGCCGCTTTCTTTCTCGAACGTGATCCAATCTACTGTCGCTAGGCTGTTGTTAAAATCAGGATGGCCATCTTGTTTATCAATACGGATTGTTGCGTAGCTGCCATGGCGATCAATATGCTTAACACGCTAATGGTGATGATTGATTCAAGTAAGGTAAATCCTTTAATTTTCATTATATTAAATCCATTTTACGTAAGTTATGTAAATTGCATAAGTTACGTAACTTAAATCAGTTTAAAGCGGTTGGCTTTCCACTCGGCGGCATCAATTAATCCGTTATCGTAATAGCCACCCCAATCGAAAAATAACGGGCTAAAACTACCGCTTCCTGTTATGTGGCTAACTCCAATACAGGCAATAATCATTACTACTGAAATATCTGTTACTTTGGATTTAATTGAGTTCGCGCTGGATTTTGAGGTAGTTACTTAGAGAAAAAGAGAAGTTAGGGTGTAGTAGGGCGACAATAGCGAGGGTGGTGAAGGAGAGTTAGGGGTGGTGTGTTGTTCGTGAATACACGGAAAGACCGCTCATCAAGGCGGTCTTTTTATCTGCTATAGCAATTCATTCGAATGGTTGCACCATCGGCAATGTAGCTAAGTAAGGCTTTGCACTTATCTATAATATTTTGGCTTTTGCTCTTATTAAGAAGCTGAGTCAACGATTGAGTTAATCCGGCAGATTCATATTGTTCTAATGAAATGATCACCGCACTCGGTAATTTCTGATTGTCATTGCAATACGCTTTTACGGAGACTTTCTTTGGCGAACTTCTGTGATTACTGATCTCAACGATAATATTTTCTGTCATTTCTTTACCCTCGAAATAGATGAGTTAACAAAAAGCTAGCGTTGTTAAGCGGTTAGGTTTTTCGTTAAGTCGTTATTCGTTATAAAAAAGGCTGGGTTCTCCCAGCCTTTTTATAGCTGTTGCTAATTACATGCGTGCTTTAAAGATCGCTACGATTTCTTCTAGGCTCGCTTTGCGTGGGTTAGTTAAAGAACATGCATCGTTTAGGGCGTTTTGCGCCATGAACGCTAGCTTGTCTTCAGTCACACCCAAATCAGCTAGGCGTTGCTTAGTACCCACTTTTTCAGAGAGTGCATCAATCGCTTCAAGGGCTGCATTTACTGCTTGCTCTTGGGTCATTGCTGCTGTGTCGATACCCATTGCTTTAGCAATATCAACAAAACGCTCAGGTACTTGTTTGGCATTAAAGCGTGAAACTTCTGCCAATAGGATCGCGTTACATAGGCCGTGTGCCAGGTCGTAAACACCACCTAATTGGTGCGCCATTGAGTGAACGTAACCTAAAGATGCATTTGAAAATGCCATCCCAGCAAGGTACTCGCCGTACTGCATTGCATCACGTGCTTCGCGGTTTTGACCGTCGTTAACAGCGGTTTCTAGGTTGTTTACAATCAGCTCAATCGCTTTAATGGCTGATGCATCAGTGATTGGTGTTGCAGCTGTTGAAACATAGGCTTCAACGGCGTGTGTTAATGCATCCATACCGGTTGCAGCAGTTAAGAACTTAGGCATTGCGACCATTAGCTCTGAATCGTTCACTGCAATAATTGGCGTGAAGTGCTTATCAACCACAGGATATTTGGTTTCATCTTCTTGGTTAGTGATGATCGCAAATACGGTCATTTCTGAAGCAGTACCTGCTGTTGTGTTCACGGTTACCAATGGAAGCTGTGGCTTTTTAGAAAGGTGTACACCTTTCGAGTAATCACGAATGTGACCACCGTTCGCTGCCACAAGTGCGATACCTTTAGCAGTATCGTGTGAAGAACCACCACCGAATGAAATCACAAAATCAGAATGGCTGCTTGCAAGTAACGCGAGGCCATCTTCAATGTTTTTCTCAGTTGGGTTAGGTTGCACACCATCGTAAATAGTGTAATCAAGGCCGTGCGCAGTAAGCTCGTCAGTTAGTTTGCTCACTAAACCCACTTCAACTAATACACTGTCTGTCACGATTAGGGCTTTTTTCAGCTCTTTTGACGCAAGTTCAGCACCTAAAGATTGAATAGCATTAGGACCCATTAGTGTTACAGGTGGCATGTAGAATACATTGCTCATAATGAAGCTCCGATAATATTTAAGAATTTATGTTGGCTTATCGCATGTGCCATAAGCCGCAATTTTTTACAGAGTGTGAATAGCAAAGTGAGTGTTACCGGCACCGAATCGTTATGGTTGTTGTTGGTGTCGATGCCGACATCTTCTCATTTACTG
Organism: Photobacterium sp. GB-50; assembly: GCF_003026755.1. Classification (NCBI taxonomy): domain Bacteria; kingdom Pseudomonadati; phylum Pseudomonadota; class Gammaproteobacteria; order Vibrionales; family Vibrionaceae; genus Photobacterium; species Photobacterium sp. GB-50. The sequence continues at coordinate 2,505 of NZ_PYNX01000032.1, forward strand.
AAATATAAACAATAGGGTTAAAAGTAAATTACTATTACGTATAGGTAATAATAGGAATGGGCGTATTGTTTACAGTGCTCAGCGGCTTATTTATCAGCAGCAGACAGTAGCTTTTCAGCAAAAGTAAGTTGTGATGCTGATTGTGTGAATACCACACCTGAGTGTGAACGCTCTGCAGTACCTTGTTTTTGGTAGTGACCTGCATTCATAGTGCTAGCCGCTGCTTTTTGAAATTGAACATTACCTGTGAACGCACCATCTTTAGCTGAAGCGTTGTAAGACATAGCGATGATAGCGGCTGCGATAGTTGCTTTAATAACTGTTTTCATGAGTAATAAAACCTTGTGTATTTATGTTTGTGAACGCGTTGTGCGTTTCGATGGATGTATTATTAATAATTACACTAAAAACAACAATACGATAAAAACGCAAAAGATTATTACCAAGTGGTAATAGTTAGATCGGTAGGCATAAGATAAAGGTAAGAAAAGAAGGGAGAGCAAAAGCGAAAGGTAAGTACCGTGGGCGCCGTGTGAATAAATCTCTGCATCAAGATAGTCGGGAGTAGTTGAGCCTTGGGCGGAGTTACTCAGAGATACAGCAGAAGTTAGGGTGTAGTAGGGCAACGATAGTGAGAGAGGGTAAATTACAGGTATAAAAAATGCCGGCCTTAGCCAGCATTTTTTTATTTATCCGTAAGGATAAATTAGATAGCTACAACGTTTGCAGCTTGAAGACCTTTTTGGCCTTGCTCTACTTCAAAAGACACTTTTTGGCCTTCAGCAAGAGTTTTGAAACCTTCAGAAGCGATAGCACGGAAGTGAACGAATACGTCAGCACCGCCGTTGTCTTGAGTAATGAAACCAAAACCTTTCTCTTCGTTAAACCATTTTACTAAACCAGTAGTTTTGTTAGACATGTTATGCCCCTTATATATGTGATTAATTAACCGCTAAAATGCGATGTGCTAAGTGGTTAAATTATTAATGATACTGCCAAAACAAGGGAAACACTGAAGTACAAAACGAAAACGTTGATGTAGCTGAAGGTTTAACTGTGACTTGGTGCCGCATTTAATAACTCTCTAAACAACAGAGCGAGATGGATAATAACAGGTGTTTACTTTTTGTACAGTCTTTTTTGTCGATATAGTCAAAATAGATTATTGATAGTGCTGTGAGGACAAGAAAAAGAAGGGTTTTACATAATATTTATTAAAAAGCACTGAGCTTCTCTTTTTAGAATGCTTTGAAATAAAGGTATATGACAATGGTGTAAGTAAGTTCTCGCTTTCACTTTATTGCTTCTGCTTTGGCTTAACTACGTTTTAATGTAGAATCCGCTTTCTTCAGAATATCCCTCAAGCTACATCAGTTAAGCATTTAGCGATCGTATCTTTTAGATACTACGTAATGAGGGGAGTAAGATTCTGAATTTAAACGTAAAGCAATCCAAATAGGGTATTTATATGACAAATGTTGTAGACGAGACAATGAAAAATAACTTGTCAACTCAAAGTGTTACAGGCGATTTTCCAATGCAGCGTTTTTCTGTCGCACCGATGCTGGATTGGACTGATCGTCATTGTCGTTACTTTCACCGTTTAATGAGTAAAGAAGCATTGTTGTATACCGAGATGGTGACAACAGGCGCGATTATTCACGGTAAGGGCGATTTCTTAGCGTATAACGAAGAAGAGCATCCATTGGCGCTTCAACTGGGTGGCTCAAACCCAATTGATTTGGCGCGTTGTGCTAAGTTAGCGCAAGAGCGTGGCTATGATGAAATTAACCTAAACGTGGGCTGCCCATCTGATCGCGTACAAAACGGGATGTTTGGTGCTTGTCTAATGGGTGAAGCCGAGTTGGTAGCGCAGTGTGTCACTGCGATGCGCGATGTCGTTGATATTCCTGTGACGGTAAAAACCCGTATTGGTATTGATGATCAAGATTCTTACGAGTTTTTAAAAGATTTTATCCACGTGGTATCTGAGAAAGGCGGTTGTGATAATTTCACTATCCACGCCCGTAAAGCATGGCTAAGTGGTTTAAGCCCGAAAGAGAACCGTGAAATTCCGCCACTAGACTACCCACGCGTTTACCAACTAAAGCAAGACTTTGCGCATTTAACCATGGCAATCAATGGTGGCATTAAAACGTTTGAAGAAATGGAAGAACACCTGAAACATATGGATGGTGTGATGGTCGGTCGTGAAGCGTACCAAAGCCCATACTTAATGGCGGAAGTGGATCAACGTTTATTTGGTAGTGAACGCCCTGTAATGAAGCGTCGTGAAGTGGTTGAAGCTATGTATCCATACATTGAAAAGCAACTCGCTAACGGTTCTTACTTGGGACATATTACACGCCATATGCTGGGTTTATTCCAAAGTATGCCGGGTGCACGTCAGTGGCGTCGACATATCAGTGAGAATGCTCACAAACCGGGTGCTGGTATTGAAGTTGTTCAGCAGGCGTTAGATAAAATTCCTGCGCACTTAGATGTTTAATTGCTAAATTGTTGTTGGCGAGATTCACGATAAATAAGTGAATTTGGCTAATACAGAGAGAAAAGGCTAATCCGTATGGGTTGGCCTTTTTTGTATCTAATTGAAAATTAAGAGATAAATTTTTATATCATTTGGCGTGATTTGTGCAATTACATCTAATATTGATATTGAATAGGATCGCTTTCAACATGCTCTGTCGGTTTATATTGTGAACTTGATAGAAAAGCTTATCGTTGAAAGGTAATACTGGGTTAAGGAGAGGGTTATGTTTGAGTTTCTATTTTTGCTGACGTTTGCATTCGTGTTAGTTTTTACGGGTGTGAGTATTATTGGCATGATGATAGCCGTTGCGGCTGGTTTTGCGATCATGGCTGTGGTTGGCATGTTGGGTTTAGTGATTAAGTTATTACCATGGATCGTGTTAATTGCTATTGCGATTTGGTTGGTGAGAGATAACAAAAAAGTACAAGAATACAAAGATCGTCTATCTCGTACACGTCGTTATTAATCCACTGATAAATATATTCAAATGAAACACTATCAACAAAATAATAGTGAGTAATTTTGGGTAAATTTAGTTAAAAAATATCATCAAAATAGATAAGAGCAGTGTTTTTTTAGGGTTTCTGTTATAGTTTCGCCGTTTAAAATTATTAATGATGAAGAGCGGAGACTCGACATGAAAAAAGTAATGCTTTCAGTAGCAGCGGCAATGGCAATGACTGCTGCTATTCCAGCACAGGCAGATACCCTTTTAGGTGTTAAAGTAGGCGCAGATGCATGGTTTGCAAATGCGAAAGTTGATGGCCATAAAAGCGATGATACATCAGCATCTTACTACGCATCTTTTGAACACTTCATTCCTTTAGTTCCTAACTTTATGGTTCGTTACAACAATATCGATGCAGATAATGTTGCATTTGAACAAAGTGATTTTACAGCGTACTACGAAATTCTAGATAATGATCTAGTGTCTTTAGATCTTGGTTTAACAATGACTAAGTTCGGTGGCGTTAAAATTCAAAACGATGATAGCTTCAGCGATTGGCAGCCAACTATTTACGGTAATGCGGAAATCGGTATTCCAGCAACACCATTAACAGTATTTGCTCAAGCAAACGCGGGTAAATATGATGGTACTCGTTTATTTGACGGACAAGCTGGTGTGAAATACACAATCGGTTTAGTGGCGGCAGATCTAAACATCCGTGGTGGTTACCGCATGATGGATTACGATTTCGATAAAGCGAAGAATGCTGGCGATGTTGATCTAAATGGTTGGTTCGCAGGTGTTGAAGTCGATTTCTAAGTCTTCTTAAGCTAACGAATTAATAAAAACCACGACAATGTCGTGGTTTTTTTATTGGCTGTTTCTAGGTTTTTGTACCATTTTTAAGTGTATACATTCCATCTTTTATGTTGAGCTAATAAAAGTGACAAAGGATAGGGAGTAAGGTTATGACACTGACTGAGCTACAACACCTTTATGTTAGCCAAGAATTGGTTGAGGCTGTGGTTGAGCCTTCAATTGGTGATGGTTATATCGTTGAATTTCGTCACCGTCGAGGTGGCTTGGTTCCTTTAACTGACGGGGCTGGCAGTGAACGTTGCTATCGTGATATTGATAGCGCAACTCAACAAGCTTTTGAAGTTGGATTTAATCAAGTTAGAATAGCTGATGAATACTAAAACCGATCATATTTCCTACCAGTAAAGGCGAGATAATCCTTATTGTTTGACGGCAACATAACGATTATTTCGCATTCACTTTTTTCTTAACCTTTAAAAAGGTTATAAAACATTCTTATCTATTCTTTCTTGTTATTACATGAAATGGCTAATCTAACAGTACGCAATGAATAGGGATCGTCGTGTCATGTTAGTGAAGGAATTATCGGCTTTAGCCAGTCCACTTAATGATCAGCAAATAGATCAACTGAAGCAAGCAGCGGCAGAATCATCGCCACAACAGCTTGCGTGGATCAGTGGCTACTTTTGGGGATTAAGCCAAACCCAGTCTCAATCAGCTGCAGAACCTGCAGCCCAAAATAATGTACTGGCTGCCGCAAAACCAGCCGGTAAACTCACCATCATTTATGCCTCGCAAACCGGTAATGCCAAAGGTGTTGCTGAAGCGTTAAAAGAAGAAGCACAAGCGGCTGATATTGCTGTTCAAGTGTTTTCTGCCGGCGACTATAAAGGTAAAAACCTCGCTAAGGAAACCCACGTGATTATCGTGGCATCAACCCATGGCGAAGGTGAAGCACCTGATGATGCTATTGAATTACATGAATTTTTACAATCAAAGAAAGCCCCTAAACTGGCAGATCTTAACTATGCCGTGATTGGTTTAGGTGATTCAAGTTATGAGTTTTTCTGTCAAACAGCGAAAGACTTTGATAACTACTTAGCGAAACTTGGCGCGCAGCCAATGCTTGAACGTTTAGATTGTGACGTTGACTATGAAGCACCTGCTGCTGAATGGCGTACGCAAGCATTAGCTAAAACCAAAGAAACTTTATCAACGGGTGAAGCTGAAGTTGTTCAACTGCCTGTTGGTCAAAAGCCTGCCGCTGTTTCTGCATACAATAAACAGAACCCTTACACCGCGAGTTTATTGGTAAGTCAAAAAATCACAGGCCGTGATTCAGGTAAAGATGTTCGCCATATTGAAATCGATTTAGAAGATTCAGGCTTAACGTATCAAGCGGGTGATGCACTCGGTGTGTGGTTTGAAAATGACCCACATTTAGTGGATGCCATTTTAGCGAAACTTGGCTTAGACGCGGATACCTCTGTTGATGTTGATGGTGCTGCATTAAGTTTACGTGATGCGTTGATTAGCAAATATGAAATTACTGCATCAAATCCACAGTTTGTGACCAAATACGCTGAGTTATCGGGTAGTAAAAAGCTTGAAAAGCTGGTGGCAGATCGTGAAAAACTACGTGAGTATTCTGCGAAAACACAAATTATTGATGTATTAGCAGAAAAGAAAACAGCATTAACTGCAGAGCAATTAATCGGTCTACTTCGTCGTTTAACACCACGTTTATATTCTATTGCTTCAAGCCAAGAAGAAGTGGGTGAAGAAGTTCACTTAACTGTTGGGGTGGTTGAATACGCGCAAGGTGAAGAACAACGTCAAGGCGGCGCATCAAGCTTCTTAGCCCAGCGTTTAGAAGAAGGCGCTGAAGTTAAAGTCTTTGTTGAAACTAACAATAACTTTAAGTTACCAGCTGATGATAATACCCCAGTGATCATGGTGGGGCCGGGTACTGGTATTGCCCCATTCCGCGCCTTTGTTCAAGAGCGTGATAACCGTGAAGCACAAGGTAAAAACTGGTTATTCTTTGGCGACCGTACCTTTACAGAAGATTTCTTATACCAAGTTGAATGGCAAAAATACTTAAAAGATGGGGTTGTTAATCAGATTGATGTGGCATTTAGCCGCGACCAAGCTGAGAAAGTTTACGTTCAGCACCGAATCTTAGAACAAGCTGCGCAAGTATGGCAGTGGCTGCAAGACGGCGCGCATGTTTATGTGTGTGGTGATGCTAATCAAATGGCAAAAGATGTTCATCAAGCGCTGATCACAGTGATTGAGCAACAAGGGAATAAAACGCGCGAGCAGGCTGAGCAGTATCTTAACGATCTGCGTAAGGATAAGCGCTATCAAAGGGATGTGTACTAATGACAGATCAAAAATTATCAGATAACGAACGTCTAAAGCGCGAGAGTAATTTTCTTCGCGGAACTATTGAGCAGGATCTTGGCGATCGTATGACCGGTGGTTTTACTGCAGATAACTTCCAGTTGATCCGTTTCCACGGTATGTATCAGCAAGATGATCGTGATATCCGTGCAGAGCGCGCAAAGCAAAAACTCGAACCACTGCATAACGTGATGTTACGTGCGCGTATGCCTGGCGGTATTATTACCCCTAAGCAGTGGTTAGCGATTGATAAGTTTGCCGATGAGCATACTTCTTATGGCAGTATTCGCTTAACTACCCGTCAGACGTTCCAGTTCCACGGTGTACTAAAACCTAATATCAAGCTGATGCACCAAACGCTAAACAGTATTGGTATCGATTCAATTGCGACAGCGGGTGATGTTAACCGAAACGTTCTATGTACGACTAATCCAGTAGAATCAGAGCTTCACCAAGAAGCATATGAGTGGGCGAAAAAGATCAGTGAACACTTGCTACCTAAAACCCGTGCCTATGCGGAAATTTGGTTAGACGGTGAAAAGCTAGAAACGACAGATGAAGAGCCAATTTTAGGTAGCAATTACCTACCGCGTAAATTTAAAACCACGGTTGTGATCCCACCTCAAAATGATGTGGACGTACATGCCAACGATCTTAACTTTGTTGCGATTGCAGACAACGGCAAGTTAGTGGGCTTCAACGTACTAGTGGGTGGCGGCTTGGCAATGACTCACGGCGATCATTCCACTTACCCTCGTCGTGCCGATGACTTTGGCTTTATTCCACTAGAGAAAACGTTAGATGTTGCAGCGGCAGTGGTAACAACACAGCGTGATTGGGGTAACCGTTCAAATCGTAAGAATGCAAAAACTAAGTACACGTTAGATCGTGTAGGTAGTGATGTATTTAAAGCGGAAGTTGAAAAACGTGCGGGTGTGAAGTTTGAAGACAGTCGACCTTATGAGTTTACCGATCGTGGTGATCGCATTGGTTGGGTTGAAGGTATCGACGGCAAGCATCACCTCGCATTGTTTATTGAAAATGGACGTTTGTTGGATTACCCAAACAAGCCTTTAAAAACCGGTGTTGCTGAAATTGCCAAAGTACACCAAGGCGATTTCCGTATGACGGCTAACCAAAACTTAATTGTTGCGGGTGTGTTAGCAAAAGACAAAGACAAGATCGAAAAGATCGCGCGCGATCATGGTTTGATTGATGACGGTGTTAGCGAGCAGCGTAAAAACTCAATGGCCTGTGTTTCATTGCCAACTTGTCCATTAGCGATGGCGGAAGCAGAGCGTTTCTTACCTGAATTTGTTACCGATGTTGAAGGCATTCTAGAAAAACACGGCTTAGACGATGATGAAAACATCATTCTTCGTGTCACGGGATGTCCAAATGGCTGTGGTCGTGCGATGTTGGCGGAAATTGGCCTCGTAGGTAAAGCGCCGGGTCGTTATAACTTACATTTAGGCGGTAACCGTAACGGAACACGTGTACCTAAGATGTACCGTGAAAATATTACTGTTGCGCAGATCATGGATGAAATTGATAGCTTAGTGGGCCGTTGGTCTACAGAGCGTCAAGAAAGTGAAGACTTTGGTGATTTCACTATTCGCGCAGGCATTATTGATGAAGTAAAAGTATCAAAGAGAGATTTTTATGGCTAAATTTCAACTGGCTGAGTTACTTGAGCTGCCTAAAGTGAGTCAAATTATTCAGCTGGCTGAAATCAATGCCGCGCTGGAGGATATGACGGCAGAGCAGCGAGTAAGCTGGGCTATCGACAACCTTGAAGGTGGGTTTGCATTAGCATCAAGTTTTGGTATTCAATCTGCTGTGATGTTGCATTTAGTCACAACAGTAAAGCCTGATATTCCTGTGGTATTAACCGATACGGGGTATTTATTTCCTGAAACGTATCAGTTTATTGATAGCTTAACCAAACGATTAGATCTTAATCTTCATGTCTACAGCGCAAAACAAAGCGCCGCATGGCAAGAAGCACGTTATGGTCAACTGTGGTTACAAGGGGTTGATGGTATTAAGCAATATAATTTGCTGAACAAAGTTGAGCCGATGCGTCGAGCATTAGATGAACTGCAAGTGAAAACATGGTTTTCTGGGCTCCGTCGTGAACAATCAAGCTCACGTGCAACATTACCGGTATTAGCGATCCAGAATGGACGCTTTAAGTTCCTGCCATTAATTGATTGGAGTAATGAGCAAATCGATCTGTATTTACAACAGCATGATTTGCCTTATCACCCATTAAAAGCGCAAGACTATCTTTCTGTCGGTGATGTCCATACGACAGTTAAGTGGCAACCGGGGATGAAAGAAGAAGAAACGCGATTCTTTGGTCTAAAACGTGAGTGTGGTTTACACGAAGACAGCGATACAGAAGCGGATGGTTCAGGAATTTAACCGATAGCAAATCAGAACTAGTGTAATAGAAAAGGGCGAGATCGATGATCTCGCCCTTTTATTTTGTCGATGCTTTGAGCAATAACAAGTTATTTTTTGGCAGCAGGTGCAGCTGGTGCCCAAATATTAGAAAGTGCGCCAAGGAGTTCATTACTTGCGCCTTGCTCACCTAAAAATTGCGTAACAACAGGCACGAATTGGTTAACCATTTCAGGTTTCATGCCTAATAAAGAAAAGACTTTATCGATATTTTCTTTACTGCCTAATAGCTGGCCTAAACCGAGTGGTAATGAGTCAGTTAGCTTTTCTGCGCCAGGAATTAATTGAGTTAACTCTTTACCTTGTGGGCCTGTTAGCTCACTGGTTGCCATTGCCAGTAATGCACCTGCACCGCCTGCTGCTTGATCTGGCTTTACGCCAAGATCAGACACGAGTGCTTTGGTTAATGGGTTTTCTGCAATCTGGGTAGCAACTTGTTCACTTTTTTCTCCCCCAAAAGCACTTGCGACATCAGATAGGCTGAATGCATGGCTCATTGCACTTGATGATAATAAAGCAACGGCGGTAAGTGTAGTTAAGATATGACGCTTTTCCATGGGGTTCTCCTTAATTAACTATTATCTATCCTAGTGTAGATATTTATTTTTGTAATACATTTTATTGATAAAACACGAAACCTGATGATTTAACTAGTAGGGTTTATTAGTTTGAGAGAATGGAGCGTATTTTTTAACCATAAAAAAACGGCGCCGGGGCGCCGTTTTTAAGAAGAGAGCAATATCTTATAGGATATCTAGTAGCTCAACTTCAAATACAAGTGCTGCATATGGAGGAATTGCAGCACCTGCGCCGCGCTCACCGTATGCTAGGTTTTGTGGAATAGAAAGTTTCCACTTAGAACCTACAGGCATCATTTGTAGTGCTTCAACCCAACCAGCGATAACGCCAGTTACTGGGAATTCTGCTGGTTGACCACGAGAAACAGAGCTGTCAAAAACAGTGCCGTCTGTTAGCATACCGTGGTAATGAACACGTACTTGCTTGTCAGAAGTTGGGATTTCGCCATTACCTTCAACGAGTACTTCGTATTGAAGACCAGAATCAGTTACTGTAACTTCTGCACGCTTTGCGTTTTCAGCTAGGAATGCTTCGCCTTCAGCAGCAGCTAGTTTAGCCTGCTCTTGACGTGCAGCGTCTGCTGCAGTGTGAAGTTCACGTAGTGCATTGTTGATTTCATCAACTTCGATTTCTGGCATTTCGCCAGCAAGAGAAGCTGCGATACCTTTCGCAATTGCTGCTACGTTTAGGCCTTCAAGACCGCTTTGTGCTAGTTGTTGGCCCATTTGTAGACCAATACCATAACTTGCTTTAGTCTCAACTGTATCTAGTTTAACGTCAGACATTATCGTCATCTCTTAATGTTGAATGAATTAAAGCAAGCAGGATAACAGTTTCGCCCCTCATGGGTAAACTCATGGGTAAATATTTGTAATCATTATTCGCAAATTGCGTGACATATGAAGCTCTGGAGTGCTGTATATGGGACAGGCCAATCGCCGTTCGAGAACAAAACATGCGTCAAAACGATCATCAGTCAATTTTAGTTTGTCAGGGCTCTTTGACAAATGTCGTCAGATTAAAGCCGGAATTGGCCATACATGGTCACATTTTCCTCGTTTTCATCGCTGGGCATTGATGATCCTTGTGCCTATTTTTGTCGCTGTATTAATGTTGCCGACAACGAATCAATTAGAACAAGAGCAAAGTGCAGACAGTGGTGTTCGTCGTAGTATTTCTCTTAACCTTGGCGGTTCTACGAGCACGACTCAACCGGTAGGGCAAACGGGAACGACATCATCTAATACTGGTGTGAGTAAGCGTACAGATATTGTTTTAGATACGGCAGATATTCGTGAAGACAGTAAGATGAAAGCGGTTGGAGGAACGGAAGATACTGGTCCGGCACCTGAAAAGAAACCGATGATTCAGAAAATTTATCCGTTAGATGGCGGTAAGGCGTACACCGTTGATCTGTCAAAAGAAGCGGCGGTGGTAACCAAAGCGACTGATGAACCGATTACAACGAATACAACCAATACAACAACGACAGCAAACACGGCCAAGGTTGCATCAAGCGATGCAGGGCAATGGGTCAGTTATAAAGTTCCAGCCGGTGAAACCTTAGCGAACGTGTTTAGAGATCGCTCGTTACCATTATCGGATTTATATAAAATTGCCAATATTGAAGGTGCGGGTAAGCCGATCAGTAATGTACAGGCCGGTCAAACGCTAATGTATCGTGTAAATAGTAATGGCCAAATAGATGGTTTGAAGATTGAAGGTAATGGTATTTCAGCAGCTTATTACCGTAGCAGTAATGGTAGCTATTATCGTAAATAACCAGTGATGAAATAAATATGAAAAAGCCCACTTATTTGCTTTTAACTAGAAAGAGAGGCTTAAGTGGGCTTTTTTGTTTTTTCTTTTTATGCGTTACCGCAGAGGTTACTATTTGATCACTGTATGTCGATCTGAGTGGTGAATTTTTTTCGTTTAGGTCTTGGCATCATAGGTAGAACGATCAATAAAATACCGATAAGCGTTAAGGTATCTAAACTTTCGTTAAACCAAATCCAACCAAAGAAGGCGACAAAAATAAGCCCTGAATATTCTGCTAACCCAATTTTATGGGTTTCACTTTGGCGATATGCCAATACCACACACCCTTGATAGCCTAAGGTAAATAGCGCACTTGCAGCAATAAGCCCAAGGTTTTCAAGTGAGATCGGTTGCCAGAAGTACCATGCCAAAGGGGTCGCCACAGGCAGTGATAATACACTTGTCCAAAAGAGCGTGGATGATACGGTTTGTGATTGTGGCAATTTACGTACTAATACATTGTAGAGCGCCAATGTAGTTGCAGTACCCAGTGCGGCAATCGCAGCCCAGTGAAATTGGGTAGGGCGTAAAACAATTAAAATTCCGATAAATCCAATCGCTGTCGCAACGACTTTCCCTTTTGTGGGGTACTCACCTAATAGCACTATTGAAAGTGGGATCATCAATAAGGGCGCGGCATAAAATAAGGCATTGGCCGTCGCGAGGGGCAAATATGTCAGCGCCACTAACAACATTGAACTCCCCGCTAATACTAAATACGCACGGATGGTATTGATCTTCCAACTACCGACCTCACGTTGCTGTTTGGGCTGGGACAACCAAAAAGGCAAAATAATAATTAAGCTTATTACTTGGCGAAGAAACATGTATTGCAAGGGATGGACTTCGCCATTGAGTAATTTAACTGCGACATCAGACAGAGAAGCGGATAAATTACCGAATATCAGTAATAGGATCCCCAATGACACAGCAGTTTGCTTCATTAGTTATCGCCTTGTGTTAGCACCATATCAACATGTGGAATGCCGTCTTCAAGGTACATATCAGAGGTTTGTTTAAAACCGTATTGAGAGTAAAAGCCGATCAAGTGCTCTTGCGCTCCAATCTCGATGGTCGCATTAGGCCAAATACGCGTGGCGTTTTCGAGTCCTTGTTTGAGCAGTTGATGACCTATACCGCTGCCTCGTGTTTCTTGTGCCGTAACAACTCGACCAATACTGACATTGTCGTAAGTGAGTCCTGCACTGAGTAGGCGAAGGTAGGCGATCAGTTTGCCATCTTGATAGCCTAATAAATGGTAAACATCATCAGCACGATCGTTATCATCAAGATCAGGGTAAACACAGTCTTGCTCTACCACAAAAATGTCAGCGCGTAGCTTTAGTGCATCATAAAGCTGGTGGGTCGTCAGTTGTGCAAAAGAAAGGCATTGCCAAGTAATCATCACGTGTTCTCTTTTTCTGTGATAGTCAAAGTTACCTTCATAGTAACCTGCGTTTTTCACGGCCTCATTAACCATTGTTAATATCGTTTCATTATTGTGGTTCGCTTTGTCTTTTTTTTATTCGGCTGAGGCTGATCGGGGTGATTCCAAGGTATGAGGCAATTTGATAGTCCGTGAGTTTAACGTTGAGCTCGGCAAAGCTTTGGGTGAATAATTGATATCGTTCTTCTGGGCTGTACATCAACATGAAGCGTTCTTTGTTTTCCTTAAATACTAACTGACGTTCTAATAAGTGTTGATATAGCGCTACCCCTTGTGAACGCCATGTTTCAATTAGCTCAATCGGTAGGGCAATGAGCTCGCTAGCGGACAAGGTTTCTAATAGAAAAGGCGAAGGTGATTGAGTGATCAGTGCTTCAAAGCCAATCAAAGTATCTTGATCCCAATAGAACTCTTTACTGAATTGCTTACCACTGTCAGTGAGATAGCAAGCATGGCAAATCCCATTAAGTAAAAAGTAGAACTGCTCTGCTTGTTGCCCTTGATGAAGCAGTATGTGACGAGTGGGTAACGCTAATACTTGTGCTTGGCTTAATGCTTCATCAATCGTGGTTTGCTCGGCACCAAATTGTTGAAGAAATTCGGCGAGTTGAGAAAGTTGTGCGGAAGGCTTCATGATGACTCACTTTTTAATCATAAAAAAATACCGCAGACCAGCTGCGGTATCTAGCTTACTTTATTGCGACGATTATTTCGCGTGTTGTAAATCCAATTGGTAAATCGCAAAGCCAGTTGGCGTTGTTTCAACTTGGGTCATTGGGTACTGACCTTTGTCTTTAATAAACTTCGCCGCTTTTTCGCTATTGGCTGTTTCAAAGCGAATATCTAACTTCTTATCACTTTTCAGTGGCGTGAAGTGCCAGTTGTTATCCGCACTTGGCACCACTTGGCCTTTTTCTTTACTTACACGGCTAATGTAGTCAGAAAGAACGGTACGGTTTTCATCGGGTGCAGCAAAGGCAACAAACTTCTCACCAGTACCAGCAAATTTACCACTGTAAGCACGGTAGTTATTGGTTGCGATGATGAATTTCTGATCGTCTTTTACTGCTTTGCCGTTAAAGCTAAGATCTTTAATACGACTTGCCGTTGGGTTAATAACTTTACATTCACCATCGTATTTCGCAGGTTGTGAAATATCGATGTTGTAAGTGACGCCATCAATAACATCAAAGTTATAAGTACGGAAACCATCCCAGTTGATCAAGCCTTGTGGCTTATCACTGTTAACATCAATTTGATTAAATTGGCCAGCAGAACATTCCAGCCATTCTTTCACTTCTTTACCTGTTACTTTCATGGCAACAAGGGTATTTGGATACAAGTATAAGTCAGCCGCGTTACGGAAAGTCAGTTGACCTGATTCAACTTCTGTAAAGTTGGTTGCATCGTTACCACGACCGCCAGCTTTAAATGGTGCGGCTGCTGAAAGTACTGGAATACCATCGAGATCGGGATCGCCTTGAATAAAGCGTTCAACATAATCTTTTTGTGCAAGGTTTACGATTTGCACGGTTGGATCGTCTTGTACCAGTGCTAAGTAGCTGTACATAACGTCACTTGCTTTACCAATTGGTTGATTAACGAAATCACGGGTAGCATTGTGATCAACTTTAACCGCCGCTACTAATTTAGGATCAGCATCAACAATTGGCTTTTGCGTTGCTTTATCAAAAATAGGGCGAGCTTCGGTTTGTGCTGAGGTGACTTTCCAGCTGTTCCCCTCTTTATCTAATACTAAATCCATGATGCCAACATGATCGCCCCAGCGTCCCGGCATGACTGCTGGAATACCATTAATGGTCCCTTTTTCGATATCAGCACCTGGTAGGTTTGCAAACTCTTTGCTTGGGAAAACCGCGTGTGAGTGACCGAATGCAATCGCGTCAATACCTTCAACTTGCGTTAAATAGTATACCGAGTTTTCAGCACCCACTTTATGTGGATCGGTTGAAACGCCTGAGTGTGGGATAGCGACAATAATATCAGCGCCTTCTGCTTTCATTTGTGGAATGAATTTCTCAGCCGTTTGCTTAATATCTTTGGCTTCTACCTTACCCTCGAGGTTCTTCTTATCCCACACCATGATTTGTGGCGGAACAAAACCGATATAACCAATCTTCACTTGTTGGTCATTACCGTTGTTATCTTTAAATGTGTATTCCTTGATCAGATAAGGAGAGAATAAGTTCTTACCTGTTTTTAAGTCGTAGACGTTTGCATTGATGTAAGGGAAGTCAGCACCTTCAATGCTGGTATCAAGGAAATCTAAGCCATAGTTGAATTCGTGGTTACCAATATTACCAACATCGTAATCAAGTTGGTTCATGACTTTATAAACAGGGTGAACTTCACCATGCTTGATCCCTTTTGCTGCCATGTAGTCACCCATCGGGCTACCTTGCAGTAAATCACCGTTATCAACTAAGACACTATTGGTGACTTCGCCACGAGCCTTTTCTACTAACGTTGCAGTACGTACTAAGCCTGTTTTCTCGGTTGGCGCATCTTTGTAGTAATCATAATCCATTACATTAGTATGGATATCCGTGGTTTCTAAAATACGTAGTTTGATGGTGTCTGCTGTTGCAGGACCTGCGAGCGTAAGTAAACCGCCTAATATCGCGATTGATAAAGGCTTAGCTGATAACTTCATGAATATCTCCAAACGGGTAGGCAAAGAAAGCAAGCGTAAGGTATCAAATGTACTGAGAAAGGCTGTTATCTGTGTCGCACTATCGTGCTCTCCATCTCGTTTTTTTTGATCAATTGTTAGCGAGATCGAAAATTAGGCCGTTATTTCTCGTATTAATAGAAGAGTGATTCGTCATAACCTAGACATAAAAGGCATAACATAAGCTTTTATTTGCTGTGTTGCTCCCTATCGTTCGCCTTAATCGTGAGATTTATAACTATATAATGCATTGTATATAGTGTAATTCGCTAAATCTTGTCATTAAGTGTTGTCGGCATGTTGTGGCTAAACTTTTTGGAATAAAAAATGAAATTTTAGAATTTCAAGTAATATCAAGCCCCCTCTATAGTGCATCTAGGGATAAAAAGAGGGCTAATGATGGATTACTTGCCAATTTTTGCAGATTTAAAGCGTCGACCATGTCTGGTTGTCGGTGGTGGTGATAGCGCGTGGCGTAAAACCCGTATGCTATTAAAAGCAGGCGCAGATGTTCGTGTTATTGCACCACGTTTAAATGCTGACTTTACTGCTGCATTAGCTTCTCAACAGATCAAATTGGTCGGAGAACATTTTTCACCATCAGATCTTGATGGTATTTTCTTAGCCATTGCCGCGACAGAGCGTAAAGCGATTAATGCTCTGGTCTATCAATCGGCCAATCAACGCCAAGTATTAGTCAATGTCGTTGATGATACTCAGCGCTGCAGTTTTATTATTCCCTCTATTGTTGATCGTTCACCCATCATTGTCGCGATCTCGTCATCAGGTCAGGCGCCGGTACTCGCCCGTTTATTACGTGAAAAGCTTGAAGCGTTATTACCACAACACTTAGGACGTATGGCAACGATTGCGGGTAACTTCCGTCAGCGTTTATCACAAACCGTCTCTTCTTTTTCTGCTCGTCGTTATTTCTGGGAGCAGGCCTTTAACGGACGTTTTGGTGACTTAGTGGCATCGGGGCGTGAGCAAGAGGCTGAGCAAGAGCTGGTGGCATTAACCCAACAAGCACCACCGCAAGGACAAGTTGCATTAATTGGCGCAGGTCCAGGTGATGCGGGCTTATTGACCCTTCGTGCATTACAACTGATGCAGCAAGCTGATGTCGTGCTGTATGACTACTTGGTGTCTGATGAAGTGATGGATTTAGTCCGCCGTGATGCCGAATTAGTATGCGTGGGTAAAAAAGCCGGTTTTCATAGTGTCCCTCAAGAAGAAACGAATCGATTAATTGTTCACTACGCCCAGCAAGGCAAGCGAGTGGTGCGATTAAAAGGTGGCGACCCATTTGTGTTTGGTCGTGGTGGTGAAGAGCTTGAAGTGCTCTTTGATGCTGATATTCCATTCCAAGTTGTACCGGGTATTACAGCAGCAGCTGGTGCTACAGCCTATGCGGGCATTCCATTAACTCACCGTGATTACGCCCAAACCGCCATGTTTGTTACGGGGCATCTCAAGCCTGATGGCGATACTTTGGATTGGTCAACACTCGCACGTGGAAAGCAAACCTTAGTGATTTATATGGGCTTGATGAAATCGAGTCATATTCAGCAACAGTTGTTAGAGCACGGTCGTGGTGCTGATACCCCTATCGCCATTATTGAGCGTGGTACCCAGAAAACCCAAAAAGTTTTAAAAGGTCAGCTAAGCGAGCTGGCTGAATTAGCAAAACATGCTGCTTCTCCATCGCTGATAGTAGTAGGAGAGGTAGTTAATCTATCGACGAAATTAGATTGGTTCACAAAACAGGAACAGTCGCTACAGCAGCAAGATGCGGTAGTTAAGCTGGCATAGTATGGAGAGAGAGATGGACCCGAAACGTTTAACCCACCTCAAGCAGTTAGAAGCGGAAAGTATCCACATTATCCGTGAAGTAGCGGCTGAGTTTGATAATCCGGTAATGATGTATTCTATCGGTAAAGATTCATCGGTGATGTTACACCTAGCACGTAAAGCATTTTATCCGGGGAAGATCCCGTTCCCATTGCTGCACGTTGATACCGATTGGAAATTCCGCGAGATGATCGATTTCCGTGATCGCACCGCAGAAAAGTATGGCTTTGATTTATTGGTACATAAGAACCCTGAAGGTCTCGCAATGGGCGTTGGCCCATTCACGCACGGTTCGTCAAAGCACACCGATATTATGAAAACTCAGGGTTTAAAGCAGGCACTGGATAAGTATGGTTTTGATGCCGCTTTTGGTGGCGCACGTCGTGATGAAGAAAAATCACGTGCAAAAGAGCGTGTTTATTCATTCCGTGACAAGAACCACACCTGGGATCCGAAAAATCAGCGTCCTGAGTTATGGAAGACTTACAACGGTCAAATCAACAAGGGTGAGAGCATTCGTGTTTTCCCACTTTCAAACTGGACTGAGCTTGATATCTGGCAATACATCTATTTAGAGGGTATCGAGATTGTTCCACTGTACCTATCTGAAGTACGTCCTGTGGTTGATCGTGACGGCATGTTGATCATGGTTGATGATGAGCGTATGGATCTTCAACCGGGTGAGAAAATCGAGCAAAAGAGTGTGCGCTTTAGAACCTTAGGTTGTTACCCACTAACGGGAGCGATTGAATCTACAGCCGATACACTACCGGGCATTATTGAAGAAATGCTGGTGGCAACATCGAGTGAACGACAAGGTCGAGCGATTGACCATGATCAGTCGGGTTCAATGGAATTGAAAAAACGCCAAGGTTACTTCTAAGGAGAGAATAATGAATAGCGTGATTGAACAACAGGTCGCTGAGCTCGGTATCGAAGCTTATCTTGACCAACACCATAATAAATCTCTACTGCGATTTTTAACCTGTGGCTCAGTAGATGACGGTAAAAGTACTTTAATTGGTCGACTACTGCATGACTCTCACCAAATTTATGAAGATCAATTAGCGGCAATTCATACCGACAGTCAAAAAGTCGGTACAACAGGCGATAAGCCTGACCTAGCGTTATTGGTTGATGGATTGCAAGCTGAGCGTGAGCAAGGGATCACGATTGATGTTGCTTACCGTTATTTCTCAACCAAAGCACGTAAGTTCATCATTGCTGATACCCCAGGGCATGAGCAGTATACCCGTAACATGGCAACAGGTGCATCGACCTGTGATGTCGCGGTGATCTTGATTGATGCGCGTAAAGGCGTATTAGATCAAACTCGTCGTCACTCTTACATTGCAAGTCTATTGGGTATTCGTCACTTTATTGTTGCGATTAACAAAATGGACTTAGTGGGGTTTGACCAAGCGCGTTTTGAGTCAATCCGTGAAGAATATTTAGCGTTCTCGAAAAAACTGAACAGTGATATCAACATTAGCTTAGTGCCGTTATCAGCATTAGAAGGGGATAACGTTGTTGGCCTTAGCGATCAAACGCCTTGGTATGACGGTGATTCATTACTGACCTTGCTTGAAAAAGTGGATCTTACTCAAGGTCAGGCGTCGACAGAGCTACGTTTCCCTGTGCAATATGTGAATCGTCCAAACCTTGATTTTCGTGGTTTCGCTGGCACATTAGCCTCAGGTGAATTACGAGTGGGGCAAAAAGTACGTGCGTTACCATCGGGTAAAACCTCGACCGTTGATCGCATCGTAACATTTGATGGTGATTTGGAGGTTGCAACACCAGGCTTAGCAGTAACCGTTACCTTGGCTGATGAAATTGATATTAGCCGTGGTGATACGTTAGTGGCTGCTGATGAAACAGTGCCTCTGAGTAATAATTTACTTGCTGATATTGTTTGGATGGGCGAGTCAGCGTTAGAAACAGGTCGCCAGTACGACATTAAAGTTGCGGGTAAGAAAACGGTTGGTAGTGTTGATGCCATTCGTCACCAAGTTGATATTAATAACCTTGAAACGTTTGAAACTGATGCTTTACCGCTTAATGGTATTGGCTTATGTGAAGTGAGCTTAAATGAAGCCATTGCCGTTGATAGCTATCAAGCATGTAAAGATACTGGCGGCTTTATCATTATTGATCGCTTAACGAATGTGACGGTTGGTGCGGGTATGGTACGTGAAGCATTAGATGCTAAACAAAATACTGCGCAATACTCAGCATTTGAAGTTGAATTAAATGCCCTGATCCGCAAGCACTTTCCACACTGGGATGCTAAAGATCTTAGCAAGTTGCTAGGGTAACTCTATGGGATGGGAGCAAGCGATTGTCTTAGCTATGTTGGTGGTGATTATTCTCTGCTTACTGGCAACCAAAATAAAACCGCCTTACTTATTTGCAGGTGCGGCATTTATTGGTTATCAGTCTGGAATGATCGATTTACCGACATTGGCTGGCAATTTCACTAATTCGTCATTACTGACATTAGTGTTGTTGATCCTTGTTTCCATTGCTTTAGAAAAAACACGGTTGATTAGTTGGGTTGGGCGTCAAATATCACAGGGCGGCCAAACGGCTGTGGTCACAAAACTCGGCTTATCAACCGCATTATTATCATCTTTTACGAATAACACAGCGGTTGTCGTGTCATTAATCGGTGCGATTAAGCGTAACCAACGCCACGCACCATCTAAATTATTATTACCGTTGTCGTATACCGCTATTTTAGGTGGAACGTTAACGTTAATAGGTACATCGACGAACTTAATCATAAATAGTTTCGTTGAAGATGCGGGTCTGCCTAGTTTAGGCTTTTTCGCACCAAGTATGATTGGTTTAGCGGTATTAGTTGTTGGCTTAGTTATTCTTATCCCGCTTAGTCATCTATTACCCAGTTATGATGATCATGCTGATGATCAATTGCCTTATTTCCTTGAAGCACGTGTAGAAGCTAAATCCCCATTAGTAGGAAAAACCGTTGCCGAAAATGGTTTGCGTGCCCTACGCCGTTTATTTCTAGCTGAGTTGATCCGTGACGGTCAAACTATTGCACCTGTATGTCCTGATACTAAGTTGCAGGCAGGCGATACCTTATTATTTTGTGGTGATGTCGAAAGTGTAACCACACTTCAAGAAATTCCAGGTTTAAACCTTTTTGGTCAGCATCACCTAAATGGCCAATCGATGATGGAAGTCATCATCAGCCACTCGGCAGGAATTCGTGGCAAAACCTTAAAAAGTACCCGTTTTAGAGAAAATTTTGATGCTGTCGTTGTGGCGATACGTCGTGGTCATGAACGTCTTGCTGGTGGACTCGGTAATATCGAACTGCATGCTGGCGATACATTAGTTATCGTGCCGGGTAAAAAATTCCAACAAAAGAAAGCCACCTTAGATCGTGAATTTGTCTTGGTGAATGGTCTTGATTCAAGTGCTCGCTTAGATAACACCAAAAGTGCAGCTGTACTGATGGGATTTCTGACTGTTATTGGTCTCGCTTTATTGGATGTATTACCGATCATTAAAGGGTTGGCCATTTATCTTTTCGTTATGGTCGCAGTAGGCATTATTTCATTTGCAGAATTACGCCGCCGTTTTCCTATCGATATCGTTGTGATTGTCGGCTCGGCTTTAACCTTGGCTAAATTGATGATCACAACAGGGTTATCTGAGCGAATGGGTGAAGCTTTGATTGAAGCATTTAATGGCTGGGGAATTTATGGGGCATTAATTGCGGTTTACTTACTGACACTCGTGTTAACAGAGTTAGTCACGAATAATGCTGCAGCTGCTTTGTCTTTTCCTATCGGTTATAGCCTAGCATTAGCTTATAACGTTGATCCTATGCCTTTTATTATGGCAGTACTGTTTGGCGCCAGTGCGAGCTTTATCTCACCCTATGGTTATCAAACTAACTTATTAGTCTATAGCGTAGGTAACTATAAGCTGAGAGATTATGTTCGGATTGGATTACCAATATCGATAGTGTATTCAATCGTTGTATTAACCCTGATCCCACTGTTATTCCCTTTTTAATAAATAGACAACGGAGTGTGTTATGACAATCACGCCACAAGCGCATGATGATAACGAGAATATTGTTTGGCATCGTCATACCGTAACCAAAGAATTACGTGCAACACAAAAGAATCAGAAAGCGAGTGTGTTGTGGTTTACAGGCCTAAGCGGCGCAGGAAAATCAACAGTAGCTGGCGCATTAGAAAATAAACTGGCTGAAATGGGTTATCACACCTATTTACTTGATGGTGACAATGTTCGTCATGGTTTATGTCGTGATCTTGGTTTCTCTGCGGAAGATCGCCGTGAAAATATTCGACGTATTGGTGAAGTCGCGACATTAATGGCTGATGCCGGGCTAATCGTACTTAGTGCTTTTATTTCACCACATCGAGAAGAGCGTCAGTTAGTGAGAGATTTACTGCCTGAAGGTGAGTTTATTGAGGTATTTGTTGATACTCCTCTTGCTGAGTGTGAAAAACGTGATCCGAAAGGCTTGTATAAAAAAGCGCGAGCAGGTGAAATCAAACAATTTACAGGTATTGATTCTGAATACCAACCGCCGTTATCGCCTGAGCTCCATTTAGCGGCAGGTAGTAATGCAA
This sequence comes from Photobacterium sp. GB-50, assembly GCF_003026755.1. Taxonomy (NCBI): domain Bacteria; kingdom Pseudomonadati; phylum Pseudomonadota; class Gammaproteobacteria; order Vibrionales; family Vibrionaceae; genus Photobacterium; species Photobacterium sp. GB-50. The sequence goes on from NZ_PYNX01000032.1 coordinate 24,222, forward strand.
TAGATAAGCTGGTGGAACAATGTGTTGAACATTTAAAGTCAAAACAGATCATCAGCTAATAAATGAAGGAGAAAGGGATTGGCAATGTTACTCGACGAAATATATAGCATCGCGTTAGAGGCGGGTGCTGCCATTATGGCTCGTTACCATGGTCAAGTTCAGATCACGCAAAAATCAGATAGCAGCCCTGTCACAGATGCCGATCTTGCCGCTAATGAACTTATCGTTACCAAACTACAACAGCTAACACCAGAGATCCCTATTCTTTCAGAAGAGTCCGCACATACAGATTGGCATCAACGACAAAATTGGGACACATTTTGGTTAGTTGATCCATTAGATGGCACTAAAGAGTTTATTCGCAAAAATGGTGAGTTCACGGTTAACATTGCTTTAATAAAAGAAGGACGTCCTGTTTTAGGTGTGGTGTATGCGCCTGCATTAGAAAAAGCATGGTTAGGTGATGGTGATAAGGCGTGGTTAGAAACCAAAGCCGGTCGTGAGCCTATTCGTGTACGAGCAGCAACAGTACCAACGATTGTTGGTAGTCGCTCTCATCCTTCCCCAGAGTTAGATCACTACTTAGAACAAATCGGTGAGCACAAGATGACGGAAGTTGGTTCATCATTAAAGTTCTGTTTAGTCGCAGAAGGTCGAGCGCAACGTTACCCGCGTTTAGGACCCACAATGATGTGGGATACCGCTGCTGGCCAGTGTGTAGCTGAGAGTGCTGGGGCTATAGTACTCGATTTAGAAGGGCAACCATTAAACTATCATCGCGAGCAATTACTGAATCCATCTTTTATTGTTTCAATAAAAGACTAATCTTATTAAATAACGATAAGGCATATGAGTTACCTCATATGCCTTTTTTGTTTTTAAACAGAAGAAAACGTATCGTTTTGTACGAAAAGTGTTATTTTTGGGGTTTATCGTTGTTTTTATTGTCATTCGGTTTGAATTCTCAATTTTGTTATTGCTATCTCTAAGCTTATCCCTATAATGCTGCTCCATCGACAGGGAATACGGATGGTTAGTAAGTTATTTACAACCTGTGTATAACTTGTAGGTAAGCGGTTTATAAAAAAAACTAATTTAAAACTTAGCTAAACAGTGTTTTTTAAATTGGGTAAATCGTAGTCTTAATGCTGAAATCTTGTCTCAATCTTAAAAAGATAAGGAAGTATGCTTTAAGTTAAGTGTGGCAAGGGTTTTGAAAATTAATTTTAAAATAATTGTTGACTTAAATTGAGCGCGGTGTAGTATACGCAGCCTCAGCCAACACGATGTGTTGCGCTAACGTTCTTTAACAATTTGACCATGCAATCTGTGTGGGCACTCGTTGAAAAGTTAAGTCGAAAGATTTATCAATGATACTAGTGACCAATACAAATAACTCATCTCTTTATAGAGAAGGATTATTTGGCACAGTCAATTCAAATATCCTAACTAGCTTCTAGTTAGCGGTATTTTAACAGTATTCATTGAGCCGGTCGAAAGACCACAAAAACTTTAATTGAAGAGTTTGATCATGGCTCAGATTGA
>NZ_PYNX01000033.1:0-25342 GCF_003026755.1 Photobacterium sp. GB-50
TAAGGGAATAGTGTTTATTAAACAATGCTTTTTCTATTTTACTTACATGCCAGAAGTTTTTGTTTTTAACTTTCCCAAAAAGTACATCATTTAATTCAGTTGTATGCCAATACTTTGGATCATTAAACTCTTTATCAAGATTAAGTTCCTGATATTCATCATTAGCTTTTAATGGTTCATCCGTAACACAAGCCAGACCTTGGTAGTTTAACAATTTCGTCATTCCATAATGTTTAGCTACCATTTCATCCATAGTGAGGTTAAGTTGCCAAATAACATAATCTCTGGGACCATCTGATGCCAAATATAGTTTTTTTGATAAAGATGATAACTTATCAGCATCATATAAGTATTGCCATAATTCACTATACTCATCTTTCGTTGCTAAATGGTTATTTAAAGGGCAAAGGCTTCTAATTCCCCATCCATTTGCTTCTCTATCTAAAAGCCTATCACTGAGAATAGTAAACGTTTTATTTTTTATCTTATATTGCTTCGATGTTGTTAGTTCAAACTTACTTATTTTCTTAGTGGCAATGAATTTTAAATCACTCGATATAGCTCTTAAAAATAGAGGACACTTAGGGGCATCATCATAATGGATAACAACAGAGTCATTTTCATAAGAGTCATAATATTCAAGAGAGTAGTTCCATTGACAAGACGTTAAAACATCAAATTTTACATTTTTTAATTCAGCGCCTGTATTAGATAAAAATTCGATGTTAATTTTATTATCATCTATAAATTCAGTTTCTAATAATAATTCAGGAATAGGATTTAAAGGTAATTGCGTTCTCTCAATATCAGTTAGATCATTTGAAACGAGGCTTGCTGAAAAATAATCAGCAAAACCATATGTCATACCACTCGAGTGCCCATAACCAAAGCCATGAGCAATTTCATGATACCAAGTCGTGTAAGCTGAATTAGTAAAATGTCTGTACTTACTATACTCAGGTTTAGTGTACTTGTAGTAAATCGAAGCCCACCCACCTGTCGTTGTTTCAAATAACGATAAGTTTGGCGTACTTCCCCCTCCAACGCCTTCTGCTTTATATTCATTTCTCATCACTTTTAATGTTAATCGGTGACCTTCTGCACCAAATCGCATTAAATTTCTTTGTGAAATAGGAAGTAAATCGTCACTATAATTATCACAGTTTTCATTATTTAAACTGCACCGTCGTTCAAAAAAAGCATCTTTTTCTTTTGTATAATTAAATGTATTCGCCAATAAGTGCATATTAGCTAAATAGACCTCAATAATTTTTCTTTCTACTTCATCAGGTAAAGAATAACACGTTGTACCGTCACCTTCTTTTTCAGAACATAAATCTTGATAAGGCCCCATAATCATTTGAGGATTAAACATTTTAGTTTGACTTTCAAGTTTAATATCTGCTGGAGATACAGAATAAAAATCGAGTACACCAGAACTATATGGTGGTAATTGTTGTGATAATTGTATTAGCACTATATTACCGTCAAACTTAACAGAAACCATTTTTAAAGGTAATGATGTTTTATTATCTATGTGCCAGTAGCCATCAATATAATTGAAATATATATCTGTGAAGTTAAATTTATTGCTCGGTTCATTGTTTTCTATATTAGTGATAACAGCATCAACTATCGGTGTTTTTTTTGGTGATACCAGCAAGTTTGTCTCAGTATATTTTACATTTTCATATTTTATCGATGTCAACGGTTCCTTTTCAAATAAAGCTTCTATTTCACAATCATTATTTACGCTATCAATGGCATATAATTCACCTTTTAACTCGCCATTACATCCTTTTATAGAGATAAGCTTATTAAATTTACTTGGGGAAATAGTTACATTAGTTTTTTTATCTTTTTCTATATGAAAATCTGATGGTAACAACTCACCATCACCCTCAATTTTAGACGTTACGTGATATTTTTTCTTCTTAAATTCAGCATTAATGTTACAGCTACTTATATCATTAATAATATAATGTTCATTATCAAGGTAACCGTTACAGCCGGAAATTTTATGTAATATATATTGAGTATTATCTTTTATAATAAATCGGTTTTCTTTATCAAATACTAATAAATCTGAATGAGGAACGTTTACACCATCAACTGAAACAAGTAGGTTAATATCTTGTTTTTTTTCATTTTGATCCGGTCTCGGAAGCGTCTCATCTCCTTCTATATTCTCATCAACAACTGTTGAACCTTCAGGCTGAGGAGAAACATTATTTTCTATGTCTTCATCAACAACCGTTGAACCTTCAGGATGAGGAGAAACATTATCATTTATAACGGAAGGGTTTTCTGGGGGTAATACATCATTACTGTCAACAACGTCTTGCTCATTAGAGCGGGCAAAAGACTCTACATCAGATAAAGGTCCAATATCACTTTTTTCAATATCTTCCTTACAACCAAACATAGCCAAAAGCATAATTGAAACCACTATATATCTCACCAACCATCCCCTTAATCAATACAATTCAACCAAGAGCATACAGGGTGAGCATCTAGATGCATAATAAGTAATAGTGTATTCGATGATTCCTTAGCTCAACCTCTCATCTATAACTTAAACATTGATTTTATTGAAATTACCATGGCAGTCTTTGTTGATATTCAAAATTCCTTCTATGATGATAATTGCACTTACACTTATTCCAAAAAAGAATAGTCAAGATCATTAATATTAAATATCTATTAATAAACACAATACCGATTAAATACCTACAAACACTAACCAATGCGGTTATTAATATCCATTTCAAATAAAATATGCACCAGAATACATATCAATCCTTAATGAGACATCATGAAAACCAATCAAATTTATTAATATAATTATTTTAATCAATACCTTATAATCACTAACCACTATTACAGTGACATTTCATACAGTATTAGCGATATTCTCTTCTAGTCACTTTTTTTTAATCGCGCATTTTGTCCCTTTTTTTACCCATATTTCCCTCAGGGTATATTTCTTTACCTAGATAAATCTCACTTTTGTTGCTTAAGGGATTCCTTTATTACAATAATAAGTAAACTCAATTATGACTTTTAAGAATGCCCTTTTGCATTCACCTTATTTTAAAGCAGGAAGCTAATGTTATGGAATATTTAGAGAGAATTAAGCGTTTAGCTAAGGTTCAAGGTATTAGCCAAAAACAACTTGGCGAAGCTCTAGATCTTCAACAAGGCACGATGAGCCGTAAACTATCCGGCAAGTACGGCATTGAAGTTCGTGAACTAGAAAAAATTGCAGATACATTAAATACCTCTATTGGTTATATTTTAACAGGTCAGGTCGATACAGGTACTCAAGCAACAACAACAATCAGTACTGAGTTAGATAGTGCCGCGACATGCACTTACATCCCTGTTATTCACCGTAAAGACTTTTCAGCATATAACGACGGTAGCTCTGTCGAGGTGATCAGCAAGCGCGCGATCCCCCAGCACCTAGAGCGTGAAGAGTGTTTAGGCCTGTTAATCGATAACGAAAATATTTCACAATGTGCGCCTGTTGGTAGCTATGCGCTAGCGACAAAAAAAGCCGATTACCGTCCTAAGCAACCTGTTTTTGCTTCTGTTCGTGGTAGTGAGCCTGATTTTTACCATATGACGCAACTCGCTGATGGTGTTGTATTCTCTACATCACAACCTGATTTTCCTAACTTATTCGTTAATAACGATGAGTTTCAAATTCACGGTTACATCATCCAATCTGATTGGGCTTACGATCGCCTGTAATTATCAGAAAACATCGAATATACGAAAGCCTGCGAGAAATCGCGGGCTTTTTTATTTTCCTTTTCCCGATATCATTTCAATAGTTTACCGACTCAATATCTTTCCAGTACACTGAGACGCATTCGATTTGATTTAGGTATTCACTCATGCAAACAGTTATGGTCGCTTCAACCAACCCAGCAAAAGTTGCTGCTGTACGCGATGCTTTCTCTCTCGCGTTTCCTCTGCTTTGTTTTAATGTTGAAGGTATTGCAGCCCAAAGTGGTGTTCGAGATCAGCCCCTTACCAGTGAAGAAACCTTGTTGGGCGCTCGAAATAGGGTAAAACACTGTCGTGAACAATGTCCTGATGCTAACTACATTGTGGGATTAGAAGCGGGGATTGACGACAAATTTACCTTTGCATGGATGGTGATAGAGCATGACGGGCAATATAGTGAATCACGCTCAGCATCATTACCGTTACCGCCATTAGCCCTTGAGAAAATACAACAAGGCATGGAATTAGGTGACATTATGGATGAAATGTTTAACCAACAAAATGTGAAACAAAAAGGCGGAGCGATTGCGATGCTCACCAATGATTTATTAACGCGAAGCTCGGTTTATCAGCAAGCGTTAATCTTGGCTTTGATCCCTTTCCTTAATCCGCAATTGTTCTAATAAAAAATAGGATATTGTTGAAATAACAATATCCTATTTTCAACATGATTATTGCTCTGGTTTATTCTGCGCAAGAAAATTCGCTAACCATGCTTTTGTTTCATCATCCTGATGTTTTAACTCATTAGAACCTCGGGTGATTGTAGCAACACCGACCCCTAATAATTCACTGATCTTACGCTGACTACGTTCACCATTGAGTAATTCATGGACGATATTCACACGTGAAATTAATGCTTCTCGCTCATCATGAGTTAATAATACTTGGAATAACAACGCATCTCGCTCCTCTGCAGAAGCATGGCGGATCAAATCAAGTACATTCTGCCACTCGGTGAAGTCAGGGCTATCAGAAGTTGTTGTCATAGTTACCTCATCAGGTATGTCATCTTGCTGCAGTGTACCTTGATAATCTATCGACACCAAGATATCAGCCAGTAATTCTCGATATTACAAATAAGAAAAAGCCGAGTGTCACAACACTCGGCTTTTATGGTTAATCACGATAGTAAGTCACTGTTATTAATAACGGGCTTTTAACTCTTTCTGCGTTAATAACGGTGCCTTTTTACCCATTAGTTCATTGTAGTACACATCGAACATAAGCACATTTTGCACATAACCTCGGGTTTCATTAAATGGAATTTGCTCAATAAAGCTATACACATCTAACTTACCGTCGGTCTGTTTTCTCCACTGTTTTACGCGACCAGGCCCTGCGTTATACGAAGCAAAAGAATAAATACGATTATCGTCATTGTTATCTAGCATCATTTTTAGGTAGCCACTGCCTAAGCGAATATTAACGCCAGGATCAAATAAGCTTTCTTTACCAGCATAATCTCGGCCTAATTTCTTCGCTGTATGCGCTGCTGTTGCTGGCATTAATTGCATTAAACCACGCGCACCAACGTGTGATTGCGCATGAATATTTAAGGCACTTTCTTGTCGAGCTAATGCCATCATGGTAGATGTCGGTATACCCCGTTTTTTACTAAAGAAGTCAAACCACCATTTATGCGCGAGTGGGAAACGAAGTGCCATATGATCCCATAATTTACCTGAAATCGTCGCCTGAACCGCTAAGTGATGCCACTTATGTTTTTCCGCATATACCGCTAACTCACGTTTAGTTTGTACCCCTTGTACTCTCGATAATAAGTAGCCCCATTCACGGTTTGCTGTTATTAGCCTATCAGTATCTATTAACTCACCAATACGTTTTAAGGTCTTAGTATAAGGTTGAATTAACTTAGTCGATGTTGGCCCTTTTTGATTAGGGTATACAATCGGCTTATGTAAGATTGTTGCAGCAGCAGCACTATAAAAATCACGCTCACCTAACAGTGATTGATAAATTTTATCGGCTTGCTTCTTTTGCCCTTTTTTCGCAAGTAGCTGCGCTTGCCAGAATGTCCAACGAGAGCTGTCTTTCGCCTCTTTTGGCAAGCGATTGATCCACGTTTGTACGCCGCTCCAATCCGCTTCACGGATCGAATTACGAATACGACGTTCTAAAATACTCACGTTTTGGCTCGTTTTCAGTTTGCTATCACGCCATTTCGCTAACGCAGGATCACTGGTTGACATGAGTCGTGATGCCACCGCATCAGCCAATGCTTGCTTGGTTGCTTTATCAAAATGCTGGCCCGCAACCACTTGATTATATGAAGCAACAGCTTGCTTAACATCAGCACGCGCTAAGCGATAATAGGCCGCTTCAGTTAACGCTTGATTGAACTTGGTCACTTTGCTCTGTTTAGCAAAATCAGCCACGCCTTGAGGCTTATCTAATAGCGCAAGGATTTTGTCGCCCGTGGCTTGTGAACTGCCTGTTAGTTGCTTATCAAGATAGGTAGCTAAACTCTTATTCCCTTTCTTAAACGCTAGCAACATACGATCAAGAATCAAGGTATTAGTACGTTTACCCGCAGCCGTCCATGCTTCTAATAATGGGTCACAAACCGCAGGTAATGTTCCCCCCGTCTCCCACAGTTTCTCTACTCCCGCCCATGCTTGGCTTGCATGACCGGTTTGGCTCTTAGCATAAAAGTAAGAACATTTTAGAGAAGTACTACTTGGCTCTGTTGGCTGCATCGATAGGAAGTCACGCCATTTCTCAGCCCCTGCAAGATCAGACAGGTAGTTACGCTGAATGGTTTGGCTAAAAGGCAATGCCTTATATTGGTTAACAAAGGTTTTTACTTGGCTAGGTGTTTTATTATCTAAGTCTTTATTAAAGAGACGGTATTCCAAGTAAGGGTATAGCGGATACCCACCTAATTTACTTTTGTTGGCATTAAATACCGCCATGTTATTGTTATCAAACGCTGTTTGCGCCTGATCATACCAAGTACGCTGTTGCTCTAACGAGGCTGCCTGCACGGTAAACGTGCTAATCATGCCCAGTGATAACAGTGCAATCGAAAAAATATTGGGGGAAGTTGGAATGCGTGGCACTAGAAGCTCCATATCAAATAGATGAAAGTAGAATCCCAGTTGCTTGGGCTAAACGGTACCAGCAACTACATCTGAGACAATCATATTAGCAAATAATTCATAAGCCTATTCAGATAATGGAATAGCCTTTTGTTACATTTATGCGAAATCAACCTGCTTTTTTGAGTCAGTTTTTTTATTGCTCTCGCCACCAAATATAAACAATTCTGTTAAACTTCAGTCCAGAACAGGTAAAATATTCCCTTTCATTTTTTAAGTAGAGATCACACACGGATATGGCTGATTACGTCTATACCATGTCGCGAGTGGGAAAAATCGTCCCACCTAAGCGTCAAATTCTAAAAGATATTTCACTGAGCTTTTTCCCTGGCGCTAAGATCGGTGTCCTCGGTCTAAACGGTGCAGGTAAATCAACATTACTACGTATCATGGCGGGTATCGATACTGATATCGAAGGTGAAGCACGTCCACAAGCAGGCCTAAAAATTGGTTACCTACCACAGGAACCAATCCTAGACGAAAGTAAAACGGTACGTGAGATCGTTGAAGAATCAGTGTCTGATGTAAAAGAAGCACTGATCCGTCTTGACCAAGTATACGCAGCTTACGCAGAACCTGATGCAGATTTTGATGTACTTGCTAAAGAGCAAGGCGAGCTTGAAGCACTAATCGAGACCAAAGATGGTCACAACCTAGGTATGCAACTTGAGCGTGCAGCAGATGCACTTCGTCTTCCAGAATGGGATGCTGTGATTAAGAACCTATCCGGTGGTGAGCGTCGCCGTGTTGCTATCTGCCGTCTACTGCTTGATAAGCCTGACATGCTCCTACTTGACGAACCAACCAACCACTTAGATGCTGAATCTGTGGCATGGCTTGAGCACTTCCTCGTCGATTACAGCGGTACTGTTGTGGCTATCACGCACGACCGTTACTTCCTAGATAATGCTGCTGGCTGGATCTTAGAGCTTGACCGTGGTGAAGGTATTCCATGGCAAGGTAACTACTCTTCATGGCTAGAGCAAAAAGATGCACGTCTAAAACAAGAAGCATCTCAAGAGCGCGCGTTACAGAAGACTATCGAGAAAGAACTTGAGTGGGTACGTCAGAACCCTAAAGGTCGCCAAGCGAAATCGAAAGCACGTATGGCACGCTTTGAAGAGCTACAAAGCAACGATCACCAAAAGCGTAATGAAACTAACGAGCTATTCATTCCACCAGGTGAGCGTCTAGGTGACAAAGTTATCGAAGTGAACAACCTAACCAAATCGTTCGGTGATCGCGTACTTATCGATGACTTATCATTCAGCATGCCTAAGGGTGCTATCGTTGGTATCATCGGTGCCAACGGTGCGGGTAAATCTACCCTATTTAAGATGCTAAGTGGTACAGAGCAACCTGATTCAGGTACTATTGAGCTAGGTGATACTGTGAAACTGGCATCGGTTGAGCAGTTCCGCGATAGCATGAACGACAACAACACGGTTTACCAAGAGATTTCTGAAGGCGCTGATATCATCAAGATCAACAGCTTTGAAATCCCTGCGCGTGCATACGTGTCTCGCTTTAACTTCAAAGGTAGTGACCAACAAAAACGCATTGGTGATCTATCTGGTGGTGAGCGTAACCGTGTTCACCTTGCGAAACTACTTAAAGCAGGGGGTAACGTATTACTCCTCGATGAGCCAACCAACGACCTTGACGTTGAAACGCTACGTGCACTAGAAGAAGCGCTACTAGAGTTCCCAGGCTGTGCAATGGTGATCTCGCACGACCGTTGGTTCCTAGACCGTATCGCAACACACATCCTAGACTACCGTGACGAAGGTCAGGTGAACTTCTTTGAAGGTAACTTCACTGAATACGCTGATTGGCTTAAGAAAACGCTAGGCTCAGATGCGACAGAACCACACCGTATCAAGTACAAGCGTATTGCTAAATAAGCAATTCACTCGTGATAAATGAAAAAGAGCGGCTTCGGTCGCTCTTTTTGTTTATTAATAAAACAAGGGAGATAAGACCATTAAACTGCAAGGCTATTACACAAATGAGAGACAGGTAACTAGCAATAATTAATCTAAGCACATAGACTCTAGCTTCAGAAATTGCTCAATGTGTCTTCTTTCATGATATTTAATATAAAATCGCTTGCTACCCAACTACATAAAAGTAATAAAAAAGCATTACTGATTAATAGTTTTCGTTATGGGGCCCTTTTTCTGCTTTGTGGCGCGCTTACCTATAGTACACATGCCATATTTGAGCTTTATACCTCAGCCCAAAGCTCCCACCAGCAAGTCTCTAAACTACAAAAACAAGCCTTAGAGCTCAGTGCATCATTATCTGAAGAAACCGCATTAAATAGAACGTTGAACGCGACAATAGAGCAAAAAAAACAAGCCTTAACAATACTTAATCAACGTATTGATGATATGGAGAGTGTGCTGGGATTAGGTGAAAAAAATAAAGATCTTGATCTTCAAAAACGCGTTAATACCGCTGCGATCAATTCGGCGGTAAAAGCTACCCTGTTTCAGCTTATTCCTAATGGTGAACCCACTCCAAATGTACAATTAACATCAGGGTTTGGTACCCGTGTGCACCCTATAACTAAACAACGAAAAAGGCATGATGGTTTAGACTTTGCGGCAAAAAGCGGGACGCCTATTTATGCCCCAGCCGATGCGGTAATAGAAAAAGCGAAGAGCAGCAAACATGGTTATGGTAATCAACTGATCTTAAATCACGCCATGGGATTTGTATCGACTTACTCCCATATGAGCAAATTTAATGTCAAAGCAGGACAATTTGTGAATAAAGGGGAATTGATTGGCTGGACAGGAAATTCAGGTCTTTCCACAGGCCCTCATCTCCATTATGAGATCCACTTTTTAGGAAAACCGTTAAATCCACGTCCCTTCGTCAATTGGGATATTAAAAACTTCGACACGATCTTTAAAAAAGAACCCAATGTGCAATGGGCATCCTTACTCGACACGGTGGGTAGTATGGTTGAGATGCAGATACAGCTTGCTTCTAAAAATCATGAAGCAACATTTCAAACCGTTAATCAGCCGAAATCAAATCCCAAACAAACCAACACACCTTAACGGTGAGCGATAACGAAAAACGAGAGGCACGGTTCTTTATTCAAAAGAAACACCTCTCGCATTTCATTAATTGATCAGATCTAACAGCTCATGAATGGTTTTGACAGGCGTGATCTTCGCCCCTAAGCCTTCCATCGATTTATGGTAATTACGGTAAGGGATAAAAATTTCGGTAAAACCATGCTGCGCTGCTTCTTTTACCCGAGGTACACCGCTATCAATTGGGCGCACATCACCGTTAAGACTGAGCTCTCCCATAATGCACGTAGTACGCGGCACCACAAATTCATTCAGACTACTTAACAACGCCGCCACCAGCGCCAAATCAATACAGGTTTCCGACTCGTCAATTTTCAAGCCGCCAACAATATTGAAAAAAGTATCGTGATAAATCTTGGTCTTCGCATGTTTACGTAAGATCCCCGTTAGCATCTTTATCCGGTTCATATTCAACCCCACACAAACACGCTGTGGAAACTCACCTTCAGTTTCAGTGGTTAAACACTGGATCTCTAACAATAGGTTACGGTTACCTTTTCGAATACAGGTAATGGCAGAGCCTGAAGATTCTGTTGTTGAGCCAGATAAAAAGATCTCACTTGGATTATCAACACTGAGCATACCGCGCTCTGTCATACGGAAAATACCTACCGTATCAACATCACCAAAACGGTTTTTATTGGCACGCAATGTACGTACCTGCCCATCATTGGTATCAATGTGCAGCAGAGAATCGACAATGTGAACAAGGGTCTGAGGACCGGCAATTTCATTGTTTTTATTCACATGTGCGATCAAAAACATCGTCACATTATTTTGTTTACAGTACTGCGTTAATGCTTGCGCTGCCGCCTTTACTTGCGATGGCGAACCCGGACTACCATTGGCAAGCTCTGTTGATACCGCCTGAATGGAGTCAATCACCGCAAACTTGATTTGCTTAACTTCAAGCTCTGCGATGATCGCTTCAACACTGGTTTCCGCCATCAGATATAAATTATCTTCATTGCAATTTAACTTAAGTCGGTTTACACGGTTCTTAAACTGCGACAGAGATTCTTCTGCTGTACAGTAAAGTGATGGCATCAGCTGTGACATCCGAGAAACCAGATCTGACAATAGCGTTGTTTTACCCGCCCCTGGATCACCAGAAATAATATTCACTGATCCCGTCGTTAAACCACCGCATAACACACGATCAAGCTCGCCAATGCCCGTTAGCATTTTTTCAGCTTCAACGGTTTCAACTTCATTGAGTTTTTTAGAACCGCCCCCCACAACACCCGCATAGCCGCCAATACTTGAACGTGCCGAGCTACTGGTTAAGCCAGACTTGGTGTTAGGGATCGTAAATTCAGTGATCGTATTCCACGATTTACATCCAGAGCACTGACCTTGCCAACGAGCAAAGTCCATCCCACAATCACTACAAACATATGCTCGTTTTGCTGCTTTTGCCATTCTTTACCCTAAATGTCTAATCCATCGAATAAACCAATATTATTCAATGTAAACCTCAACTTAAATGTGAATTTTTGTTACTTTACATTAAACTTTTATCACCATTAGCAGATAATACTATCAGTGAATCTTTTAACAGAAAATAAAATGCAGTTGGACGATTACAAAGCACTCATAGAGCAACTACTACCTGCTTATGGAAGTGAAGATTTCCACCAAGTTTTTGATAGTTTAACCAGTAATGAATCAGGGCCGATCAAACTCCGTATCAAAATGGAAATTAATCGGTTAATGGCCCCGTGCAAAAAAATCATTGATTTACGTGGTCGTGTAAAAGGTCAATGCCGCTCTTATACTTTTAATGGTCAAACCCATTGGCTTGATGATGTTGCTATTAATATTCTTCACCGCCGTAGTAAGGTCTTCAATAATCAATATTGCGTTGGTCTCTATGAGGCCTTGGTGAACACGCATAATAATTTTAGAGAATTACATCAACAAGGTGAGCGTGCAACATCGACGGAGAAAAAAGTAACCACAGAGTTATTTACCGCTAATTTGATCCGTTTTGGTCATTATCTCCATCGAGAAGAAAACCGACTGCAAATTAGCACCCCCGTAACTATCAGCATTCCTTTTAATCAACAGATCTGGGGAATGACAACGGATCTTTCGTCATCAGGAGCGAAATTTAAAGTCCCTTCGGCCTTTAGCTATCGGTTAGGACAGACTATTGATGCTTACTTCCCACAATTGGCAGAAATACACAATGAGCCTCTTTTAGAGCAACCTCATCGCTATCGGGTATTAGGCATTGATGATAACCCTGAAGACGCTAGCTTTAAATGGCTACGTCTCATTGCGCTAAGTGAAAATGAAGCGTTAAAAAAGCTGATCATCGCTAGTCAAAATAAAGGCATACTCCGCCATCGAAATAATCATGAAGATAAAATTATTCAGGCGCGTACCCAAGGCTATGAACATTGCTTTCTTAAACATACCGTCGGGCTGCCTCTCTTTTTCTCTGATACTGAGCTTAAATACGCTTTACTGACCGATCACAACCGTTATTTATGGCAATACTGGCACGATGAACGTAATCAGCCTGTGATCAATCAATTATTATCAGAGCAGCGTATTGCTTCACTTGGACATAAAGGGCTAAAGCAATCTAGCACCTTAATTTATTGCTTCCATCACGATCATCAAGGCCAACGCTATTTTTATTCTGCCGCCTTACCTGAAATGGACCAAGAGCAGCGCCGTATTTTTTGGCAATTAGGCTCGCACCGCGATAGCTGGCGAGTGATGCGGTTGACGGTTTACCCTTTACGTCAACAAGAGCTTGAAAAGCTCAATGATGTTGCTCCCGAAATGATTGAGAAATTTCAAGATCTCACCCATGTAGGGGTTCTGCAAGATATCACCCATAAAAATACCCAATCAGATTATCGTTTAACGCAGAAATCAACATTATCCAGCCAAGCGATCAGTCCTTTTAGGCATCCGAAAAATCCGGTTTGTTTAGCTGAAGCGATCCATTTTGATCCAAAACCTCAACGCAGTGAATCACGTTTTAGCTATAAAACAACGATCTCGTTATATCAACAAGGGCAATTAATTAGCCATGGTCATTCGATCGACTTTTCGAGCCGTGGACTCAATATTAATCTTGATACGCCATTTCGCTGCAAAAAAGATGATCCCGTTACGATTAAATTTGAGCAACTACAGCGCTTAGCTAAGCTCGATATCTTAGGCCGAATGCCCTATCAAGTGATTCGTACTAGCCCTGACGGAAAAAATATCCAACTTACGATACGCGATAGTCAAGAATCACGTGTCGGTGAAAAGTTTTTACGTAAACTTATTCAAAATAATGAAGAAAGGTTCGCTCTTTGTGAGGAGCAACTTCCCTCGCCTGCTATGTTACTTGCTATGCACCAAATGCTATTAACCCGTTTAAATAGCATTCCTTATTTTGCCGAAAAGATAGATCACAAAATAAAAGTCAAAGCTGTTGGATCAAACTTTCCATTGTCGCCACTCGCTGATATTTTTTATCAACTGGGAGAGCAAAAACATTTTGAACTTGGCTTACTGTTTAAGCGTCGAGTAAAAGAAATGTTAGCGTATCCAATGCGTCCTATCGAGAATATACGTGAGCCTTATGTTCATGAACTCTACATCGCTTTTGAGCAAATTGATGGCAAGGTAAAAAAGATAGCAGTCAAAGCCAGCTATGAGTTTGAGAGCATCGAAGAGCGTATTCGCTTTATCTCATTTGCACGTAAAAGCGGTAGCTTTATCGCTATTCGTGTCACCGCCTTACCTATTTTTAATCCTTTAACAGCATTAATTGGTGAAAAACTGAGTGAATTGGCGCGTTTAACTCTCCATCGAGCACGAGCTTTAGAAGCCGAATTTATTTCTTTGATCGGTTGCGGCGAAATCTTTGATATAACAGATGAAGTGTTAGTTCGATTAGAGATCAGCTAATAACGCTTTTCTTTAGCCATTAAAAAAGCCGTTGATCGTTTCTATAATAAATAGAGACAATCAACGGCTTTTTATCTATTTCTAAATGGCTTACCAGCTTAGTCGTTGCGGTACGAGCGATGCTGATAAGATACATAAAATACCACCGAGATCAGCGTGGCGGATCACGGCAGGTGCTTGTTGTTCAACTTTCGGTTTCGCGTGATAAGCAATCCCTAAACCTGCCGCTTTCATCATCACCAGATCATTTGCTCCATCACCTACAGCGACCGTATTGTGTGGTTCGATATCATATTGCTCAGCAAGACTTTGCAAGATATTCGCTTTTGCTTGCGCATCCACCACATCACCAAGAACATTCCCCGTTAATTTACCATCAACGATTTCTAATTGATTTGAGAACGCCCCAACTAAGTCTAACTCTTGCTGTAAATAATCAGAGAAATAAGTAAAGCCACCCGACGCAATCGCGACTTTCCAGCCATAGGCATGCAATGTTGCCACTACTTCACGCATCTCAGGCATAAAGGGTAAGTTTTCTTTTACTTGAGCCAATATCGCTTCATCGGCACCTTCGAGTGTACCAACACGTTGACGTAAACTCTGCTCAAAATCGAGTTCACCTTGCATCGCTCGCTCTGTCACTTCAGCGACTTGCTCTCCCACACCAGCTAACTTAGCGATTTCATCAATACATTCAATTTGAATCGCGGTAGAGTCCATATCAAAAACAACTAAACCTGGCTCCGCTAACTCAGGAAGATCGGAAAGCTGGAAGTAATCTAACTGTAATTCAGCCAGTGTTTGCTCTGCTTGCTCAGTAAGATCATTCGCGATCGTGAAAACATCATAAGATCCCACTTTCCAGCCGGCCAGCAATTGAAGATCACCGTGTACTGCACTATTTAATAATTCAACATCATAATGGCTAATATTTTTCCCATAAAATAACCATTGCGCTTGGCGTTTATCACCATTGGTTACCGTTAATAATTGTGGGAAACGTTTATACAGCGTGGGGTGTTTTTTTATTTTCAGCACGTACTCAATATCCATATTATTTATCCTAAAAGTAACTTATTGCTATATTACGATGATTTAAATGGCAATATCGTAATAATGGTGCAATTTGTCGCTACTTCTTTACAAACTACCGATACTGATAGTGAAGAGCAACCCAAAAATGTTACTAAACTGTAATGAAACATAGTTAATTTTCACTTATTTATCTTAAATAAATACAATAAAAAGAGTAATTATTTATGACTAAATATCAGAACGGACATTTAACCATCTGTTTTTATTACTAATAAATCAAATAAACAGGGATATTCTTAACGACTCTATTATCGTGTAAAATACCATCAGAACACAGCAAAGGTTAACTCGATGATAAAGTGGAAAAAGAAACGCTGGCAACATCTAGGACGGCTTTCTGTTCTCCTATTATGTGGCTTAGTATTAATTGGAATGCTGGAATACAGCGCGCTCTTAACCCAGCGTAACTACCAAATGCTAAGTGAGCAAACTCAAACATTATCACGTATGTTAGTACGACAAGCGGCAGAAAATGCAGCCAGTGATATTACGGATAATAACCAAGATAAATTACAAAAATTGGTGAATAACTTATCCGATGAGCCATTAATTTTGGACGCCACTATCTACAATATTGAAGGTGTGACCTTGGCGAAAACCGATAACTCAATGCCATTGACACAACTGACAGGGCTATCAACACCGCTTGCGATGGCCAGCATTGGTCGCCAGCAAATTGTTGAGCCTATTTTTGCTAATAAGCATGTGATTGGTTTTGTTCGTATTACGCTTGAGCACAATAAATTGTTAGCCAATGCCAAAGACCAAATTCATTATATGACCCGTATTATTCGAGGCTTAACACTGGCTTCATTGATGATTGGGGTGTTGCTTGCTTTTACCTTCGGTCGCAGAAAGGATATTTGGCACTTCCCGTTTTTTCTTACGGCAAACGCGAAAGACTAAATACGGTTTGTTAATCGCAGGCAAATTAACAAGATAAAAAAAAACGGAAACAGCCGAGCTGTTTCCGTTTTTTTGTGCGCAATCAGTAAAGATTATGCTTCTGCATCACCTAGGATCACAGAATCTAACGCGATTTCAATCATCTCGTTGAATGTTAATTGACGCTCTTCCGATGTTGTTGCTTCGCCACGTAGGATGTGATCAGAAACAGTACAGATAGTTAATGCTTTAGCACCAAACTCAGCTGCAACACCATAGATACCAGCCGCTTCCATCTCAACACCAACGATGCCGTACTTATCCATTGTTTTGAAGAATTCAAAATCAGGATTGTAGAACAGATCAGCAGAGAAGATATTACCCACTTTAACTGGGATACCTTTCGCTTTTGCTGCATCTACCGCATTTTGTACCATGCCGAAATCAGCAATCGCTGCAAAGTCATGACCGCCAAAACGAATACGGTTTACTTTAGAATCTGTTGATGCGCCCATACCGATAACAACATCACGTAACTTAACGTCATCACGTACAGCACCACAACTACCCACACGAATGATTTTCTTCACACCAAAATCTTTAATTAATTCTGTTGCGTAGATAGAACATGATGGAATACCCATACCATGGCCCATAACTGAGATCGTGCGACCTTTGTATGTGCCCGTGAAGCCTAACATACTACGTACGTTACATACTTCTTTTGCATCATCTAGGAAAGTTTCAGCGATGTATTTAGCACGTAGCGGATCGCCCGGCATTAAAACGACATCTGCAAAATCACCCATTTCAGCATTAATATGTGGAGTAGCCATAGTTGTATCCTTTTCCTAATTTTAGTTAGCTGTCAGTGTTGAAAATTAATCACTAACGTTTAGCTAAACATGCTGTGATTGCCCGACATTATAAAGTGGAAAATGCTGAACAATCATGTCTTTTAAAGAATAAATAAGGGTAAATAAGGTTTACCCTTATTTTAAATTTTAGTTATAGAAACGACTTACCGTATTCCATATCTGTTGTACCGAAGTACTCAGCTAGGCTCTGACCAATATCAGCAAAGCTTTCACGTAAACCTAATGAGCCCGGCTTAATCTTAGGTCCTGAAACAAGTACAGGAATATGCTCACGTGTATGATCAGTACCAGGCCATGTTGGATCACAACCATGATCGGCGGTAATGATCAGTACATCGTCACCTTGAAGTAACGCTAAAATCTCAGGAAGACGGCGATCGAAATACTCAAGCGCAGCCGCATAACCCGCAACATTACGACGGTGACCGTAGGCTGAATCAAAATCAACAAAGTTGGTAAATATAATAGTGTTGTCACCCGCTTGTTTCATTTGTTCAAGTGTTGCATCAAATAAAGCAGGAATACCTGTCGCTTTTACTTTGCTTGAAATACCACAGCCAGCATAGATATCAGAAATTTTACCAATCGATACCACTTCACCTTGTTTTTCATCAACAAGCTTTTGCAAGATCGTTGCTGCTGGCGGCTCAAGCGACAAGTCACGGCGATTCCCTGTACGCTCAAATTGACCTTTACCCGCACCGATAAATGGACGCGCGATAACACGACCAATGTTGTAATCTTCTAGCTCTTCACGCGCAATTTGGCAAAGCTCTAATAAACGCTCTAAACCGAATGTTTCTTCATGGCACGCAATTTGGAATACTGAGTCAGCAGACGTATAGAAGATAGGCATCCCTGTCTTCATGTGCTCTTCACCCAAATCATCAAGCACTTGTGTACCTGATGCATGGCAGTTACCTAAGAAACTATCTAAACCTGCACGAGCAAGAATACGATCGGTCAGTTCTTTAGGAAAACTGTTTTCTTTATCGCTAAAGTAACCCCATTCAAACAATACGGGTACACCGGCAATTTCCCAGTGACCAGACGGTGTGTCCTTACCAGAAGAAAGTTCTTGCGCATGGCCATAAGCACCAGTGATCTCGGAATTTGGATCCATGCCTTCAGGGAAGCTACCGCATGATTCTTCACACGCTTTCGCTAAACCAAGCTTAGTTAAATTAGGTAAGTGTAATGGACCGTTGCGATCGCCATTATTGGCTTCGCCACGCGCACACGCCTGTGCTATATGGCCTAAGGTATTTGCACCTACATCACCAAATTTATCAGCGTCTGCAGAGGCACCAATACCAAAAGAATCTAGCACTAAAATAATTGAACGTTTCATCGTTACTCCATTACACATCTTGTTTGGTGATACGTCGGTAAACTTCAGGTGTCGCTTCAGGTTTGTTCTCATTCACTGTAATATTACTGCGAATCGCTTTCGCTGCTTCTTCCCATTGCGCTTCAGTACGAGCATGTACCATTGCAAGAGGGGTATCAGCGTAAACTTCATCACCTAAACGGATCATGTCGCTAAAACCAACCGCATAGTCAATATTATCGCTAGCAACACGACGACCACCGCCCATACCAACAACCGCCATACCTAAGCCACGCGTATCCATAGCATGAGCAAAACCTGTTGTTTCAGCAAATACTGGTTTTACAATCTCAGTTTTCTCTAAATAGTTGTCATAATTCTCGATAAAATCAGTAGGGCCACCTAAGCCTGCTACCATTTTACCAAACCGCTCAGCGGCTTGACCGTTGTCTAATACGGCCTGTAGTTTTACACGCGCTTGTTGGGTATCAGTTGCTAATTTACTGATCACTAACATTTCAGCACACAGTGCCATGGTGACTTCAAACAAACGAGAGTTACGGTATTCACCAGTTAGAAACTGGACCGCTTCACGCACTTCAACTGCGTTACCCGCACTTGATGCTAAGACTTGGTTCATGTCCGTTAGCAATGCAGAAGTACAAGTGCCAGCACCATTTGCAACAGCGACAATTGATTTCGCAAGCTCTTCAGAGGCTTGGTACGTTGGCATGAAAGCGCCAGAGCCAACTTTTACATCCATTACTAGATAATCTAAGCCAGCCGCCAATTTCTTCGACAAAATAGAGGCGGTAATAAGTGAGATATTATCAACCGTCGCGGTTACATCACGAGTTGCGTACACACGTTTATCCGCTGGTGCTAAATCACCGGTCTGACCAATAATTGCCACACCGGCTTCTTTGGTTACTTTACCGAAAACGTCATTAGTTGGTGTGATGTTATAACCAGGGATAGCTTCTAACTTATCTAATGTCCCCCCTGTATGACCTAAGCCACGACCAGAGATCATCGGTACATAACCACCACATGCTGCCACCATTGCACCTAGCATCAGTGAAGTAACATCACCGACACCGCCAGTTGAGTGCTTATCAACAATAGGACCATCAAAGTGCATGTATCCCCAATCAATCACCATGCCTGAATCACGCATCGCACAAGTTAAGGCAACGCGCTCATCCATCGTCATATCATTAAAATAAATCGCCATTGCAAATGCGGCGATTTGGCCTTCAGAGACGGTGTCTTTCGCTACACCTTGAATGAAAAAGTTAATTTCATCGGCGCTTAATTCAATATTGTCACGCTTTTTACGAATGATTTCTTGAGGTAAGTACATGCTGTTCCTCTTACTTTTAATTCAGCGAAGTAGGGTCACCAATGCTTAAATTGTGTTTTATTTTGCTTTATTTCTAAATTTTAGGTGCAAAAAAGGCAACAACCGCGAAAATGCAGTGCTGGAAAAAGCCAATTCAAGAATTAGTACGGCATTTATAATGCCGACAAAGAGTTAAAACAAGGTGGCACATCACCACCTTGTTTACAAAGGATTAGTAGCCGCCTTGCGCCGCTTCTTCACCTTCACCTAGTGTGTGTAACAAATTAGCAAGTAAGCTCGATGCACCAAAACGGTAGTGACGGCTATCAGCCCACTCTGCACCAAGAATATCATCAGCCATTGCTAGGTATTGCTGTGCATCTTCAGCAGTACGAACACCACCAGCAGGCTTAAAGCCAACAGTTTTAGCAACGCCCATATCTTTGATCACGTTAAGCATGATTTGTGCGTATTCTGGTGTTGCATTAACAGGCACTTTACCGGTTGAGGTTTTAATAAAATCAGCACCAGCTTTAATTGAGATTTCAGATGCTTGCTTAATTAGCGCTTCAGTTTTTAGCTCACCCGTTTCGATAATGACTTTAAGCAGTACGTTATCACCACATGCCGCTTTACATTGCTTCACAAGTTCAAAGCCAACCTCTGCATTACCCGCCATAAGTGCGCGGTATGGGAATACTACGTCTACTTCGTCAGCACCGTAAGCCACTGCCGCTTTGGTTTCTGCAACAGCAATCTCGATATCATCATTACCATGTGGGAAGTTCGTTACCGTTGCAATACGTACATCTGGCGTACCTTGCTCACGTAGTTGCTTTTTCGCTACTGGGATAAAGCGAGGGTAAATACACACTGCTGCAGTATTACCAACCACTGTTTTTGCATTCTTACAAAGCTCGATCACTTTTGCGTCAGTGTCGTCGTCATTCAGTGTTGTTAAATCCATTAATTTAAGTGCACGTAGTGCAGCAGTTTTTAAATCGCTCATGACTATCTCCAGTCGTAATATTACATTTAAAGCGCTTAGCTATAAGGCTCTAAATATCAGTATAAACGAAGGTAAAGCGCTAATGATTATTCATTAGGCTACCGAATGCAGTAAGAACTACTGCAACAAATGAGCGGACTTGATTCCTTGAAGTTTTAGTAAGTGAATACTTACCAAATGACTTATCCCTATTCCCGCGCAAGAGCCGAACAACTCGCCCGCTCTTACAAATCGCTGTATTTGTTAGGCTCAATAATAGCAAGACCGCCGTCTTAAGCCTATCAAACTTATGTTTCCACCAGTGGATAATGTGTTTACTAAAATAGAGAATCAGAAACAGTTAATGAGCACTTCTGACGTCACTATTTACTGCTGAGTCTGATACTACCTGTCTCAACACACTTATAATCTTTAGCATAAGAATAGCAGAGTGGAATATAAGAAAAGGGAACGCAATCGATTTTATGAAGTTAATTTAGAACAATAGCCATAATGTTTACTTTTCCTGTTGATAACCAAAAGTATCAGGCATAAAAAAACGCCCCAATTTTCATTGAGGCGTTCTTCTTTATTCAGTTATCTCTGCAATTACATTGCTAAAGAGATAAACAGACCAGCAATCGTTGCAGACATTAGGTTAGATAATGTACCTGCTGCTACTGCCTTCATACCAAAGCGAGCAATCTCTGCACGGCGACTTGGAGCAAGGCCACCTAGACCACCAAGTAGGATTGCAACCGATGATAGGTTTGCGAAACCACATAGTGCGAATGAGATGATAGCTTTCGTCTTCTCAGTCATTGCAACACCTGTTTGTGCTACAACCATACCGCCATCTGCCACGTCTTTTAAGTACGGTGCAAAGTTTAAGTAAGCCACGAATTCGTTAACAACAATCTTCTGACCAATGAATGAACCCGCCACTTGTGCTTCACCCCATGGCACACCAATTAGGTACGCAAGTGGTGCGAAAATGTAACCTAGGATAAGTTCTAGTGTCAGCTGAGGCATACCAAACCAACCACCAATGCCACCTAGCATACCGTTGATTAGTGCGATTAGACCGATGAATGCTAGTAGCATCGCACCTACGTTTAGCGCAAGCTGCATACCTGATGATGCACCGGCCGCTGCTGCGTCAATAACGTTAGCTGGTTTTTCAACGCCTTCTTCGTCGACACCAGCAATCTGCTCTACAGGCTGCTCTGTTTCTGGCTTGATGATTTTAGCAAACAATAAACCACCAGGGGCTGCCATGAATGATGCTGCAATTAGGTACTCTAGAGGAACACCCATTGATGCGTAACCTGCAAGTACACCACCAGCAACTGACGCCAAACCACCACACATTACTGCAAATAGCTCAGACTGAGTCATTTTAGGAATGAATGGACGAACAACTAGTGGCGCTTCTGTTTGACCAACAAAAATGTTTGCTGTCGCTGACATAGATTCAGCGTGAGAAGTACCCAATACTTTACGTAGACCACCACCAAGGATGTTGATAACAATTTGCATCACACCTAGGTAGTAAAGAACACTGATCAACGCGGAAAAGAAAACAATAACAGGAAGAACGCGTAGTGCGAATACGAAGCCGCCACCACCGAACACTTCAAACATTTTGTCCGATGTTAGACCGCCAAATAGGAAATTGATACCGTCATTACCATAAGCAATAACATTAGCAACTGCCTGAGACATGCCATATAGCACATCACGACCAACTGGTACATAAAGAACGAATGCACCTAATAAAAATTGGATAGCGAACGCGCCTCCAACAGTACGTAGATTAATTGCTTTACGGTTGTCTGATAGTAGTACCGCAATAAGTAGCAGTACAACCATCCCAACCAGGCTCATAAACATGCTCATGGTTTATGTATATCCTATTAAGTTAAGTTTGGCGTCTCGACAATTCGGCTCTATTAAGAGTCGGGCGCATTATACCCATCGATGCGCGGACAAAGTAATGCTAAGTTCACAATTTTGATGCCACAATCATGAAAGAGTTAATCGATACGTGAACACCATCACAAAAAGTTCACCCATGAAACGCAAACGTTTTACGCAATCGTTTACCTTTTGCACCAAGATCACGATGGGATTTTGAAAAGTTCATGTGCCGTTAAGGTTGTCGCTTCAGTGACAGACTCGATACTTATCCCTTTAAGAGACGCAACCGTATTCATTACATAAGCGATTCTTTCCGGTCTGTTCGGCTGACCTTGGAAACCACAGACGGGCATATCTGGCGCATCGGTTTCTAACACAATCTCAGAGAGAGGTAATTTCGCGATAGTCTCTCGCGTTTTTTTCGCACGCTCATAGGTGATAGTACCGCCAACACCAATTTTTAAGCCTAGATCTATTAATTGAACTGCTTGCTGATAACTGCCACTAAACCCATGATAGACCCCACCTTGAGATGGCGTATCTGCTCTTATGGCTCGCACTAATTCAGGAAAGGCTTTGCGGCAATGCAAAATAATTGGCAGTCGATAGATATTCGCTAACTGTAATTGTGCTTGTAACCATGTTTGTTGTAATTCTCTATCAAGGGTTTCAATGGCAAAATCTAGTCCACATTCACCTACGGCAACACATTTTGAATATGGTTGTTGAAGTGCTTCCTTCAACTCAAAATGTAAACGCTGACAAACATCACTCGTATGCTCAGCACTAAAGAAAGGATGAATACCTAAACCGTAATAAAGTGCGGGATAGCGCTGACATAACAGCTGTACTTTAGCCCAATTCGATTGCCCTACCGTTGGGATCACTATCTGGTTAACCCCTCCCTCTTGCGCCAATGCCAATGCTCGCTTTGGGTCATCATTAAAGGGGGGGAAATCAAAATGGCAGTGGGTATCTATCATAAATATTCCTGTAGTAACTAATACGTAAATAGTGATGATTCAATATAATCTTAATATTATTTCTAACTACCCTTAATGATTCTTATACACCTAGATTGAGTCTCGCGCTAAAATCAGCGACAATAAGCAGTAACTCACTCCATTCATTCTGTTCTGTTGCTTTGCTTGATGTAATACGGCAGCAACGGAGTACTTTTATTAAAAAAGAACACGCTAATGTCGCAAACTCAGTTTCAGGGCGAAGTATCAAAACGTCGTACTTTCGCTATCATCTCTCACCCCGATGCGGGTAAGACCACCATTACTGAAAAAGTACTGTTATTCGGAAACGCTATCCAAAAAGCCGGTACAGTAAAAGGCCGTGGTTCAAACCAACACGCCAAATCAGACTGGATGGAGATGGAAAAAGAACGTGGTATCTCGGTAACTACATCTGTAATGCAGTTCCCATATAACGAGTGCCTAGTAAACCTTCTTGATACTCCAGGACACGAAGATTTCTCTGAAGATACTTACCGTACCCTAACCGCTGTTGACTCATGTTTAATGGTTATCGATGCGGCAAAAGGTGTCGAGGATCGTACTCGTAAGTTAATGGAAGTGACGCGTCTACGTGATACACCGATTGTTACTTTCATGAACAAATTGGACCGTGATATTCGTGATCCAATGGAGCTTCTTGATGAAGTAGAAAATGAATTAGGTATGGCTTGTGCCCCTATTTCATGGCCTATCGGTTGTGGTAAAGAATTCAAAGGTGTTTACCATATCCACCGTGATGAAACGATCTTATACAGCACAGGTCAAGGCCACACAATTCAAGAGCAACGCATCATTAAAGGATTGGAAAATTCTGATCTTGATGAAGCTGTTGGTACAGAGCTTGCGGAACAACTTCGTGAAGAGCTAGAGCTTGTAATGGGCGCATCAAATGAATTTGATGAAGAGCTATTTTTAGCCGGTGAACTAACACCAGTATTTTTCGGTACCGCACTGGGTAACTTTGGTGTTGATCACATGCTTGATGGCTTAACGGCATGGGCACCTGCACCACTTTCTCGCCAAGCGAATGAGCGTGAAGTTGAAGCAACAGAAGAGAAGTTTTCTGGCTTCGTATTTAAGATCCAAGCAAACATGGATCCTAAACACCGTGACCGTATTGCCTTTATGCGTATTGTATCGGGTACTTACACCCAAGGTATGAAGATGAACCATGTTCGTACTGGCAAAAATGTAAGTATTTCTGATGCGGTAACATTTATGGCAGGTGATCGTTCTCGCGCAGAAACGGCTTATGCTGGTGATATTATCGGCCTACATAACCACGGTACGATTCAAATTGGTGATACCTTCACTCAAGGTGAAAGCCTGAAGTTCGCAGGTATTCCTAACTTCGCACCAGAATTATTCCGTCGTATTCGTCTTAAAGATCCACTAAAGCAAAAGCAGCTATTAAAAGGTCTGGTACAGCTTTCAGAAGAAGGTGCGGTACAGGTATTCCGCCCACTGCAAAACAACGATTTGATCGTTGGTGCGGTTGGTGTACTTCAGTTTGATGTGGTTGTTGCCCGTCTTAAAGCGGAATATAACGTTGAAGCAATCTATGAAGGCGTTAATGTAGCAACTGCGCGTTGGGTTGAGTGTAATGACGTGAAAAAACTCGAAGAGTTTAAGCGTAAGAACCAATCTAACCTTGCTCTAGATGGTGGCGATAATCTCTCTTATATCGCCCCAACGATGGTTAACTTAAACCTTGCAAAAGAGCGTTTCCCTGAAGTTGATTTCCGTGCAACTCGTGAGCACTAATCACCTCAGCTAGATAGAACAAAGCCGAGCATCACGCTCTAATGCCGTTCGGATAAGCATCATCGTTTATACCTAAACGGGTACTTGGATGGCACAAAGAGGACTGAACGTGGAAACGTTCGGTCCTTTCTTTTGTCCGGCAGAATAAAGTGACTGACGGCCTC
>NZ_PYNX01000034.1:0-18110 GCF_003026755.1 Photobacterium sp. GB-50
CAATTAGATATATATTATAACCAAATTTAAAATTTGGTGTACTACATATAGTGTTTAGATTTTAATATAGACACTATAGAAAAACAAAAAAATCAAATTTAATATTTTAAATCAGATGCTTATGTTTTATTTTAACGATTTTGGGGTTTTATTCTTCTTTATCTCTAATTTATGATTTTTATACTTTAATTTGTTTATTATTGTTATTAACTGCTGTTCCTTTTTATCAACTCCTGATTTTGATTGTAAGTTACTGATTTTAAGAGTGTGGCAATGGAGTGGATGTGTTTTTGAATTATAGCTCTGAAAAGCACCATAATTACCGATTTAAATTCTAATTTTATACTTTTTTCTTTCTGAATTAGCTATATAAAAATACAAAATGTAAATTTTGTTTTTATAATTTGAACCAAAAAAAGCAATTTTTTTAAGTAAAAATACTCGAAAGGTCTATTCTAGCTTGCATTGAGTCTAACAGTTAACTGTTAATAGATAATAACAGTTACGATTTCTGTTCTTGAAATCGTAACTATCCAATCTGTTTAACCGTTACAATTACTTAGTGAAGTTGATAAATAATTCAAAGTGACTATATTTAGTTAGTGTGATTTTAAAACTATAAACCATCCTTTTTCTGATATTTACATCATTAAATTTTATATATTTTTATTAATTTGATTTTTATAATAACTATTATTAAGTAATAATTATTAAATATCGATTTTTTAATTGGATATATAAGATATGGTTTATTTCTATATTGAATTTCATGTGCTTTTTTAATTGATCGAGAAGGACTCAAGTGAAGAATAATCCTGTTGCTGTTGGAGTTATTCTTAAGGCGGAATTTCTTAAACCTATGGGAACCACCATAGTGATGCTTTCAGATGCTATGGGTGTTTACTGTAATACGGTAAGTGCAATAGCAAATGGCTAAAACCCAAGCTGTTCTTGTAGCTTCATCTCTTGGTGCATCCTCTCACAAGGCCTTGTGTGAAAAAACTACAAATTATATGTATATGTAGATTTTATCGAGTGTGATAGTTTTTTATGAATATATCTTTGTCTGAAAGTAAGATTGCTTTTTATTACATTGTGATGTGATCAAGTCTGATTACTTGTACATTATTGTTGCATTTTGTATGGACTTCTTATAAGTTTCCGGCCGGATTTTATAAGGTTTATATATTAATGAAGTATCAATCAGATTTAAGTCAAATCCCTAGTTGTCCACCTCGTGACTGTACTAGAGAGATGAGGGATTCTTACCGCTTTGTATTTGACCCATTAGATCAAAATAGCTTTTTGCCTCAAGGTAAAAAGGATCCTCAGCGAGTTAATAAAGAAGAAGATAATAAGAAAAAGTGCTCTTTACTTGGATTATCAATGTTCGAATCAGAAAATGATGCCTGTGCTCATTACAAAAGACTCAAAAAGTTTATAAAAAATATTGATAAAACCATAGGCTCCCATCTGGCTAAAGGGAAAATTAAACCACAACATGGTTGTATTACTAAGCCAAATAAAAATGGTCACTTTGACCTCTTCGAAAGTGCAGGTGTAGACTTAACTTTGAACTTCCAAGTTATGTATGAGCTTAGTGAGAAGATATGATGATTAATTTATCTGGGCAAAAATTACAGACCCTACCTCTAGGTAATTTGACTTGGAAGAGGGATTTGATTTACTTCGAAGGCCCGTTATTATCTGAGTTTTCGTCAGATAAAGGTGAAGTATATCTTAAATACTGGTGTGATTGTGATGATACATTTAATCGTTGGATGTTCTTTAAGGTAAAAGAGCAAGACAGACTTCGTCTAGTTTTAGGTGAAAAGTCGCTTTACGATGTAATTGTTAATCAGCCTGATAGCTTTGTTTTTGTATCCGATGAAAGTAGGGACATACAAAACTATACTTTTCTTGAGGCTGCTAATTTACCAAATGAATATCTTCCAGAAGAGGATTCTTATCTCGAAATTGATGATTATGTTGATGATGAGAAGATCACTTCATTGGTTTTTGAAGATCAATGGGACTTTGAAGAGTTAAAAAACGTCTATCGTAAGTTTGCTCAGATATACGATTTTATCTTTGTGTCTAATTCCATTAGCGGTAGGCTAGGTGCTTCAATGCCTTGGCAAGGCGGTGCTAGTGCAGTCCATTTTTACAATAAAATAAAAGAGCTAATTCCTTCTAATGATGCTAGCCGATTAAATGCTATACATTACGCATCTCCTGGTTATATGAAAATTTCAGTTAATCGTAAAGTGTCAGATATTGCTTTGACTGCAATTAATAACTATGGATTGAATAAGAAAGCTATAGATTCCTTGTATTTGGAACTGCAGAATAGAATCAAAGAGCTAGACTTAAATAATATCTCTTCGAGTGATGCCATGAATATATTTGATAATGATGATAAATGTATAGATTTTTATACCGAGCTAGTAGATTCATTGTCTGGTTTTGATATGTCGTGGTTATCGAAATTTGTAGATACGAACTTTGAACGTTGTAAAATAGTATTGACGCATGTTAGGCGTTTAAGGTCTTTCCAAAACTACTTAGGTAAACAAAGTGTGAGAGTTGTAAGTCCTCTGATCACCTCAGAATAATCAAATAAAGAAGCAATTAAAACTGACTCCAAAGCTAACATTTTTAGTACTTAGCATTTGTTTTGTGACGGTATGTTTTAGTTTTGTGATCGCTTTGCTCAGCTTTAATTAGGCTATCTTTTCTTTTCCTGACACCTATTAGTCTAAGTAAAGTAGAGTGCCTAACACATTTTTCCAACATTGAGCTAGCTTCCATAGTGTAGTGGCCGAGACAACTTGGCCACTCAGATATGGTTAAAACCGTTTAGTTGCAATACTAGAAGTAATCCGAGAAATTGGAATGTTCTATGGTTCGTAAGTCAGAATTTTCCAGAAACGTTTTATAAAGTCCAGCTTTGTTACATGACTTGATCTGACTGATTGTAAAGTTGAATTGGGAGCAAATAAGTGAACTTGAAATAACTTTCAGTTTTTGAAAAATATAATTAATAAAAATTTAACTGTTTATGGTGTTTATCAGAAGTTCACTTGAGTGTCAGAAGTCGAACTGATCTTCACTTTAGAGTTATATGCTACCTGCTCATTTTAGATTTTTTACTAACTTTACTTTAAAGTGAACTTTGAATAATTATAACTTATTGAACAGTAGTGGTTATTTGATTTTAGCTAGATACGCTTTTTATCATGACTTTAACTGAGGTTGGTGATTGCATTGCTATTATAAAGCATGAGAGTTACCTATTATTGTCTTTGGTTAGGTATTCAACACCTTTAATCCTCTTCTTTTTTATTAAAGTGTCAGAAATAGCCTGAACAAATACATATTAAGAGTACCTCTCAATAAAAAGCTGATTTTGAATATTTTTAAATTATATTTAATTGCTTGTTACCTGTTATAGATAGGCTACCAAGGGATGCTTTGATAATGTGTTCGCTCCACCATACCATCATCGGAATTCGCCTCTCTAAATAATCAGTTCTGTTATATGCACTTCTAACTTGATTTCCATCAACATGAGCAAGTGCAGCTTCTATTAAATCAGAATCAAAGCCTTGTTCGTTGAGCGTAGTACTTGCCAATGAACGCAATCCATGGCTAACCAGTCTCTTCTCAAAGCCCATACGTCTGAGGGCCATATTTGCAGTTTGGTTATTATAAGGCTTGAGTGGAGATCTATCTGAAGGAAAGACAAATTCTCGATGCTGACTGATTGGTTTCATCACTTCTAATAAAGCAACTGTTTGAACGGTCAAAGGAATACGGTGTTCACGATTTTTTTTCATTCGCTCAGCAGGAATAGTCCAAACCCTTTGATTTAGATCTATCTCATTCCATCGAGCTCCTGCTGCTTCACAAGGGCGGGTCATTGTATGTAATTGCCATTCAATTAAGCAGCGAGTTGTACGTTTAATATTGGCATTTGCTATCGCATTCATTAGTTCAGGCAACCCATTAGGGAGAATCGAAGGCATATTTTTTTTAATCGGCTTTTTGAAAGCAGCTTTAATAGCGGATAAAGGGTTAGAGAATATCAGTCCACAATTAACAGCATAATTCATAATTTCGTTAAGACGCTGAGTTAATCTTTTAACTGTCTCTAAGTTACCTTTTGCTTCTATAGGCCTAAGGGTAGTGATAACGATTGGAGCCGTGATTTTAGATATTGCTTTGTTAGCGATGTGAGGGAAAATATGTATTTCTAATGATCGCCAAATATCTTCGGCGTAATCAGGCGATATAGTGTCTTTTTTTAATTTAAACCATTCGGAAGATATATTGATAAGAGTGTGCTCATTTTGGTTTTGTTTATCAATTTTCTGTTGTTCTCGAAACTCTTTCGGATCTATTCCTTGAGCAACGAGAGAGCGGGCACTCATTGTGTATTTGCGGGCTTGAGCTAAAGGTAATTCAGGAAAGGTACCTAAGCCCATATTGATTCGTTTTTTCGTTATAGGGTGGCGATAGTTGAAGTTCCATAAACGTGAACCATTTTTACGAATGCGAAGTTGTAAGCCGTCACCATCAGAGAGCACATAATCTTTCTCTTTAGGTTTAGCATTCTCTATTTGCTTTTGGTTTAGCCTCGTTGCTTTTGTACCCATGGAAACCAGCCTTTGTGACTTATGGTATTCCAAAAGTGTAGTTCAACGAGCTTGGAATACCATGTGGCATACCAAAGAGGATGGAAACTACTAGACGTCTTTGTATATTACAGATACAAGAAAGCCCGCTAAGTCAGTAACCTAGCGGGCTCTCTGGACGTCCTAGGACGTCTTCGTATACGAATTTGGTGGAGCTGGCGGGATTTGAACCCGCGTCCAAAATCAGTCTAACAGATGGCGCTACATGTTTAGTCAATCTTTATTCTCGTATCCACACTGCGAATTGACACGCTATGCTAATACATACCAGAATTCTATTTCGCGGTTCATCTCTCTAGTCAAAGAATCCCTCGCTATCTCGTTTGGGTTTGAACCCCTGTTATTCCCCGTCTTACAAGCGGAAGCTAGGGCAGGAGCGCTCTTAGCAGGGTATTAAGCTGCTAGTGCGTAGTTTTCGTCGTTTGCGACTATTTTTTTGCGGCTGTTTAACGAGGCAAACCGCACCTCGACATGCTCCACAAGCCTTCGTGATCCTGTCGAATCCTGAATCAGCCCCAGATGCGTTTGATGTTAGCAGAATAATTAACTAGGTCAACAGGTATATTATAATTCAATGACCAAGTGATTGATTACTATTCAAATGCTAACATCATGTTGTACTAAGTAACTTAACGGTTATTACCCTTCAAGATTCTTGCTTTGTCGCGCTGCCAATCTTTCGCTTTACTATCAGCACGTTTGTCATGCAATTTCTTACCACGAGCAGTACCAATTTTGATTTTTACAAAAGAGGTGCTCCAGTACATGTTTAGGGCAACGATAGTATCACCTTCACGGTTTACTGAATCCGCTAACTTTCGAAGTTCGCGGCGGTTAAGCAATAGCTTACGTACGCGTGTTGGATCGGCAACCACGTGGGTCGATGCTGCATTTAATGGAGAAATGGTTAAGCCAGAAATAAAGGCTTCACCGTTACGTAAGAAAACATAACTTTCTGTCATGTTTACTTTACCGTCACGGATAGCTTTTACTTCCCATCCTTGTAGAACCATACCGGCTTCGTATTCATCACCGATGGCAAATTCGAATCGAGCGCTTTTATTTTTGGCAATCGTATTGCTACTTTTTTTTGGTTTTTTAGCCATGTTGACCTCATCGAGTCATTGTTGCTGTCCCAGAACAAAATCTAATATAGGTGATTTTTCTGGTCGAATAAGCTATTGAAGTTACCATATTTAAAGCTTGTAACAATAGCTATTTTGGCAGATCGCTGAGTAATGGTATTATAGTGCCGTCTCTTTAAGCGCAATGGCTTTGAGCCTAAAGAGCTGTCTGTTCGATGAAGGAGAAACTATGCCGCAGATTAGTCGCTCTGCACTAGTTCCGTTTAGTGCCCAGCAAATGTTTGAACTTGTAAATGATGTAGAATCTTATCCAGCTTTCTTACCCGGGTGTGCTGGCAGTAAAGTTATTGAAAGTTCGACAAGTCATATGATGGCATCGGTTGATGTTGCGAAGGCGGGTATTCGAAAAACATTTGTTACGCATAATAAATTGGTCGATTTTAATCAAATTAATATGCAGTTAGTCGATGGCCCTTTCCGTAAGTTAGTGGGTGGGTGGACGTTTACAGAATTAGATTCAACGGCATGTAAAATTGAGCTTAACCTTGAATTTGAATTTACTAGCAGTTTGATAGATGCGGCTTTTGGTAAAATTTTCCGCGATCTAACCGGTAGTATGGTACAGGCCTTTACTCAGCGAGCAAAAGAAGTTTATGCATTCTGATCAACCATTAATCCATGTTGAGGTTGTTTACGCATTACCCAATATGCAGCGCGTGTTAAAACTAGCAGTTGTTGCTGATACGCCCATTCAAGAAATAATCGAACAATCTGGCATTTTAGCCATGTATCCTGATATTGACTTAAAGAAGAATAAAATTGGGATTTATAGCCGAAATGTGAAGCTAGATAGTACAGCAAGGGAAGGGGATAGAATTGAAATTTATCGCCCATTAGTTGCAGATCCCCGTGAGATCCGCCGTAAGCGCGCAGAGCAGGCTAAATTAGAAGCGGATAAAAACAAATAAACCTTAATATAGCCATTTTTTAGACATAAAAAAGCTCGCATCAGCGAGCTTTTTTGTTATGCGTATAACAAGGCTATTGATTCATAGGATCCATGAAGTTAGCACCTTGTTTGAAATCTCCTTTCATACTAACAAGCTGGGCTTGTGGGTTGAAAGTTAAAATCAGATTCTTCTGGATCGGCTTATCATGGCCGTTCTTTTCATAGAAGATATAGTTCCATCTGTCTGGGTAACTTGGGTCTACCAACATAGGTGTGCCCAGAACATATTGAACTTGTGCTTTTGTCATACCGACACGAAGCATATCAACGCTTTTTTGTTCTACGTAGTTGCCTTGGTCTATATCAATACGATAGACCAAACGTTCAGCGATTGAACAGCCACTAAGTAAGCCCAACGCTAGGGTTAGGGCTGCAATGTTTTTCCAAGTCATAGCATCCTGGCTTTTTAGCTTTAACTGCTGCGATGATAAACAAGGTCTATGCAGAAGTAAAAAGCGGTAAAGAAAAAAAGTAAATAATTTTGATATTCGACTATTACTTCTCGTAATAGTTGCATCTGTGTCTTAGTTTATTTCATAACCGCAAAATAAGCGAAACTTAATCAAGCTGCAATGAGTAACTCTTTTGCATTGGCTAATGTTCGTTCTGTAATTTCGCTGCCACCAAGCAGGCGCGCTAATTCAGCAATACGATCTTCTTCTGTTAGTGGGCGCATATTTGTTTCTGTCTGTCCTTCCGCTGTTTTTTTCGCCACAAACATGTGTTGATGCCCACAACCTGCAACTTGCGGTAAGTGTGTGACACACATGACTTGGGTTGATTCACCTAAGGTTCTTAGCATTTTTCCGACAATCGCAGCGGTTGGTCCACTGATACCCACATCGACTTCATCGAAAATTAGACTTGGTGTTTCTACTTTTTGCGCTGTGATCACTTGAATTGCAAGTGATATACGTGAAAGCTCACCCCCTGATGCGACTTTACCTAGCGGCTGTAAAGGCTGACCTGGGTTGGTTGAAACTAAAAAGCTAATACTGTCATAACCAATAGGGCTTAGCATACGTTCAGGATCGCTGGTGATATTAATCGAGAACTCACCGTGTTCCATGCTAAGCGTATGCATACTTTCAGAGATCTTTTGATCTAGCTCTTTCGCATAACGTTGGCGACTTTTGCTTAGCTTTTCGGCAGCCAGAAGGCACTTTTGGCGTAATGCTTCTACGTTTTCTGCCATTTCTTCTAAACGTTCATCACTACAATCAAGGTTATCTAACTCTTTAAGTAGATCTTGATGCTTTTGGTATAATTCGTTTGGCATCACGTAGTGTTTACGCGCCATCGACATGATTTTAGCTAAGCGCTCTTCTAAATAGATCAAGCGATGTGGATCCATATCCAAATTATCAAGATAGCTGCGGAGTTCTTGGCTTGCTTCTTGTACTTGAATAATGGCCTCTTCAAGCATTTGTGGGATCACATTTAGGTTATTGTCATATTCACCTAAATTGCACACTTGTTGAGATGCCATTTGAAGCAGTTGCAGCGCGTTACCATCGTCATTGTCATAAAGCATTGATAATGCCGTTTGGCTTGCAACCGCTAATTCACCACTATTTGATAAGCGTTTGTGCTCTTCTTCTATCTCGTTGAATTCTTCTTCACCGAGTGCGAGCTCATCTAATTCTTTTACTTGATACTGTAATAGTTGTTTTTGTGCTTCGTTTTCTTCGCGGCTTTGGGTTAAGCGTTTTAATTCATTATGCGCTTGACGCCAGCGTTGATACGTTTTACGGGTTTTATCAAGTAACGAATGGTGGCCTGCATATTGATCTAGCATGTGCTGCTGATATTCAGGACGCATTAATTGCTGGTGGGCATGTTGTCCGTGAATGTTGATCAGCAATTGCCCTAATGCTTTTTGCTGTGAAGCAGGGACTGGGCTGCCATTAATAAAGCCACGAGAGCGACCTTCTTTGGTGATCACACGACGTAAGATACATTCTTCGCCATCCATTAAATCGTTATCTTCTAGCCAACGTCGAGCGGCTTGGTTATTGGCCAGTAAAAAAGCGGCAGATATTTCTGCTTTATCTTCATTAGGACGAACCATAGTTGCTTCTGCACGATCACCAAGGCATAAGCCAAGTGCATCGATCGCGATGGATTTACCTGCCCCCGTTTCACCTGTAATGGTGGTCATACCGGGTTTAAGTTCAAATTGAAGCGTTTTAACAATGGCAAAGTTAGAGATAGTCATGTGTGCCAGCATGTGTTCACCTGTTTAAATCAACACCTGTTTTTACATACAGTATATACTGTATCTATAACCAGTAAAGTGTTGGGTGAAAAAATATGCTGAAAAATTTGATTTAGGTTAAGTTTATGAAATGCAGATAGAAATAAAGCCAGTACGAGGCTGGCTTTATGAAAGTTTTTATTCTACTGAAGGATAATTCAGGATCAGAAAAGACGGCTTGACCAACCTAGCTTTCCTCTTAGCACGTTGTAGTAGCTGTAATCTTTGGGGTGGATCAGCTGCAACCTGTCTTTACTTTGGTAAATGTGGATTTCATCACCAGGGCTAACAGGTAAAGAGACTTGCCCATCACAGCTGACTTCAAGCGTACTACCATTGTTAGGTGAAACCAGCAGCTTAATACAGCGATCGCCATCAACCACTAAGGGGCGGCAAGAAAGCGTATGTGGGAA
Source organism: Photobacterium sp. GB-50 (assembly GCF_003026755.1). Taxonomy (NCBI): domain Bacteria; kingdom Pseudomonadati; phylum Pseudomonadota; class Gammaproteobacteria; order Vibrionales; family Vibrionaceae; genus Photobacterium; species Photobacterium sp. GB-50. The sequence goes on from NZ_PYNX01000034.1 coordinate 9,462, forward strand.
CATTGGCACTAGGGCTATCGCATTTAAACTCGGTGACAAGATTGGACCACCGCCTGATAATGAATAAGCCGTCGAGCCTGTTGGTGTCGCAATAATCAACCCATCAGAACGCTGTGAGAAAGCAAAGCAATCATCAATGTAGACTTCAAATTCGATCATATGAGCGATTTTATCTGGGTGAAGTACGGCTTCATTTAATGCGGCATTTCGACTTTTAACTTGTCCATGACGATGCACTTCTGCTTCAAGCAAGAAGCGATCTTCTTTTATAAATTCGCCTTTGAGTACTCGACTAAGCGGTTCTTCAAAATCATCTGGGTCAAGATCGGTAAGAAAACCAAGGTTACCGCGGTTCACACCAATGACGGAAATATCAAAACGAGAGAGAACACGTGCTGCGCCCAGCATATTACCGTCACCACCCACAACAATGGCAAGATCGGCTTTTTCACCTAAGGTGAGCAAATCACAAAAACACTGTTCAGGGATCTCAAGATCATCTGATAGACGATGATCGAGTAACACGGTGTAGTTTTGTGCCACTAACCATTGATATAGGCTCATGTGAGTCTGTAATGCATCAGGGTTACGTGGTTTACCTATTAACGCAATGGTGTCAAAAATTCGCGTCATCTCTTTGTTCCAACATCTAATAGTGAGGGCAGTATAGCCTTAGAAAAAATAACTTGTCGCTGTTTGTTATCAATATTGGGTTGAATCATTGAACTTCATCCCCATAATATGCCCAAGACTGTTGAAAAGTAGTGGCGTAGAATAGCCTACTGCTGATTATACATACCCAATTATCTTGGCGGAGAACCAACGCATGACTAACAAAAACCACAATGTACAGGATGAGCAGCTAAATGATGCAGTTGACGCTGTTGAAGTAGAAGCTGTAGAGGGTGAGTTTGTTGAATCAGAACAAGAACTATACGAATCTCGCATTGCTGAGCTAGAAGCGGCGTTACTGTCAAGTGAAGCACAAGCTAATGAAGCGAAAGATGCAGCATTACGTGCACGCGCAGAAGGCGAAAATATTCGTCGTCGTTCAGAGCAAGAAATTGATAAAGCACGTAAGTACGCATTAAACAAATTTGCAGAAGAATTATTACCTGTTATTGATAACCTTGAGCGTGCACTTGAGATGGCAGACAAGACTGATGAATCATCAAAAGCGATGATGGAAGGTGTTGAGCTAACGCTTAAAACAATGACAGATACCGTTGCTAAATTTGGTTTAACGCAAATTAACCCACAAGGTGAAGCGTTTAACCCTGAATTCCACCAAGCGATGGCTATTCAAGAAAGCACTGATTTTGCACCAAATACTGTAATGATGGTGATGCAAAAAGGTTATGAGCTAAATGGCCGTGTGATCCGTCCTGCAATGGTGATGGTATCTAAAGCTGCGGCAGGTAACGTAAATACTCAAGCGTAATAACTGTTATCTTTTAGCGTATAAAAGCCCACTTCGGTGGGTTTTTTTATTTTTTTTGAAAATATTTTTGTTTTACCCTTGAAAAGCATTCTGGCGGCCTTATTTAGTAGTCATAAGACATTAAACATATTTGTCACGGGTAAAGCCCGAACCGCTAACCTTAGAATCCGTTCTAGGTGTAGCAAATAAATATAACGAATTTCGGAGATAGTCTGATGGGTAAAATCATTGGTATTGACTTAGGTACTACAAACTCTTGTGTAGCAGTACTTGACGGCGACAAACCACGTGTAATCGAAAACGCAGAAGGCGAGCGTACAACAGCATCAGTTGTTGCCTACACTCAAGATGGTGAAACGCTAGTTGGTCAACCAGCAAAACGTCAGGCAGTAACAAACCCTGAAAACACACTATTCGCAATCAAGCGTCTAATCGGTCGTCGTTTTGAAGACGAAGAAGTTCAGCGCGATATCGAAATCATGCCTTACAAAATTGTTAAGGCTGACAACGGTGATGCATGGGTAGAAGCAAAAGGCCAAAAAATGGCTGCTCCTCAAGTATCTGCTGAAATTCTTAAGAAAATGAAGAAAACAGCTGAAGATTACCTTGGCGAACCAGTTACTGGCGCAGTAATCACAGTTCCTGCTTACTTCAACGATGCACAGCGTCAAGCAACAAAAGATGCTGGCCGTATCGCAGGTTTAGATGTTAAACGTATCATTAACGAACCAACAGCTGCTGCATTAGCTTACGGCTTAGACAAGCAAGGTGGTGATCGCACTATCGCTGTTTACGACCTTGGTGGTGGTACATTTGATATTTCAATCATCGAGATCGATGAAGTTGAAGGTGAGAAAACATTTGAAGTTCTAGCAACTAACGGTGATACACACCTAGGTGGTGAAGACTTCGATACTCGTCTAATCAACTACTTAGTAGAAGAATTCAAGAAAGATCAAGGCATCGACCTTAAGAACGATCCTCTTGCGATGCAGCGTCTAAAAGAAGCAGCAGAAAAAGCGAAAATCGAACTATCATCTGCACAACAAACTGATGTAAACCTACCTTACATTACAGCAGATGCAACTGGTCCTAAGCACATGAACATCAAAGTGACTCGTGCAAAACTAGAATCTCTAGTCGAAGACCTAGTTCAACGTTCTCTAGACCCACTAAAAGTGGCACTAGCTGATGCTGACCTAACTGTTGGTGACATCACTGATGTTATCCTAGTTGGTGGTCAAACTCGTATGCCTATGGTTCAAGCTAAAGTAACTGAGTTCTTTGGTAAAGAGCCACGTAAAGACGTTAACCCTGATGAAGCAGTTGCTGTAGGTGCTGCTGTTCAAGGTGGTGTACTTGCTGGTGATGTTAAAGACGTTCTACTTCTAGACGTTACTCCACTATCTCTTGGTATTGAAACCATGGGTGGCGTGATGACTAAGCTTATCGAGAAGAACACAACTATCCCAACAAAAGCGAACCAAGTGTTCTCTACTGCTGAAGATAACCAAAGCGCGGTAACTATCCACGTAATCCAAGGTGAGCGTAAGCAAGCAAGCTTCAACAAGTCTCTAGGTCAATTCAACCTAGAAGGCATTCAGCCTGCACCTCGTGGTATGCCACAAATCGAAGTAACATTCGACCTTGATGCTGATGGTATCCTAAACGTATCTGCAAAAGATAAGACTACGGGTAAAGAGCAGAAGATCACTATCCAAGCGTCTGGTGGTCTAAGCGATGCTGATATCGAGAAAATGGTTCAAGAAGCTGAAGCTAACAAAGAAAACGACAAAAAGTTTGAAGAGTTAGTAACTGCTCGTAACCAAGCTGACCAGCTAATTCACGGTACTCGTAAGCAAATCGAAGAAGCGGGTGACGCACTTCCTGCTGATGAGAAAGCAAAAATCGAAGCTGCTGTTGCTGAACTAGAAGAAGCACGTAAAGGCGAAGATAAAGAAGCAATTGATGCGAAAGTTCAAGCTGTAGTTGCTGCTTCTCAAAAGCTAATGGAAATCGCTCAACAGAAAGCACAAGCTCAACAAGCTGATGGCGCTGGTGAGCAACAAGCTAAGCAAGACGACGATGTTGTTGATGCTGAGTTTGAAGAAGTTAAAGACAACAAATAAGAACGTTATTAATATCTATTAATTAACATCTTATTTAAATTACGGGCGTTTGAGGTTACTCTAACGCCCGTAACTATATCTAGCCAGGTGACAATCAAGTTATGTCTAAACGTGATTTATATGAAGTGCTAGGCGTAGCCCGTGACGCAGGTGAGCGTGACATTAAAAAGGCTTATAAGCGCTTAGCAATGAAGTTCCACCCCGACCGTAACCAGGGTGACGACGAGTCAGCAGAGAAATTCAAAGAAGTTAAATATGCTTATGAAATTCTAACTGATGGCCAAAAACGCGCAGCTTACGATCAGTACGGCCATGCAGCCTTTGAACAAGGTGGAATGGGCGGCGGTGGCGGCGGCTTCGGCGGCGGTGCAGACTTTAGCGACATCTTTGGTGATGTGTTCGGCGATATCTTTGGTGGTGGCGGTGGTCGTCGTCAACAACGCGCACAGCGTGGCTCAGATCTTCGTTACAACATGGAACTGACGTTAGAAGAAGCTGTTCGCGGTTGTTCAAAAGAAATCCGTGTACCTACCTTAGTAGGTTGTGACTCTTGTGATGGTTCTGGTGCAAAAAAAGGTTCATCAGCAACAACATGTGGTACTTGTCACGGTGCTGGCCAAGTACAAATGCGTCAAGGTTTCTTTGCGGTTCAACAAACTTGTCCACACTGTCATGGTCGTGGTCAAATTATCAAAGATCCATGTAATAAGTGTCATGGCGAAGGCCGTGTAGAAGAAACCAAAACGTTATCCGTTAAAATTCCTGCAGGTGTTGATACTGGCGACCGTATTCGTCTTACTGGCGAAGGGGAAGCGGGTGAATTTGGCGCTCCAGCAGGTGACTTGTACGTACAAGTACATGTAAAAGAACACAACATTTTCCAACGTGATGGCAATAACCTACATTGTGAAGTACCTGTAAGCTTTACAATGGCGGCATTAGGTGGGGAAGTTGAAGTTCCAACCCTTGATGGCCGTGTCAGCTTGAAAGTACCCGCTGAAATGCAAACCGGTCGTATGTTCCGTATGCGTGGTAAAGGTGTTGATTCTGTTCGTGGCGGTATGACGGGCGATCTTATTTGTAAGTTAGTGGTGGAAACGCCTGTTAACTTAAGCTCACGCCAAAAAGAATTGCTTCAAGAACTTGAAGAAACGTTTGGTGGTAAAGCTGCAAGTAAGCACAAACCAAAATCAGAAGGTTTCTTCAAAGGTGTGAAGAAGTTTTTTGATGATTTAACTCACTAAAAGTAGTTAAACAGTGAATTTTAAAAGCCGACGTGATGTCGGCTTTTTTATTTCCAGCAATCAGCTTGATCTGTAGTAGTAGATGTTTCGCCATTACTTTTTAATATTAGATTTGAGCATATATCTGCAGATTGCAAACTAGTTTTTGACGCAGTTAAACTGTAGTTAGTTGATGTGCTTGTAATCGTATAATTATAACGCTCACCAGAATTATCACACTGGCTGCAGATACTTGCAGATAATGATCCTGATGAAGGATACGCAATACCTTTCGTTTTATTTTCTTCAATATTGAGTTGAATCATTACTAAGTCAGCCATTGCTTTATTGCGATGGCTCTTTAGAACATGGCTTTGATAAGAAGGGTAGGCGATAGCTGTTACTATACCTATGATCGCCACTACAATTAACATTTCGATCAGAGTCACGCCTTTTTGTGTAGTCATCATCCTTAATCTCTTTATTTTACGAGTTCCCTCGATATCTGATTTTTATCTTGTCCTTGCTATTTTGCGTTGATGTTAATCTATGAATCAAGGTGTTCTTAAGGATCAAGGACAGCATTAAAAAGGATTTGAGGAATGGCTCGCGAAAAGGATTCTTATTTACATAGTATACATTGTAGTGAATTTCGATTTAATGGCTTTACTCTGTTAGAACTGATGATCACTCTTAGTATATTATCAATCCTATTAATGACTGCTGCACCTTCATTCACGCAATTATTAGAAAAAAATAAAGTTAAAAATATTAGCGCTGATATAGAGGGTTTTTTATTACAAGCAAAATCCGAATCTGTAATGAGAAATGAGCCTCTCAAAGTTAAATATATTAGAGATTCAGGAGATATAACTGAATATCATAATGATGGACAGTGGGTATTAGCATTACTACCAGCCTCTTCAGTTGCATCAACAATATCAAATGCAAAATCTGATGCTATTCAAATTATTTTAGGTAACAAATATAAAGGTATAAATTTTAAAGTATCTATGTCTTCCTATTTAACGATGGACTCGTCTAGAGGAACGCCAAATACTACTGGACAGTTTTATTTCTACATAACTGATAGCTCTAAAGAAGTACAAGTTATTTTAAATAGATTGACAGGTAGAATTCGAAGCTGTTCTGTTACTAGCGGAGGTGCTTATGAATTTAAACCATGCTAATAAATATAAACAACAAGGTATTTCTCTAATAGAGCTAATTGTTGCATCATCAATTAGTTTAATCGCTATTGCTACTGTTGGGAGTATATATATAGCTGGGAATAAGATGGCTGTAGCGAGAACATCTCAGTTACTGATTAAACAAGATGTAAATGACACATTAAAGCATATTGCAACTGAAATACGTAGAGCGGGATATACCACTACGCTTGATGAGCCTGTAACGCTATCAGGTTCATCTTCAACGATCGACTCATCTGCTACTAATATTGGTTTTGTATATGAAGATGAAAATGGGAAATGGCGAGGAATAAAGTTCCAACAAAAAAACACATCAGCTGGAACTAAAACAATACAAATATGCCAAAAAATATCTTCCTCTTCTGCACTCTCAACTATGACAGATTTTACATTTAGTAATTTATGTAGTGGTGCAGAAGTAGCATCATTGATTGATTATAAAAATATCAACATTAATAATTTTAATGTGTCGACTTCTGTTATATCTACCGCTCAATCAACAGCAATGAAAGTGGATGTTTTTTTAGATGCAACCTTGATTGGTACAACATATACGCATGCAGGGAAAGTTTCTGTTGTATTAAGGAATATACAATGATTACAAAGCAGCATGGAATGGTGAGTTTATCTATTGTTAGTGTTTTATTAATAGCATCTTTGCTATTTTCATTAGCTTCATCAAAACAAGTTTATTATCAAATCAAGCGTGCTCAAAATACTATATTAGAACGTCAAGCATTCTGGAATGCTGAAGGTGGTTTAGAGTGTGCTTTTACTGAATTAAAGCAAAAAAATATAAAACCTACGGAATCAGCATTTAGTCATGTATGTAATGATTTGGCACCTTCGTCTGCATTAATGATTAACTCTTATCCAGCTGTGGGTGAGCATACTGAATATCAATTGATAAGTCGTTATAGCTCTGATGGATCAATACAAGAGATTAATAAAAGTATTGGTTATGGAGGTGGTGGTGTTCTTAGTACTATTGAAACAAGCGCTTCTATTGAATTAACAGGCTCTCAGCACTTTGTTCCAAATAAAACAGAGGATAAAGCTTCTGATGGAAAATATAAGTGTAAGTCTGTTGTATCTGGTGGCACGGTAAATTACGTCGCATCAATATCAGGGACTGACGAACACTTTTTCACAGTCGATTCAACAACTAGCGCACATGGAGGTGGAGGATTAGGGGCTCCTTCTTTTGAATGTAATAGTGCCTATCTTTCTAATTTATTCGATCCTGCTAAACCGCCAAGTGCTTTTTCAATTACTCCTGTTAAAGGAGGGGATATTTTAGAGAATGAGACAGTTGATGTTTTTAAGGCGCTATTTAACAAAGATATATCAGAACATGCCTCGGTTAGGGAAGATATAAAAAACGATACTGTCGGTATTGTTATCGGTGATAATGCTTTAGATAAAACATCAGGAGGCTGGATTAAAAATTGTCATACGAAGGTTGATAATGCTTATAAAAACGGAAAAAGACGTATTTGGATTGATGGTAACTGTGCATTAACAGGAGCTATTTTTGGAACAGCTATTGAATCAAATAATGAAGAAGCAGTTCAGTTGATTGTATTTAATGGTGTTTTATTTACAAAGGCAGTTACTTATTTTAATGGAATTCTCTATCAGTACGTGAGTACTTCATTAGATGTACTGACAGCTTGGGAAAATTTATTTAATGAAAGTACCGATATAGGTGTGCTTCCAGGTAGTTTTTTACAAAGTCATCTGACAGCCGATTATGATCAGATGCCCTTTTTAGCTGAAGGTTCCGTATATATTGATGGTGGCGTTGGAATTGATGCGATAGGAAGGACAATAAAGATTAATGGCTCAATTATTCCTTCTTATAATAAAGGAAAAGTTACAAAACATAGCACCCAGTTAAAATGGGAAAAGGGATCTTGGCATGATTTCTAATCAAAAAGGATTTAGCCTTCTAGAAAGTTTAATTGCTCTTGTTGTACTTTCAGTCGGTGTTCTAGGGCTTGTGAAATTACAAATATATATAGATAGAAAGGCTGATTTTGCATTGAACTCTTTGGAGGCATTACAACTTGCAGAGGATAAGCTTGAGTTTTTTAGAGCAAGAGCAAATATCAGTGGTGGTACAAATACCTTATATTTTGATGACCCTGTTTTAGCTGATGGAAGTTATCCGATAGAAAACATTGTTGTCTCTGGCTCTTCATATACATTTAAGAGAAGTTGGGAGATAGAGGATAAAATGAAACCGGCAGGATCAACAAATGCTGATGCAAAAGTTATTGCTGTTGACGTCCAATGGGTTGATCGATGGGGTAACACTTCTAATGTAGCGTTAAAAACATTATTTTCTCGTTACAGTGAGTTTGATTAACCTGCCTAAATTTTTGTCAATAAATACTTTTAAAAGTCGTTTTGAATAAAAAATATTCAAACGATTTTTTTTTATCAAAAAAATATTGTCAGCAAAGAAAATACTCCTATAATGCGACCTCACTGACACGGAGCAAGCCATTGGCTGGCAACCAAATCAGTATTGTTCTTTAACAATTTGACCATGCAATCTGTGTGGGCACTCGTTGAAAAGTTAAGTCGAAAGATTTATCAATGATACTAGTGACCAATTGATACGTAAGTATCAGCACAGT
>NZ_PYNX01000035.1:0-16515 GCF_003026755.1 Photobacterium sp. GB-50
ATTAATTTTTTATAATAAAAAGGCCGACTCTTTCGAGTCGGCCTTAAAAATTAATAGTTATACTATTTATTATTGGGTGCAGGGGTGCGAATTAAGTAATCAAATGCCCCTAGACTTGCTTTAGCACCTTCACCCATTGCAATAATAATTTGTTTGTAAGGAACTGTTGTAACATCACCGGCTGCAAAAATACCGTTAACGTTAGTATTACCGTGAGCACCAATTTCAATCTCACCACGTGGTGTTAATGCAACGGCGGATTCTTTTAGCCACTCAGTGTTTGGCACTAAACCAATCTGAACAAAAATACCGGCAAGTTCGATGTGTTTGATTTCATCCGTGTTACGATCTTTGTAGCTGATACCTGTAACGCGAGTACCATCGCCAACCACTTCTGTCGTTTGTGCCATTTTAATAATGTCGATGTTAGGCATACTTTCAGCTTTATTGATCAACACTTGGTCAGCACGTAATGTGTCAGCAAATTCAAGCACAGTCACATGTTCTACAATACCCGCAAGATCAATCGCCGCTTCAATACCTGAGTTACCACCACCGATAACGGCTGTGCGCTTGCCTTTGAATAATGGACCGTCACAGTGAGGACAGTAAGCCACACCTTTATTGCGATACTCTTGTTCACCAGGAACGTTCATTTCACGCCAGCGAGCGCCAGTACTGATGATCACGCTACGTGCTTTTAGCATTGCGCCGCTTTCTAGATAAACGTGCGTATAACCATCTTCAGTATCAGCAGCTTCAACAATGTTATTAACACGCTGCTCGCTCATAATATCAACGTTGTATTGTTTTACGTGCTCTTCAAGGCTTGCCGCTAAACGGGGACCTTGGGTTTCTTTAACAGAAATAAAGTTCTCGATAGACATGGTATCCATTACCTGACCGCCGAAGCGCTCAGCAACAACACCGGTACGGATGCCTTTACGTGCCGCGTAGATTGCAGCAGATGCACCCGCTGGGCCACCACCGACAACTAATACATCAAATGGGGCTTTTTCGGTTAGGCTTGCCGCTACTTTTTTAGCTGCGCCCGTGTCTAACTTATTTAAAATTTCAGTAAGCGACATACGGCCTTGACCAAAGACTTCACCGTTCACATAAACAGTCGGTACTGCCATGATATTACGTTCAGTGACTTCGTCTTGGAAAGCTGCGCCATCAATCATGGTTGCTTTAATGCGTGGGTTAATCGCTGCCATCATGTTGAACGCTTGCACAACATCAGGACAGTTCTGGCAAGATAATGAAATAAAGGTTTCAATAACAATATCTTGATCTAAAGCGGCGATTTGGTCGATAACCGCTTGCTCTAGTTTCATTGGATGACCACCACTGTGTAGTAGCGCTAATACCAATGAAGTAAATTCGTGTCCCATTGGAAGACCGGCAAAGCTCATTGAGGTCTGTTTGGTTGGGTTAACCACTTGCATTACAGGCTTACGTACACTGGCATTATTATCTTCAATAACACTCACTTTATCGTTTAGTTCTGCGATCTCGTGAGCAAGCTCATGCAGTTTTTGTGCAGTGTCACTATCATCTAAACTTAATACCAGTTGGATATCTGTTTTTAAATTTTCTAAATACGCTTTTAATTGCTGCTTCATGCTTTGTTCTAACATAATCTCGCCTTTTTAATTTATTTACGGCTTAACAGCAGATAAAGAATGCGGATCTACTGTTATACGACATATCGCCTATATAAAAAGGCTTAAATATGTTTGAAGGTATTTGAATGAATAAGGCACCAAACATGACGTTTATGCTTGATGCCTTATTACTTTTAAATAAGTGAATTATTTAAAAGTAGGATAAGTAATAAGTGAATCTATATATAGAGAATAAAATCACTCATTATTATCAAAGGTAAATAAGATTAGATCTTACCTACTAGGTCTAGAGAAGGAGTTAGTGTTGCTTCGCCTTCTTTCCATTTTGCAGGGCAAACTTCACCTGGGTGTGCTGCAACATATTGTGCTGCTTTCACTTTACGCATTAGATCATCAGCTTCACGACCGATACCTTCAGCAGTGATTTCCATTGCTTGGATAACACCTTGTGGATCGATTAGGAAAGTAGCGCGGTCTGCAAGACCTTGACCTTCACGCATAACATTGAAGTTATTTGTGATATTACCCGTTTGGTCGCCTACCATGTAGTAGTTGATTTTACCGATAGTGTCAGAGCTGTCGTGCCATGCTTTGTGAGTGAAGTGAGTATCTGTAGAGACAGAGAATACTTCAACGCCGCGCTCTTGAAGCTCTGCGTAATGGTCAGCTAGATCGCCAAGCTCAGTTGGACATACAAAAGTAAAGTCAGCAGGGTAGAAGAAGAATACCGCCCACTTACCTAAAACGTCTTTCTCAGTGATTTCTACGAATTTGCCTTCTTTGTATGCTGTTGCGCTAAATGGCTTGATTTCAGTGTTGATCATGATGGAATCCTTTTAACTATAATTTTAAGTTTTTATGCTGTAGTGCAAATCAAATCTCTGAAGCCATTATTGTTAAAACAGCAAAATTTAGGAAATCGTTATAGCCGATACATTCAATAGCTTAAACCTATTAGGTTGAACGATTATTTTTAAACAGATGTTTAGATCGAGGTTAACGCGAGAAGATAAAGAATAGCTTTAGTTTAGGAGGGACGAGATCTGGCTCTGTTATTGAAATAAAAGGGTAATGGCAGTCAGGATCTTTAACACTCAGGCGTTCAATATTTCGATGCTCTTTGCGTTAAGAAAATAAGAAAAGAAATGACAAAATCAGATACAAAAAAGGCCACTTCCTAAGAAGTCGCCTTCTAAATGTTTGTAATTAGTTCACGTTGATCTTATGAAATAATTATCTGTTTTTATTGTTTATTCTACAGAGCTATTCATGCATTTACTTATAACATCTGTTGGTGTCCACGTAGTACCATCGTCAGAACAATAGTTTTCGTAAATTCCTGATTTAAATTGAATTATCTTACTCCATAGTCCTTGAGTGAGATCGCGGTCAATCCAGATGTAACGATCTTCTAGATTGGTTGCTTGGTTACGTAGTGCCGATGTTGAGTTGTGTGTTAATGAATCGGTAAAGTCTTGAGAAATGTAGTTATATTGATCTAACTCCTCAGGGGACATTGTTTCAAAAGCTAACGCCAAATCGCGATTGGTATATATATCTTTCTCATCGAACCTAAATTGCCCACCTTCGTCTATTTTTCCGATGTGCTCTAGGCCATTCGTACGGAAAGTTAAAATAGTTTGAGCGGTTAACGACGTCGAGTTCGTTACATCTTGGCAGTCCTGCAAAGAGGTAATGTCAGCAGCATGATGTTGGTTACGTAAACCGTAGCCATCAGTCGATGCTTGTACCACTTCAATCACAGAGTTACAGCCGTCAGGTTCAATCGCAAAGCTTTCAAGCAATGTAAGGCCGCGTTCAGTCCGTTCGCGCTTCATTGAATCTTCCATTGTTTTAACTACAGTGGTTAAGTCATCTGACATGCGTTCGATACGTGCGGTGGTTGATTTGTCTTTGTACTGGACTCTTGTTACACGATGCCAATGAGTAGAGTTAGTTTCGTCTTCCATCATGTGGTTCCAATGCCCTTGCATATACTCAACGTCTGCATATACCACATTTGGATCTTGTAACATTACACGTGTTTCTTCATAAGATAACTGCATTCCCTTTACAAGGTTAGCAGCACTAGAAGCTAACGCTGTATTACCGGATGCAATGAAATCACTGTATAACTCTTTTACAGGTACGTTGAAGCGAAGCTGTAAACGGTACTCCTGCTCTTTCAACATCCCACTGATACGCTCGCGAGTTTCAGATTGTTCTTGAATAGTTGAGCAGCTAAGCATTCCTAGATTACTGCTTTCGAGATCTCGTTGAATATTATCCCAAAGTATTGTTGTTAGCGGCGTGATATCACGAATATCTTTGTCACTAGGTATGAATATCGCGGGCGCGATTGTCATGGTATATGCCGTTTCGACAACACCAAGGTCTTCATCGATAGCACCAACAGGAACATCAACAATCGTGGGTACATAGTCAGCACAAGAAGCATCGCTATTTGATTTGATATCTAAAATATACGCACCATTGTCGCCTGTGATTGTTGTTGGTTCTCCTGCATCCAATTTACCGTTAAAGTTTAAATCTAAACCGACAGTGGCACCTTTGACATAACCATCAATGGCTTTACCTTGAATACTTCGAGTTGGGGCTGTGGTTGTGTTATCTGAATCAGAGCCACCGCCTCCTCCTCCACAGGCAGATAGCAGTAGCGTTGATAATATCGCAAGAGCAAGAGTTGATACTTTCAATATTTATCCCTTAATGAAAATATGTTTTAGATAAGTTTTATGTGTGAGGTAATCAGCGAGGCCGCATTTTATGTTGCGTGAGGAGGGAAATATAATGCTATGAATTGGAATTGTATTACGGGTAACTTTTTTGTATTGGTTATGTGTTCGTCTTCAAATTAAAAGCTATATCGTCGGTGGGAATGGGCATAGGTAGGGCATATATTTTATTCGCTTAGTTACTCCATTTATTGATACCAGTTAGAGGGAGTTTAATGAAGATGCGTACTTTTTCTTATTGTCGAGTATCTACAATAGAACAAACAACACAAAATAAAATTATTGCCATTCGTTAAAAAGAATATGATGTTGCTGATTCATGTGTAGTGAGTGACACGGTTTCAGGATCAGTGGAAGCAATAATACGATTAATGTATTAACCCCAAAAAGGGGGTAAGGTCGTTTGCTTAGATTTACCGTTGCCGATTTATACAGTGCTGAAGGAAAGCTAATGCTATAGATGTTCGCAGCTTTTGCCGAGTTTGAACGAAATCGTATAAGAGAACGGACCAAAGAAGGAATTGAGCGGGCAGCACTTACTGAACGGGCGGTGAATAATGTGTCGAGAACACTAAAAACATTAGATGTCTTTGTAAGGTTGTTATCTTCATGATATATAAAAATAAAATAGAATTGGAATACCAAAATTTCTTGGTCTTAGTATAAAGGGTAAGTATGAGTTTAAGACAACTTTTAACAGAAATAGCTGGTGGCTGGAAACAAGCTAAAAATGAGCAGTTTACTGGTCATCCAATAGCTACTTTACTAAGACAAGATTTAATTAGAGCAATAGAAAACAAACTGCCATCTCCAAATAATTATTTAATAAAAGCAAGTGCTGGCGCTGGAAATTGGGCAGACGTGCCTTGGCTGTCGATCCTCAATCCGTCAATAACAGAGTCAACACAGTCCGGTATTTATCCTGTTTATTTGTTCCGTTCAGACGGTAGTGGTGTTTATCTTTCGCTGGGCTTTGGAACCACAGAACTCAAAAAACAATATGGAACAGCTCAGGCAAAACAGAAAGCGGAGGAGCTGCGCAATAGCATTAGGGGGTTGGATAACAGACTTAATGCTTGGGATCAGAACGTTGATTTACGCTCTAATACGACATTAGGCAAGTCGTATGAGTGGGCTTCAGCAGGCGCAAAATTTTATCCTTTAGACAACATGCCGGATGAAGATACTCTTACTTTTGATCTAACAGAGCTATTAGATATATATGCAGATGTAAATCTAGAGACTAATTCGCATTCAAGACAGGCTGTTAGTAATGCACAGCTTCTTTCCAAACCCTTCCTTCTCCTAGCTGGCATCTCAGGTACAGGTAAAACCCGTTTTGTGCGTGAACAAGCAAAAACTTCAGGGCAGTTTGATGAAACCTATTGTTTAACCTCGGTGCGCCCCGACTGGCATGAGCCGAGTGATTTGATGGGGTATATCTCCCGTTTAAACGGCGCTGCTGAATACATCACCACTGATGTATTGCAGTTTATCGCCAAAGCGTGGCGTGCGATCACTGATAGTGGCTTAACCGTTGAAGTGCAAGTAAACGAAGACCAAGGCGAGCGTCTAGTGGTAACAGGTGAACGTGATGCACTTGAGCAAGTATTGCCTTACTGGTTGTGTTTGGATGAAATGAACCTTGCCCCCGTTGAGCAGTACTTTGCCGATTATTTGTCGGTGCTTGAAACCCGCGAATGGCGTTGGACAGGTGACAGCTTTACCTACAGCAGTGATGCCTTATTAAAACCCGCCACCATTAAAGAAGTTGCGGATAAAGAAAAGCTGCGTGAAGCGCTAGGCTTTGATGGTGTGCAATACGATGAGCTGTGGGCACATATTTGCCAATATGGTTTAGGTATTCCGTTTAACCTGCTGGTCGCGGGCACGGTGAATATGGATGAAACCACCCACGGCTTTTCACGCAAAGTGATTGACCGAGCGCTGAGCTTTGATTTTGGTGCGTTTTTCCCTAACGACTATAACGACTTTTTCACTCCAACCAGCAGCAATAAACGCCTAAGCTATCCTATTTGGTCAAACGCCAGCAAAACAGATTTAGCCAATACCTTTGATGCTGATGGTACAAAGACTGTTGCGTTTTTATCTGCCGTTAATGCTGTACTAAAAAATACGCCATTTGAATTAGCGTTTCGTGCTTTAAATGAACTTCTTCTTGCTGTGGCCAGCAGCCAACCACAAGATGAGCTGACCCTAAAAGCCGTATGGGACGACTTTATGATGTGTAAGGTTCTGCCGCGTATAGAAGGCGATACCGACAAACTGACTACATCAAGTCGCAAGGATTTGCTGGAAGAACTTAGCACTGTGCTGGCAGACCAGTTAGCCCCCATTTGGTTCGCGTCTGAAACAGACGAAGCAAACCAACGCCCTGACTTGTATCGCGAGAAAGCGATAGAGGGGGATGATGCAGATGAGCAAAAAGTGCTACGTATACCTTGCCGTTCAAAAGCGAAATTACAATGGATGAGCGCTCGATTAGCCAGTGCCACCTTCACCAGTTTCTGGCCTTAATGAGTCGGTGCTGTTTTATGCCTTTTGCAATGAATGTAACTCATAATCAAAACCAGCATAGCTATGGCGTAAGGAGTGGTAAGGAATGCCAGAGTTAATACGATTACAGACCCCTGACTTTGAGTTTTCGGTTTGGGCGAATGATATTAGCCAGCGGTTGAGCGTGTACCAGAATACAATGGCGCACAGGGCGAGCACTAATGATGTACAACCTAGCTACGAATTGCGTTTTGCGCCTGAACTGAGCAGTGTCATTGAACCGCAATGGCTAGTTGCAGACGGTATAGATACAAGTGCGTTAGATGATAGTGGCCTTGTTGCCAATGGCTTAGCGAAACACGCTGAGTTGACATTAAATTCTCCGCTGTTTTTTGAGAATACTCAGTACCAGTTTGAATGGGTCTTTTTTAGTGAAGTCACTAATGCGCGGTTAACCCATCGCAGCCAAAGCGTGAATGAGGCGTTTCGTTTTGCTCCCGAAGTAAAAACCGCAAGGGGTGTGGTGCCTGCACGTTTAACCGGCACCATCAATACCGGCAATGATGTAGGTTGGTTGCGCTTGCCACTCACTTTTGAGCTGAATGGCAAAACACAGACTCAGCACATAGCCTTTGAAGTGCTGCCAACCAAAATGGCACTGCACCAAGACTTGCCCGCTATGTATCAAACCATCGACAAAGTTTACCCTCTTTGGCGCTTTAGTTTGGTAGAAAAAACGGAACAAGACGCAGCGACTAGCCAGCATCGTGGGCATTTTCCACTGATGTGGTTGGCTAATTTTGCCGCGTTAAAGGAGCGTTTTGAGCAAGGCTTAAAAGTAATTTGTGCTGCACCGCATAGCCGTTTGCAACCGACGGTTACCAATATCAAAGCGGCCAAATTAAAAGCCCGTTTGCCTCATAAGTTAGCGGAGCAGGTCAAGCAAGACTTTGCTAATGGCCAGTACGATAAACGCTATGCAGTCGAAAAAAAGCAACTGAGTGTGGATACCCCAGAAAACCGCTTTATCAAAATGGCGGTGAGTAAAAGCAAGCGGCAATTAGCGGAGTTTGAACAAAAGCTTAGGCAAAGTAACCAAGCACCAGAACGGCAACGGTTGTCGGATTCATTTTTAAATGAACTACATAGTTGGCAACAACCGCTGCAAAAAGTGTTAGGTCAAAGTTTTTTAAAAGAGGTTGGTGCATACACAGGGTTAGGCCGCGAGTCGTTAGTGCTTCAGCAAAAAACCGGTTACAGCGCGGTGTATCGCGTTTGGCAGGAGCTGAAATTTTATTTAGATGTGTTTGGTAATCAGTCGAGCATTTCAATGAAATCAGTGGCTGAGATTTACGAAGTGTGGTGCTTTTTGTGTTTGAAACAGATTTTAGAGCAGGACCTTGGCTTTGAATTGGTGAAAAACAGTGTGACGAAGCTCGCCCCAAATGACTTTTTTGAGTACCAACTTAAAGATGGCTTTGCCGGTGCCTTTCGCTTTAAGCGCAGTGATGGCGTGACCGCTAGGCTGGCACACGAGCCTAAATTTACCAAAAAGGGCAAATCAATACGCTCGTATTTGGTTAACCAAGAGCCGGATATTGTGTTGGAAGTGACATTGCCTAAAAGCGCCCATTTAACAAAAGCAGACTCGGGCTCATCAGAAGAAAAGCAGTTTATTTGGCTGTTTGATGCCAAGTACCGTATTAAGACCGATAAAAACCGCTTTGATGACAGCAATGAAAATATTGAAAGTACGGATTACGTACCGGACGATGCCATCAACCAAATGCATCGTTATCGTGATGCTCTGATCCGTTTATCAGAGCCGCGCTTATCTGAGTTTTCATCCAGTTCAATCACAGGTCAGCCTATCAAGAAAAGTCGCCCTGTTTTTGGTGCGTTTGCTTTATATCCAGGCTTTTTTGATCAAGCCACAAAACCCAACCCCTACGCAGCCGCAATAGAAGAGGTGGGTATTGGTGCGTTTGCACTCTTGCCTAGCCAGACTGAGAGCGGGTATTCCGGTCACCAGTGGTTGCTAGAGTTCTTGCAAGCCCAAATTGGCACAGCACCGAATGCACAAACAGGGAAAGACAATGAGGTGATGTACCCTGTGGCTGGCATGGCGGAAAGGCTTTACGTACAAGAAGCAGCACGCATACCTTATTACGGCATGCGCCAAGTGCTGTACCCTGATTTGACGATGACCGTGGCATTGAGTGGGCAACGTGGCCGTGATAATGGCTACTTTGAAAAATTTGAGCAAGGTACAGCGCAGTGGTATCACCTTCCTCAAAGTACGTTTTTGCAGAAATTTAAGCAGCATATTGCCGAGGAAATTCGTTATTTAGCGTTGGCGTCTACTTCAGACACTCAAAGTTCAACCAAGCAAATTGACAAACTTTGGCCGGTTAAACGAGTCACAGTGTTACCACGATACACCATTACCGAAGATCAAGCGGGTAAGAAGTCAGGTTCTGCTGATTTATATTATTTATTTGAACTCGGAAAACCGCTATCGCTGCAAACGCCAGTGACCAACGTGCCACATCGCCCAATGAAAAACTCGATGAAACTAACCACGTTAACTCGCCTAGAGAGCGTCACTAAGTTTGCTGAGGTCGAAAAAGTCTACGAAGAGGCAATGGTGTGAGCTAGTTTTATCAATTATGCAGAAGGTAAAGTGAGTGACTGGTTCGGCCTGAGCACCATAGACACTTTTTATGATAAAAATGCAATCAAACGATAATGAGTTAAACCACGGTAAAGGGAAGTCGTTACAGCGACGAATTTAGTAAATAATGAGTTCAGGTAATTCGCTTGGCTTGAGGGAAGCCATGTTTTCTTTCTTAGGCTTTTTGAATGCAGCTTTGATACCTGTTAGTGGGTTTGCCGCAACTAAACCACAGTTGGCTGCAAAATCCATTATCTCATTTAAACGCTGTACTAATCGTTTTACTGTTTCGAGACTGCCTTTTGCTTCAATCGGCGTATTCGACGATAGGCTAGGGAAGATGTGTCGCTCAAGTGAACGCCATATATCAACAGTATAGTCAGGTGTAATGCCACTTTGCTTAATCTCAAACCACTCTTTAGCGATATTAAGTAAAGTGTATTGATGAATGATTTTGTGTTCTTGTTGTTTCCGTTTTTTATCTTCTTGAGGGTCGATACCTTGGATAATAAGTTCACGCGCTTCTTGAGATAGCTTACAGGCGATAGCAAGTGAGAGATCGGGGTATTTACCTAGACTTAGGTTGGTACGACGTTTCTTTGTAGGGTGAGTGTAGTTGAGTAACCACAGTTTAGAGCCGTTTGTTTTAACTCTAAAACGAAGTCCATCACCATTAGAGAGCGTATATTATATCTCTTTTGGTTTAGCGGCTTTGATTTCCTTATCTGTTAGCCTTGCTGTTGTTCTTGCCATAATGGGTACACCAAATTACTACGTAAAATGTAGTGTACCCAGTGGTGTACCTATAAATTACAGATATTATTGGGCGATTTAGGAAGCTACAGATACAAGAAAGCCCACTAAAACAATGTCTTAGTGGGCTCTCTGGACGTCCTTGGACGTCTTCGTATACGAATTTGGTGGGCTGGCGTAAGTTGAACATGTTATTTAAAGTGCTGTTATAAATAGAAATATCTTTTATAGTTCTATCTTTGGAATACTATTTGGAATACAGAAGAATCTAAGATAAATCATCCAAGATACCTATAAACGGATAATCGAAAAAGTTATTACTAACTATCAACTATAATCGAGCACCTACATTTATGATTTTCGTCATTATAAAGTATTCTCTAACTTTGCTTATAGTACAAACCATAAAGATTTATGATGCATAAAACCTTCCTCGCTTAACTACTTAACCTAGAGAACACATTTTACTTCAATATTAGATAAAGATTATAATATCTTTAGACATTGCAACTACTTTTATTATGAACTGAATTATTTTATAAATATAAGTACTTAAAAGATTATAACTAATGGAAAGATACTTGAGTTATATTTGTATCAAAGATTATTAAAGTTAGTTTCAATGACATTAAATTTATATTTTTATAGTAGGTTGAATTTCTTTTGTAGCTGAAAATATTGCCTATATTACTAATTAATAAAATTTAATATGAACCACATCACATTTCACAATTTTATAATCTTAAATTTTTAATGGTTCATAAAATAGAACTCTCTAAAGGAATAATTTTAAAAATAATTAATTATATGATTTTAATCACGTTAATTAATAAAAAATGATTCTAATATAAACTTAGCTTACGGGCAGATTTTGGGTGGCGTATCGCCATCAGTGAAAACAATGTCTGATAGACTTGCCTTTAAAATTCATTAACTGTATCTCTAAGATCCCCGGCATGGCATAGGAGTGCCCGTAAGCACCCCTCTTTTTTGTGCCTTGGTAACTAAAATGAACTCTAACTCTATAGCAGAACTTAAGAACTGCATATCTAGAAACGATTTAGCAATCCTTCTTGACGTCAAACCATCAATTCTAAGTTATGTATTATTTGTTGAGCACGATAGCATTAAGTATCAAGAGTTTAATATTCCCAAAAAAACTGGTGGTGAGCGTTTAATTAAAGCACCAAACGATAGGCTAAAAGAAATTCAGAGGTCATTAGCAGATTTACTACTAAACTGTATAGATGATATTAACCAAGAAAAAGATATATCTAATACTCTATCGCACGGTTTTGTTAAAAAAAGATCAATAATAACTAATGCTGAAATGCATAAAAAGTCAAAAAATATCCTGAATATTGATTTGGAAAACTTTTTTGACTCCTTTAATTTTGGGCGAGTTAGAGGTTTTTTTATTAAGAATAATAACTTTTTATTGGCTCCGGATACTGCAACAGCTATTGCTCAAATTGCTTGTCATAATAACTCTTTGCCACAAGGGAGTCCCTGCTCCCCAGTTATAACTAATCTAATTACTCATTCTCTTGATATCTCTTTAGCAAAGTTAGCAAAGAAAAACTCATGTAGATACAGTCGCTATGCTGACGATATAACTTTCTCAACAAGGAAGAATAGTTTTCCAGTTGAAATAATGACAGAAATTGATGGGGCTTATAAAGCAAGTAAAAGGCTTGATAAAGAGATTTCTAGAGCTGGATTTTCTATTAATGAAAAGAAAACTAGAATTCAATATAAGGACTCTCGACAAGACGTAACAGGCTTAGTTGTTAATGAAAAGGTTGGAGTGAAAAAGGAATACCGACGAACAGTTAAAGCAATGTGTAACTCGTTATTTCATACAGGCAGCTATACTAAATTAATTAATGATGAATATGTAGTTGGCTCTATTCGAGAGTTGGAAGGTCGATTGAATTTTATTGACTCAGTCGATCGACACAATAGAACTCATTACCCAGAAAAGTTGAGTATACATTATCAGCATAGACGTCATGGAATTCGAAGCCGTGAAGTTTGGACCAGCAGAGAGAAGACTCTTAGTAAATTTCTTTTCTATAAATGGTTCTATGCTAATGATAAGACCACAATACTGTGTGAGGGAAAAACTGATAATTTATACTTAACATCAGCGATTGATAAACTTAATAGCAAGTATCCTTTACTTATAAATGCTAATGCTAAATCTGGAGAGCCTAAATCATTAGTTAAATTTATGGATTATTCGAGAAGGACTAAATTTATCCTTGAATTAGCAGGAGGTACTTCTTACCTAGCCAACTTTATAGATAGCTATAAAGAAAGGTATGAATTCTATAAGTCTGAGAAGCCTAAATTCCCTGTTTTAATTATTTTAGATAATGATAAAGGTTTAGATGAAAATGGTGGAATCATTGCAAAGCTCAAGGGTATATCTACGATGACTATGCACCCTATGCCTTCTAAAAAAGAAGATATAAAGTCTGCGATTAAAAAATCAGAATTTATTCATGTAATGTATAATCTATACGTAGTAATTACACCCTTAAATAATGGTAAAGACACAATGATTGAAAACTTGTTCGATCAAAAGTTATGGGACACACCATTAAATAATAGAACCTTTGATCCTACTGAAAAGAAAGAACCTAAGAGTAGCTATTATGGGAAAAATGATTTTGCAACGAGAGTCGTAAAGAAAAACCAAGATAATATTAACTTTAATGGCTTTATTCCGCTTCTTGATAGAATGCAACGAGCTATCAAGCACTATAAAACCGTCAAAGGCTGAAATACAATATTTGGCATATTGGCTTTGCGTTGCATAAGGATGTTCAGAGTTTAGATGCTAGCATTTTTAAAAGGCGAAGTCATACGAGATAGAAATTTATTGCGTTTTCACTAGATCTTTACAGCTATTAAAATCATAGCTGTGTGAAGTTTTTCTCTTCATCATTCCTTTTATCCTAATCATTAGTAGCTCAAATAGAGTGGATTTTCTAGTAAGTAATTGTATTTAAATAACTTTTATTTTTATCTTAATATATTCAGTTAAGATAATTGTTATACTATATTAATATAATTTTTTAATTAGATTGATTAAATACTTTTAAAAATAAAATCATCAAGCTCATAGTGTATTTAAATTGAATTTATTATGAGTAATGGTTTTCAAGCGTACTTTATGTAAAAGTACGAATACATTTAATAAATTATTAAGCTTATTAAAGTGTTATATTTTAGGTTGATCGGAGTGATTTTTTATAGGAGGAATGCTAGGATCTTATTTGGGCTGTTAACTAGTTATGGGTTTATTTTAATGATGGTACAGATGTCAAAATGAACAATTCAGAGAGACATATAATCACTAATCTCTTTTCGAAAAAGTCTATGATTGCGCTTTTGGAGGAGGAGACTAATGATAAACTTAAACTTTTGATAGCTAGTCACTTACAAGAAAATGGTTTGACCTTATCGGAAGCATATGAATATCTTTACAAAAGGTTGGTCAAAGAGTATCGCAATGAATATGTTTATAAAAATGCTATTGCCGAAAAAATAGTTAAAGGTCGCCATAAAATGGCAAATGTAGCCTATTTTACTGAGTTTCGAGTTCGGAAGAGCATAGCTGATTGTGTCGTTGTTAATGGCTATTCTACTGCATATGAAATCAAGACTGAGTTTGATACCTTTTATCGATTAAAGCATCAGTTGCAAAGTTATAAACAAGTTTTTGAGAAAGTTAATATTGTTGTTCCTGAATCTAAGCTTTTAAAGCTTAAGAAAGAGGTAGACGATAACATTGGTATCCTTGTATTAACTGACCGGTACACATTTGAAGAAGTTCAACAATCAAGTATTCATACAGACTCATTGCAACATGATCTGGTTTTTGGTTGTTTAAACAAAAATGAAGTATTCGATATTATATTAACTTACTTTGGCGAATTGCCACAGGAAAAACCTGCGTTTGTCAGAAATAAGTGTAGAAAAATGTTCGAAACTTTACCTAAAGAAGTTGTTAATTTTGAATTTAAAAAAGCTCTAAAACAACGAGAAAATTACAGTAAAAATAAGGAGACCTTATCAAAGTTTCCTAACTCTCTGTTATCTTTGATATGTACATCTAACTTTTCAAAGCAAAACTGTGGCATTATGCTCAATAGATTAGAGCAACAGTTGTCATAATGATTGAGAGGTGTCGGTATGTACTTTCCGTTTTTACGAGGGAAGCAAAATGAACTCCTTGCTCTCAGGGAGTGCGCAGGTAAACTTTCAGAGAGTGGAAAAGTTATACCGATAATTGAACCTGTAACTAAAGGTTTATCTCCGGTATTAAAATGTATAAATACTTTGTGTGATAAAAACGTTGAACATATTATTGTTTTTAACTCTCAAAATGGTGACTTGGGGAAATCGACTAATAAAATGACGGAGTTGGTCGATGAAATAAAATCTCAAACACAGGCCCAACATTTTGCGTTTATATTAAATAGTTCAACCAAAGCTAGTGAAATCAATGATTTTTTATCTAGTATCGATGAGCGAAAGTTTTCTTTCATCCATAATGCTTCATTTTCAGACCCTAAATTTTTGTTTAGTACTTCCTCCAGCGTTAACTTTTGTCATCATATTTTTATCAACTCCAATTTAAGTCGCTCTTATAAAAATCAATTTAGTGATTTTTCAAGAGTTAACATTACAGATTGCTTTCGTACGGTTAGTAAGAACTCTGAGTATGCTGACCCTAGCCATGAATTTTATACTGATTTACATTTAAACTACTCAGCTGATGGTTTCTCTGGTTTTGGGGATTACACGACGTTATCAGAGCGTTTCAAGTCAGGTGGTTTTCAACCATATACTGCGGCTTTACATCTTACACATGAAGTTGATGGCACTGACGAAATATGGGTTCGACATTTTTTATCTGAGGTATACGATTATCCGACATCAGATCAAGCAGGTTTGATCCATGAGGCATTACCTGAGATGGTGGCATTTATTAATGAGAACAAAGATTACTTTAGTTTTTCTGATGCAATTAAAGAAATCATTAGTATTCATGATGAAGGGCGTTCAACTAACCTTGGTTATATGAAAAAATTAGCGATAAAACATCATATAGAATTGCTTCTTAAGATATTGTAAAAAATACATAAACAAAGTGTTTAAGGACAACTCTCAAGCTTAAGAGTTATTTTGTGTCGAGCTATTTATAATATAACTGCTTAGCTATTATTATGGTGGCGTCAGTAGCCTGAAAATGGCACTACCTTTGCTTTTTCTTATAATCACATTAAAAAGAAAATCCTAATAAGTTTTCAAATTTTGTAAGGTATCCATTGTAAATACTTATCCCCTCTAACAGCTCGCATTTTCAACCTCAAATTTAAATCTAACGCAATAATATCTTTACTTGAACTATTGATAAATGAGGAGGTGAGATCCAGTGTTAACTATTTTGGTTAAAGACTTTTTGGAAAACATTTCGGCTGTTTGATTTTCATTATTGCAAACTGATAGCATAACTTTATGTATATTAAATCATTTATCTCTTATGATGTATTTCTCACAAAGTAAGATCGTTGTGTTAAAACTACTTTATTAAATGTATTTTTCTCATAAATTCTTTTCATTACAGTTTTTCTTAATCTAATAACCATTTTTTAATTTAGAAACTTAGTTTTTTTTTTTTTGCTCTCAAAAAAAAACGTAACTTTTAACTTACTCGTTAATGTTAGCCTGAACTGGATAAGTAAAGAAAAGATACATAATTTATTAGAAGGATTTTTAGTATGATTACAAACCGGAAGCCAAAAAAAATTTTACGGTTACCAGAAGTAAAAGATAAGGTTGGCCTATCTAGAAGTAGTATTTATGCATTAATGACCAAAGGCGACTTTCCACCATCAATTCCTTTAGGAGAGCGATCAGTTGGTTGGTTTGAAGATAAAATTGATCAGTGGTTATTAGAGCGAGAAAAAAAAAGAAAGAATAAATAATATGGATTTGTTTGTTCTAAATTTTAAAAGCTTTTGAAATTTACTTCAAAGGCTTTTATTATCTAAAGTTTCATTAATGTTAGATATGAAGGAATGAGTATTATTTTTATTAGATTTTTATGTTTATGAGATAAAAAATATAAGGTAGTAAAATAATCATATAACAATTAGATATATATTAT
>NZ_PYNX01000036.1:0-12475 GCF_003026755.1 Photobacterium sp. GB-50
TTACGGGAGGCACGTGCCAAGGCTTCAATTATCGAATAAGAGTAACTCTGCCATAGTGAACTATTATAAATAAGACAACGACAGAATCCTTCGGTATTTAAACCGTCAACCTCCCTCGGTAATCACAATAACTAGCGGCATTCATGAGCACAAAAAAAGAATCAGTTCATTTCTATTATTGGTTTGCATTTAGTTTTAAATTACCGAATATCGTTCAATTTATTTCGCTTTTATTTACTATTTGTAAATAATGATTCATTGGCACTTTTGAGAAATTTATTTTAACAAAACAAACAATTAATGATCTTTATTGCATCATTTTTTATCAACCGCAATCGAACAAAGTTCAGGTTAAAATTTAATATTCCGAAAGTGTTATTTCCACTTATCGTTTTTTAGCATAAATTACTCACTATTAGTTACTTTGAAATCTTTGTCACTTTTTAATGAGAATGATTTAAATGCTAAGGAGGTAAAATTTTACTTCCTTAGTTTTAGTTAAGGAATGTTGGATGAAGTTTAGTCGAAAAAAAATAAATACATTCATTGGTTCGGTAATGGCGGTTTCGGCTTTATTGACTTGTGGCTCGGCTTTTGCTGCTAATAATGTGGCGCAACCAGATTTAGATTGGCATGTGTTAGATGGTGTTAAGATAAATAGCACTGCGTCTTTATGTCCGCAATCAACCGTAAAAGTGTGTAACGATAACATCTTAGATGCACTATATGCTGATAATAACTTCATGCCATTTTGGTTAAACCCTGCGCTTGTCAGTGCGATCATGCCGCAATTACAAGCGTTGGCAGATTCAGATACACTACCTGGTATGAAGCAGCGCCTACAAGAGTTGAAGAAATTAGAGACAAGGCAAGATGAGCGTGGCTTTGATTTACTATTAACGGATACCTATTTGGTGTACGTGGATTATGTGCACCAGTTAATGCAAGATCCTCGACCGTTATACAATTCACAGCCAGTAAAATTAACGCCTTTGTCGTTAACAATGGCGCAGAAATATTTCCCATTAACGGTTCAAAAAATCAATTCTCTTATTCCTTCTTCGCAGTTTGTTCCAACAATGGGGGTGATTAACCATTTATTAAGTTTGCCAGCTAACCCACTGGATTCAAGTGTTGTTCACTTCGATAAGGTTATTAGCATTGGTGAGCCGATCCCTTATGGCGACAAAGTTGCAACGGTGCTTTGGAATCTGGGTTATTTAACTCAGCCTGAGTATCAACAAGTTGTGGCTCAAGCAACAATTACCAATACTGGTGTGATTAACCAAGCGATCAAAGCTTTTGAAGGAAACTATGGCTTGAAGATGGACGGCATTATCGGGCCTGACGTTATGAGTCAATTAACACGCCCTTATTCAAGTTTGGTACGTCTTGCTGCATTAAACTTACAACGTGAGCGTTTTGCCCAATTAGAAGGGGATGGTCCACAAATTATTGTGAATATTCCTGATTACAAAATGACGCTATACGATAATCAAAAGCCAGTTTTTGAGTCGAAAATTATTGATGGGATGCCAAAACGTCCAACCAATTTGTTTCAGTCATACATTAATACGGTTGTGATAAACCCATACTGGTATGTACCTGAAACCATTAAAGTGCAGAATACGATTCCATCGGCTAAAGCAAATCCTAATTTCTTAACGAATAGTCGTATGGATGTGATTAATAGCTGGAGTGATCGCTCTGTTGTGCCACCGAGTTCTATTGACTGGGCAACGGTAAATCCAAAAACATTTACTCATGAGTTTCGTCAAGATCCTGGCCCTGAAAATGCGCTTGGACGAGTTGCATTTTTGATGCCTGATTCATTCTCTGTGTATATGCACGATGAAGCGCAATCAGAGTATCCATTGTTTAATCGTCGTCATCGCGATTTAAGCTCTGGCTGTATGCGTGTACAACAACCACGTAAAATGGCGACACTTATTTTGTCTTACCAAAATATGCCTAACTTGCCTTCTGTTGACGATATGATTAATACCAACAACCACCGTGAGATTGGCTTGGATACACATGTGAATCTTGATGTGGCTTACTTAACGGCATGGGTAACACCGAATGGTCAGTTAGCGATACGTCCTGATATTTACGGTTACGATAGCCCTCGCGCTAAACCGATTCAGAATCAATTTATTTCGATTCCCAATTACCGCACTCATCAACGTATGGCACTGGCATTGAATGGGCAAAGTAGTTAATTCGAAAGTAGATTTTAGTTTCGAAGAATAAAGCGCTTATTCAGCGTATGAAAAAGGCTAAGTGCAAAACACTTAGCCTTTTTGCTGTATTTAATCGGGCAATATTTATAGGCTGCTGTTAATAAATGAAATGCTGACGGATGAGCGGGGAGGGATGCCAATTTTTCGATGAGTAATTACTGATCAATTTTCAGTCTATTCGGGTTATAAAGGTTTGCTCGTCATCCACAAAAGCGACAAAGCCACCGTGATAGATGAACACTCGACCGCGTCCTTCAACGAGGCAAGCAAGTTGTGGGTTCAAACCTTCTTCGTTATCTTTGCTTTGAAATGTACCTGTATCGGTGATAACACCGCGGAGTACAGGCAAATACCCATAAGTCCGCTTGGCTTGATCAATCAGGCTTAATTCGCTGGTGGTAGAGAAGCAATAAGGTATTTTACCGGCTTCTTCGATAAACATAGTTTTGAATTCTTCAAAAGCTGTGA
Source organism: Photobacterium sp. GB-50 (assembly GCF_003026755.1). NCBI lineage: Bacteria > Pseudomonadati > Pseudomonadota > Gammaproteobacteria > Vibrionales > Vibrionaceae > Photobacterium > Photobacterium sp. GB-50. The sequence goes on from NZ_PYNX01000036.1 coordinate 2,712, forward strand.
TCACCAGCCAGTCAATGTCGTTAACGTGATGGATAAACATAGAGTTTCTCGGTAATTCTGATATGCAGATTCTATCACTATCAGGGCTGAGTGGAGTAGATATTGCGCCTAAAACTAGCGAGGTATTGAGAGTGACCGTGGCGACAAGAAACGTAAGCCTGAAAAAGTAGCTCATTTTGTTGCTTTCATTTGCGCGGACATGGGATGCCTTAAATGTGACAGGGAATGGTTGCTTGAATTGTTAGATCTTTGCGCTTTACCTACTCACTATATTTCGATTATTATCGAAATATAGTGAGTAGGTATCGATAATTGAGGAAACGCTATGTTAGCAGAGTGGCTCATACACAAAGATCAACTAAGAAGTTACATAGTGAAAAAGACGGGAGATCTTGATTTAGCTGATGACATTTTGCAGGACGTTTACATCAAGGCCAGTCAAAAGATTGAACAACTAGAATCGAGAGATAAGCTCCACAATTGGTTGTATCGCATTACGCATAATACGATTATGGATTTTTATCGGACTCAACAAATTCACGAAGAGTTGCTTGACAATCAAGTGGCAGAAGAGATGTCGGCAGAGCTAATTAACCTGCAAGCGGTGGCGCAGTGTTTACGTCCAATGTTTGATTGCTTGCCCGAGAAATACCGGCAAGTGATGATTCTTGCAGAGCTTGATGGATTGTCGCAGCAGGCTGTTGCTGAACAATTAGGGCTATCACTTTCAGCAACGAAGAGTCGCATTCAACGAGGTCGCGTAAAGCTAAAAGAGATCTTAATGGATTGCTGCAACATCGAAGCAGGAGGTGAGGGAATTGTCGATTTTGACCCTGATCCAAAGTGCGTAGAGTTCTGCAAAACAAGCGCGATGAATGACGGTGTTCATCAATCAGCCCAGGTGACTACACTCTAGATGATTTCTTGAATACTGGGGCGTACAACTGCATGATTTTTACTATGATGCACTTGTGACAGCCTCATTACCTTGCCTAACAACAGCGTTTTTTCCTTGCCTTTCCCATCCACATTTTCGTCAAAAATTAATTATAAAAATAGCGAATATTTTTGCGTCTTTTTTGGTTTTATTGCGTCTTCACAGAGTGAATAACACTTTTATTGAATAAGACAAATGAAAAATAAAGCCACCCCAATTGATATAGAGACTCTGGTTGATGAGTCGCTGTTGGTATTTATAGCAAGTGATGATGTGCAAGATACACTGCAAGGTGTTCGTCGTGGTATAGAGCGTGAAATGCTTCGAGTGACACCAAGTGCTCAGCTTTCGCACCGGCCCCATCCGAAATCGCTAGGTTCCGCACTGACTCACCCATACATCACGACCGATTTTTCAGAAGCACAGTTGGAACTAGTGACGCCTGCGGTGACCGGTAGAAAGGAAACATTTAAAAAATTGGCTTCGTTACACCACTTTGTAGCTACACATTTGCCGGAAGGTGAATCAATGTGGGCGGCAAGTATGCCTCCGTCTCTACCTTTAGATAGTGATATTGCGATAGCAAATTATGGCACATCCAATGTGGGTATGGCGAAGATGCGTTATCGAGAAGGCTTAGCAAACCGTTATGGAAAAAGAATGCAGCTTATTTCAGGCATTCATTACAATTTTTCGTTACCAAAACCTTTCTGGCAGATGCTTCATGCAAATACAGAAAGTCAATTGCCGCTAGAAGATTTTATTTCTGAGCGATATTTTCATCTGATCCGCAATGTTCTACGCAATGGTTGGATCATTCCATATTTGTTTGGTGCTTCACCCGCAGCCGACAAGAGCTATCTGCGAGATAAGCCTTATCAGTTACTGCATTTAGATAGCACGACAGATTACTTACCTTGGGCGACATCGTTGCGCTTAAGTAACTTAGGGTACGGAAGTAGTGAGCAATCTCGATTCCCGATCAGCTTTAATAGCAAACAGGATTATCTGATCGGACTATGCAAAGCATTAACTCAACCCAGTGTGCAATATTCATACTTAGCAGAGCATCAACAGTTGAATGGTTCGGTTCTTCAACTCGAAAATGAATTATACGGTTCCATACGTCCTAAAATTGTCAATGCACAAATGCGCCCATTGGTGGCCATGTGTCATTACGGGGTGGAATACATAGAATTACGCAGTTTGGACAATAATCCTTTGTTACCGCTTGGTATTGATGAACTTCAAAGTCAATTCATCGATCTATTTCTACTTTACAGCGCATTATCGCCTAGCCCTGAAATAAGTAAGCAGGAAAGAACCTTGATTATGCAAAGGCAAGAGTTGGTCGCGACACAGGGCAGAAAGCCGAATTTGATGTTGCCTACCTTGAATGGTGAGGTGCTACTGACGGATTTGGCGAAACCACTAATGAACCTGTTAGCCAAAATGGCGACCATCATGGATGGCGGGCAGAATACTAATGGCTATGAGAAAGCCGTGATGCGTGAACAAGCCAAGTTTGATGCCAGCCAGTTAACGCCTTCAGCACAAATTTTAGCGGTTATGGAGCAAGAAAACCTAAACTTCACAACGTTAATGAAAAGCTATTCAGACGAGCACCAACAAGGATATTTGAGCGATACGCTCTCTGACGATGAAATGACGCAATTACAAATGCTGGCATACAACTCTTTACTTGAGCAAAAACAGCTAGAGGCAGGAAATGAAGAAAACTTTGATGAGTATTTAGCCCAAAAACGTCATATCAATTGTGAAATGCCTTCTCGGGCTGATGCCGCGTTATCAATGCAAAGATATTCGATGCAATTTCAAGACAATAAAGAGCCAGCTAATCAATTATGAATATGCTTTGGAAATTAAAAGGCTACATCAAAATGTATGGCCGGCACTATCTCATTGCTCTTATCGCTTTGCAGTTGGTTGCTTTGATCAATTTGGTGCCTTCATGGCTGATCGGTCGAGTAGTCGACGGCATTAATCAAGGAACATTAGATGCACACAACCTAGTTATCTACGTCGGTGGAATCATTGTTTCGGGTGCGGCAATGTATGGTCTGCGCTTTGTGTGGCAAAGCAAGTTATATGGGGCGTCTATTGCGATTACTCGTGTGATGCGCAGTGAATTGTTTCAAAAGTTCTCACAACTTCCTCCTGCTTTTTATGCTCGCCGCAGTGCTGGTGATTTAATGGCGCATGCAACCAATGATCTTAACGCTGTTGAAGAGACTATGGGCATGGGAATTATGACGTTAGTGGACTCTTTCATCGCAGGTATAACCGTCATTTTAGGGATGATTTTTGTTGTCAGTGGTGAACTGACCGCCATTGCGCTGCTTCCCTTTCCGTTGTTAGTGCTGATCACTCGTCGTTATGGAGTGCAGCTACATAAAGCTTTTGGAAAGGCACAGTCTGCATTTTCTGATTTAACGGAAGAGACGCGTGAAACGGTATCGGGCATTCGTGCGGTTCGTACACACGGTATTTCTGGTCGTCAAGAACAACGCTTTGGACAAACCTTAGACCAAACGGTCGATGCCAATCTGACTGTAGCGAAAGTCGATGCAGCGTTCACTCCAACAATACAATTGGTTTACGGATTGTCGTTTGTGATCGCTCTTGGATACGGCGCATGGTTAATCGAACAGGGTAGTATCACTGTCGGTCTCTTTACGACTTTTACTTTGTACCTTGGTCAACTGCTGGGTCCATTTATGCAGTTTGGTTGGCAATTCAATGTCTTTCAACGGGGTAAGACCTCTTGGCGTCGGTTGGAGCATTTGTTTGCGGAACACTCGGAAGTGGTTGAGGGGGATCTAACATTAGCCAAAGATTCGGATTCAAGTATGTCATTTGATATCCGAGAATTTAGCTATGAGCAATCAAATCGAAGAGTTTTGGAGAGCGTAAAGTTTGAAGTGCCATCAGGTGGATTAGTGGGCATTACTGGGCCAACAGGCAGTGGCAAAAGTACGCTTCTGCATCTGGCTTTGCGTCAATTTAAACTTGAGCAGCCATCCAGTATTCATGTTTCAGGCATGCAAAGTGACAGCCTCACCTTTGATGCTTTGCGCAGCAAAATGGCTTGGGTTCCTCAAAAGCCGTATTTATTTTCCGGCACGATCGCAGAGAACATTGCCCTGTCAAAACCGAATGCGTCGTTGGCTGAAATAAAGCATGTGGCAGACATGGCTTCTATTCGAGCAGAAATTGAAGCGATGCCCGAGGGTTTTGATACCCGACTTAGAGAAGGCGGTACGAATCTATCGGGGGGCCAAAAGCAGCGATTAACACTTGCTAGAGCACTCCTGTCGGACACTGATATCTTGTTGTTAGATGATCCTTTCAGCGCATTAGATATAAAAACAGAGGCGCAAATTCGTCAAAATTTAAAATCGTATTATTCTCACAAAACGATGCTGCTTGTCACCCAGCGCCTGACCAACCTTATTGAAGCTGACCAAATCTTAGTATTAAACGATGGTCAGGTGGAGGAACGCGGTTCTCATCATCAATTATTGGCAAACCAAGGTTGGTATTCCATGGTTTATCAGCGTCAAAGTCAGTTAGGGGAGAAAGGCCCGTTGGTGAGCGCAGAAGCATTGCATGCACGTTCAAGCAGTACTTTTAACGTTAACAACGATCCTGCTCTGAAGGAGATCTACCATGGGAAATAATACGCTTTATCGCCGTTTGTTAGCGTTTGCATTGCCGCACAAAGCTCGTTTTGGTTTTGCATTTGTCATGTTGGGGCTAGCGGTCAGTGCAGAAATGACAATTCCTTGGTTGGCAAAAAGTGTCCTTGATGACGTAATCGTGCCTCAGCAATTTGAATGGCAACAGCTTATCTTTTTGATTGGGCTGGTTATGTTTTTTTACGTTTTAGCTGCGGTGTTCGGGTATTTTCAGGCGGTCGCTTTTAAACACGGCGCATTGCTTGTGGTCAAAGATGTGCGCGAGCAGTTATTTCGCCATGTGCTGAACTTTCCCATTGCGACATTCGACAAGCTGCCGACGGGGAAGCTGGTCTCTTACATTACTAACGACACTGAGTCATTGCGAAATATGTTCGTGTCGACGCTACCTACCGTGGTTCAAGGAACCTTACGTATTTTAGCCACTTTTATTGCTATGGCGTTTTTAGACTGGCGTTTGATGTTATTAAGCTTGGTGTTGATCCCCATATTACTTGTGACCATGCATCTATATCGCAAGATTTCAACGCCAGTATTTGATGGCATTCGAGTTCAAGTCAGCAACATCAATGGCCAAATCAATGAGTCGTTACAGGGAATGGCGTTGATTCAAGCGTTTCGCCAGCAGAAACGCTTTCAAACCAAGTTTGAGAAAGAAAATCAAAGCTGGTTTAACTTCAGAACCAAATCGGTAGCCATTGATAGTTTGATGTTGTTGCCATTGACCCGTTTGATTGGGACGCTGACCGTAGCGGGTATTGTTGCCTGGTTTGCAGGGGCTTCAATGTCGACCGTTGTGGAAGTGGGCACCTTATACGCTTTCTTAAACTATGTTGAGCGATTCTTTGACCCGTTCCGACAGTTATCGATGGAACTGCATAAATTGCAGGTTGCTACGGTATCGTCAAAACGTATTTTTGAGCTACTAGACGATGAGTCTGAGGTTCATCATCAAGTGATGCCAGAGGTAGAGTTCAATGATAGTCACGATATTGAGTTTCGCAATGTCACTATGGGGTACGAAGAAGATAACCCCGTGCTTAAAGACGTTAGCTTTACAGCAAAAAGTGGTGAGTTCACCGCAATTGTCGGCCATACCGGAAGCGGGAAAAGCTCCGTAATCAATCTGTTAATGCGTTTTTATCAACAACAGCAGGGTGACATTTTCATTGGCGGGCAATCGCTTCGAACTCTTCCAGAAGCACAATTGCGTAAGTTGTTTGGCTTGGTATCGCAAGATCCAACCATCTTTAGTGGTTCAATTGAAGATAACATTAACTTATCTCACGATGTTCTTACCATTGATAAAACAAGTGCAAACACATTGGCGAAAAGCCGTGAGAGAGCGATTCATGCAGCCCAATTGGTGCAAGCAGACCGATTCATTCATCGTCTACCTGATGGTTTTGAACACAAACCAGGTAATGGCGGTGCCTCGCTTTCCGTTGGGGAAAGGCAGTTATTGGCGTTAGCTCGGGCGATTTCCCACGATCCGAAAATATTTCTACTCGATGAAGCCACGGCGAATATCGACAGTGAATCGGAAGAAGCGGTTAAACAGGCGCTTGATAATATCCAGGGCGGCAGAACGGTTATTGCTGTGGCACACCGGTTATCTACCATTCAAAACGCTGATCAGATTTTGATGATGAACAGCGGCAAGGTCGTACAAAGAGGCACACATCAAGAACTGATTGCTCAAGATGGCGACTATCGAGATTTGTACCTGAGTCAAAAAGCGCAAGAAGAACATGACACTCAAAACAGCACGCTTGGTTTAACCGCCGCCAGTGCAGCATAAATAGTTAATTATGACGAGCAAGAACATTATGAAAAACCACACAACGCACATCGAATCTAATGATACTGATCAAACACAATTTGTATCTGAGCAAGTGATTGAAGACATCCTTGAGTGGGAAATCATGCACGGCGTAGCATTTCGTCAGGCTGACAATACCGCAAGGCATGTTCCCTTTAGTATTGCGCCGATGACAATGGAACGTTCAACGTATGACCACCTACGTAAGGTCACGCCATTGATTGCTAAATTGGTGAGCAACGTTTCTGAAGATCATCGTTTTCTGCAAACCTCATTGAGTGAGATGGCGAAAGCCGACCCGTTCTTCGGTCGCTTAATGGAGCTCCATCAACAAGCTCATGGCGATAAAACCGCCCCTAAGCAACCTGCTCGTCAGCCGCTGTTATTAATGAGAACAGATTTTATGGATGACCGACAATACGGGGCGAAAGTTATTGAATTTAATGGCATAGCGGCGGGAATGGGCCCTTTCGGTCAACGTGCTTTCGAGCTGCATCGTTTTGTTGAAAACCAATGGAACGAGGTTTACCTAGAGTGGCTAGAAGATGATTCAGCAACACCTGCCGATAACCAAGGATTGGAACAATTAGCCCTAGGCATCGCAACAGCAGCAAAAAAGGTTCAAGCTCATTTTGCTGATTCTGACAAGAATGGTGTAAGCAAAAATCCTGATCAAAAGCCAACATTCTTAATGATCGTCCAAAAAGGAGAAGACAATGTGTATGACCAACATCTTTTGGAGGTGGCATTACATAAGTTGGGCGTTCGTACCGTTAGACGTACATTCGAGCAATTGAGCACTCAACTTTCAAGTGGTGATAACCAGCGTTTAATCCTTGATGGTGTTGGCGCTATTGATACCGTGTATTTACGCGCGGGTTACCAATATTCAGATTACTGCGCGCCAGAGTTGGATGAAGACATTTGTTGTCACACATTGAGCCAAACTCGCTTGTTTATTGAAAAGCATTACGTGGCGATGAATGCCACCATCAGTCAACAATTAGCGACGAGCAAATCTATGCAAATGCTATTAACGCAAATGCCAGCCGAAGCTTATATTCAATGGGGATTGTCCCTTAATGAAGCCCATTTAGTGAAAAGCGTGTTGGCAGAGATGAAGGCGATCACCGCAGAAAGTATTGAATGGTTTTATCAGAGTGCGAATAAAAAAGAGTGGGTATTGAAGAACCAAGGGGAAGGTGGCGGTCACTGCGTATTTGGAGAGGATATTAGTGCTATTTTGCAACGACTAAAGCCAGAAGAATACAATGCGTGGACGTTAATGCAGCGCTTGTACCCACATGAACGCGACACCCCAACCATTGCCGTTCGAGATGGCAAGCAAACCTTAGTTAGCGACCTTGTTAGTGAAGTGGGGCTTTTTACTGCGCATTATCAAGGTAAGCCTGTTACTGAAAATAACGGTTATGCTGGATACTTAATACGCAGTAAGCCTGCCAGTGAGAATGAGGGCGGAATACATAGCGGGCAGGGGATTTTGGACTCGTTAGTCTTGATTAATAACTAACTATATATTCGCGATGTATCTGTTTGATGGCTCTATATCGAGCCATGTTACGAAATTAGTCCTCTATCGCGCGATTTTCCAGTACCTAGAGTTATTCGTATATTGCTAAATTAGCAAAGGCGCTAACTCAGAATTGTCCAATAATGCGTTAAGTCTACTCGTAAGCATAATGTGAAAGAATCAAAAAATGCCGTTCACACTTATGTGAACGGCATTTACCCAATAGGCTCTTTTTTCAATGACTTTATTACAATAGTTCCGGTAGTCGATTTGCCGCTCTTTCCAACGCCAGATTGACAACCTTCGTAATTTCCGGGTATTGATTATCTGAATCATCCCAATCAACATCTTCTGGTAACAGTACTTCTTCTAAAATTCGATGCTCCATTACGATCTTATTGTTTCCCAGATCAACCAGCGTGACCTCCGCATTCACATAGCCACGAGGTTTTGAAAGAGGAATAAAGCCGTAGTAATCACGCAGCGTGCCCGCAGCCATGATTTGGATAACAAGTAGATGTGTTGCTTGATACTGATCCTTCACGACAGAAACATCGTAATCGAAGTAACCTTTTTTAAGTTCATCTTTTGGAAGTTTATGTTCGTCAGTCGCTTTATAATATTCTGGGATAATCACGCTGTGGCTTCCCCGATTCTCTATCAATTTCGCAACTTTTGACTTGCCTACTTCAAACTTATCATGCGTTAGTGATTGAATATGAGATTCAACACTATCAGTCACCATTTCGTTGATAGCAAGATCAAGTAAACCTTCAGCACCTGATCGATGCGCCTGCATTTCTGGTGGTTGGACAAATGCAACTGCGATATTTTTATCTCCTCCCGTTTGCCAAAAGTCAGATGGAATATCCATTGCTTTTTTAGATACACATCCAGACAAAAGCATTACTGCTAAAGCACAACCGATAATTCTTATATATCTCATAATGTTACTTCCCTTTATTATATGAGAAAAAAAGGCTATCAATGGAATTATCAATGTACAATGTATCGTAAATTAAAAATGACAAACTGTGATTAATTACCTAATGGCAGTGGTAGTAGGGTGTATTACAATTCAAAACTTTGATCGATAAAGCAATATTTTACAGTGTTTTTTAATTCAATATGAGCCGCAGCAAATTCAGTTTCATCTCTTTTTTGTCAGGGAACACAATGTGCGTTACTGCTACTAACACTCATGTTCGACACAATAAATATTGACCACAACGTTAAGTGACTTTTCATTCCTGCTGTTATTTATGATGTGCTAATTTTTTTTCCGAAAATGATTTCTGTTAAACATGAGTTAGCTATTGTGGCTAGTTTATTTATCTGCCTCATCCTCTCATAAAGCGTTAGATGTAAAAAAACGCCATCAACATCATAATATATAGAGATTATATCGAGTATGATGAAGGTATTTTATGCGTATATTTTTGTATAAAAGTAAGAATACTTATTAATACACTGATGTAGATAAAGGAATGGAGTATGTCTAAAAGCACAGCAACATATTGGAATGTATTGGCCGAATCAAATAAGAGCAAGTGGGAACCGATTGAAGGTAGTTCAGGTATGCTTGAGCAATTAACGCTTGCTATAGATGAAATATCAGGAGATTACACTTGTAGTGGTCAACAAATACTAGCCACGGTTTTAGAGGTTAACCAATATAATCGTTCTGATTCATTCGGTGTTAATCCGCCATTATATTGATGTGGTCGTAATTGGCTGTAATAACCAATAATATAT
>NZ_PYNX01000037.1:0-9523 GCF_003026755.1 Photobacterium sp. GB-50
GAACGTTAGACCCATCTGAAGGCGGCTACAACGAACGTCAAATTAGAGACATCACATTGCCATGGTGGGGCTTGGTCTATTTTTATGCCGTGACATTCGGAAAATTTATTGCTCTCTATATGATGCCAGTAGCTTTTTTGGTTTGTGTTATGGCAAATATTCTAACTGAAGCTCCACAAAGTGACGTTAATACAGCATATCTTGGGTTAATCTGTATATCTGTGGTGTGTCTACTCATTTGGTGGTCTTTCTCTTTTTTTAATGGAAAATTACCCATTAAAACGTTATTTTCATTAAGCCGAGAAACGGGTATGGTCACACTTTATGGTTTCGGTAATAAGGTGCGATTTAGTCACCCTTTTGTTGAGTTTGATTGCTACCTGACAACATCGCCAACCCCTCAAGGTTTTATTAATTATCAACTGTTTCTTGTTCATCGTTATAATGGTTACAAACATGGGGTTCCCATTGGCCGTTTTATTAATGGCTCAAGAGATCTTGATGAATACAAGCGCTTATGGAACATGATCCAAGCCTATATGGATGTGAGCCAGCCTTTACCCGACATTCCAATGAATGAGCCTTTTCGCCATAAAGACAATGCAACCGTTGCTTATGACAAGGCGCATCATCGAAAGCCAGACTTTTGGTTCAGTATGGATGATGAAGCGTTTGAACAAGCAGTGACGAAAATTGTTGAGAAGCAAAATTCAGAGCCACCATTGGGTGAAGTTATACCGATCCCTACCACAGATTCTATAGCAACCACACCAAACACGGCTTCTGCCTAACGCATAATAAGCACGCCCATCTCGGCGTGCTTTTTTATGGAGGTCATATCTCATAATCAGGCCAATTATTGCCCAGTCTATTTAGCGTGTATTCTCACTCTGGGAATCGTTAACGCCGAAGATAGATTGAAAATAACCATGAAAAATACCCCGTACAACTCTCAGCACATTCCGCCGCAAGCATCGGGGAATCAGCAAGGCTTTTGGTCTCAAATGGCCAGAAAAGGTGTGCACTTTCCGTTTACTCGTAACAATTATCATGTGCCAATTAAAGAGCTGGTATCACGAAAGGCCTCTGAGCTTAAAATATTTAGTCCGACAGAGCAAAGATACAATGAGCGTCAAATATTCGAATGTAAACAAGGACAGTAAATGAAAAAGATCATATCAACAGGAGTACTCTGCCTATTACTGGCCGGTTGTAGCATGATAAATAGTGAACGCGTACCTGATGAAGTTCCTGATTGGACAGTTGGTTACGCTATGCCATCATTTTACCCTGTCAGAGTCACTAAAGCATATGGTATTAACACGCAAGAAGATTGGACTTCTATTTTACATACTCATAGTCAATTTATGACAATCAGCGATTTAGAACGAATTAAACAGTCTCAACCGGACTATGATGGATATGGATTATCGTTAACTTTTGGGATCGCTCAATACTCCCAGATAAGATATACAAATCATCTACCCGATAAAGTCGTGCTTTACTGGACATCCCTTTTTGATGCGAAGTTCTATATTACTGAATTAGATGTCACCCCAAAAATGAAAGCGCTGGCCTATAAAAAGCAAAGTTACATTCGACCAGATGGAATAAAACGAGCTTGCTATCAAAGTCAATTTGATTTTGGTTTTCTACCAAATGGACAAGTGAAAGTGTGGCTAGAGGGATGTGGCAAATATACGTACGTTACTGAACTGTCACCAACGAGCACACCCGAAACGGACTATAACGGAAATTCATCAACTGCCTACAAGCATGATTATGAAGACGAGTTAAATATTAGAGCTAAAAAGGCTAACGCAACCTTGAGACCTATCCCTTGGGACAAGGTAAATAAGGTTTATACATCTAAACATTTTACTGTTGATCAGCTTCATTAATATTGGCCTATCGCCTCACAGGTTTCTGTGAGGCGCTCAATGAAAGAGCTAGATTCAGCATTAATTACACAAGGACAGTAAATGAAAAAGATCATATCAACCGGAGTATTCTGCCTATTACTGGCTGGTTGTAGCATGATAAATAGAGAACGCGTACCTGATGAAGTTCCAAATTGGACTGTAGCTTATGCTATGCCATCATTTTATCCAGTCAGAGTCACTAAAGCATATGGTATTAACACGCAAGAAGATTGGACCTCTATTTTACACACTCATAGTCAATTTATGACGGTTAGTGACTTCAACCGTATTAAGGGCTTTTTACCTGATTATAATGGCTATGGATTACCACTCTACTTTACTACGATGGGCGGGTATAGACAAATTCGACCTACCAATCATTTACCCGATAAAGTCGTGCTTTACTGGACATCCCTTTTTAACGCGAAGTTCTATATTACTGAATTAGATGTTACCCAAAAAATGAAAGCACTGATGTATAAACAACAAAACCATGTTGAGGCTGATGGAATAAACCGAACCTGCTACCAAACGACATTTGATTTTGGCTTCTTACCAAATGGACAAGTGAAAGTGTGGCTAGAAGGGTGTGGAAAGTATACGTACGTTACTGAGCTATCGCCAACTAGCATGCCTGATACTGACTATAATTCAATCACATCGAAACAATATTTCCAAGCAACAGAATATGTTAAAAAAAGAGCTAAAAAGGCTAACGCAACCTTAACGCCTATCCCTTGGGACAAGGTAAATAAGATATATACATCAAAAAAATATATTGTAGATCAGCTTCATTAATATTGACTTATCGCCTCACAGAAACCTGTGAGGCGCTCAATGAAAGAGCTAGATTCAGCATTTATTACACAAGGACAGTAAATGAAAAATATTATATCAACAGGGATGCTCTGCCTATTACTGGCTGGTTGTAGCATGATAAATAGAGAACGCGTACCTGATGAAGTTCCAAATTGGAGAGTTGGTTATACAATGCCATCACTTTACCCTGTCAGAGTCACTAAAGCATATGGTATAAACACGCAAGAAGATTGGACTTCTATATTGCATACTCATAGTCAATTTATGACTGTAAGTGCATTAAAGCGTGTGAAAGAGTATTTACCCAACTATGATGGTTATGGATTACCACTTCATCTTTTTACAACAGCTAGTTACTCTCAAGTACAATATACAAATCATCTACCCGATAAAGTCGTGCTCTATTGGACATCCCTTTTTGATGCGAAGTTCTATATTACTGAATTAGATGTTACCCAAAAAATGAAAGCGCTGGCCTATAAAAAGCAAAGTTACATTCGACCAGATGGAATAAAACGAGCTTGCTACCAAACGACATTTGATTTTGGTTTCCTGCCAAATGGGCAAGTGAAAGTATGGCTTAAGGGTTGTGGCAAATATACGTACGTTACTGAACTGTCGCCAACGAGCACACCCGAAACGGACTATAACGGAAGTACTTACTCTGATCATAACCAGACAAGAAACTCTGTACTTAAAAGAGCTAAAAAGGCTAACGCAACCTTAACGCCTATCCCTTGGGATAAGGTAAATAAGATATATACATCAAAGAATTATATTGTAGATCAGCTTCATTAATATTGGTTTACCGCCTCACAAAAACCTGTGAGGCGCTCAATGAAAGAGCTAGATTCAGCATTCATTACACAAGGACAGTAAATGAAAAATATTATATCAACAGGAGTGCTCTGCCTATTACTGGCTGGTTGTAGCCTGATAAATAGAGAACGCGTACCTGATGAAGTTCCGAATTGGACTGTGGCTTATGCTATGCCATCATTTTATCCAGTCAGAGTCACTAAAGCATATGGTATTAACACGCAAGAAGATTGGACCTCTATTTTACATACCCACAGCCAATTTATGACGGTTAGTGACTTCAACCGTATTAAGGGCTTTTTACCTGATTATAATGGCTATGGATTACCACTCTACTTTACTACGATGGGCGGGTATAGACAAATTCGACCTACCAATCAATTACCCGATAAAGTCGTGCTTTACTGGACATCCCTTTTTAACGCGAAGTTCTATATTACTGAATTAGATGTCACCCCAAAAATGAAAGCGCTGATGTATAAACAACAAAACCATGTTGAGGCTGATGGAATAAACCGAACCTGCTACCAAACGACATTTGATTTTGGTTTCCTACCAAATGGACAAGTGAAAGTGTGGCTAGAAGGATGTGGCAAGTATACGTACGTTACTGAGCTATCGCCAACGAGCATGCCCGAAACGGACTATAACGGAAGTACTTACTCTGATCATAACCAGACAAGAAACTCTGTACTTAAAAGAGCTAAAAAGGCTAACGCAACCTTAACGCCTATCCCTTGGGACAAGGTAAATAAGGTTTATACATCTAAACATTTTACTGTTGACCAGCTTCATTAATATTGGCCTACCGCCTCACAGGTTTCTGTGAGGCGCTTAATGAAAGAGCTAGATTAAGCGTTCCTTAAACAAGGACAGTAAATGAAAAAGATCATATCAACAGGAGTATTCTGCCTATTACTGGCTGGTTGTAGCATGATAAATAGAGAACGCGTACCTGATGAAGTTCCAAATTGGACTGTAGCTTATGCTATGCCATCATTTTATCCAGTCAGAGTTACTAAAGCATATGGTATTAACACGCAAGAAGATTGGACCTCTATTTTACACACCCACAGCCAGTTTATGACGGTTAGTGACTTCAACCGTATTAAGGGCTTTTTACCTGATTATAATGGTTATGGCTTACCCCTCGCTACTACTACGATGGGCTGGTATAGACAAATTCAACCTACCAATCATTTACCCGACAAAGTCGTGCTTTACTGGACATCCCTTTTTGATGCGAAGTTCTACATTACTGAATTAGATGTCACCCCAAAAATGAAAGCGCTGATGTATAAACAACAAAACCATGTTGAGGCTGATGGAATAAACCGAACCTGCTACCAAACGACATTTGATTTTGGTTTCCTACCAAATGGGCAAGTGAAAGTATGGCTTAAGGGTTGTGGCAAATATACGTACGTTACTGAGCTATCGCCAACGAGCATGCCCGAAACGGACTATAACGGAAGTACTTACTCTGATCATAACCAGACAAGAAACTCTGTACTTAAAAGAGCTAAAAAGGCTAACGCAACCTTAACGCCTATCCCTTGGGACAAGGTAAATAAGGTTTATACATCTAAGCATTTTACTGTTGACCAGCTTCATTAATATTGGCCTATCGCCTCACAGAAATCTGTGAGGCGCTCAATGAAAGAGCTAGATTCAGCATTCATTACACAAGGACAGTAAATGAAAAAGATCATATCAACAGGAGTATTCTGCCTATTACTTGCTGGTTGTAGCATGATAAATAGAGAACGCGTACCTGATGAAGTTCCTGATTGGACGGTTGGTTACGCTATGCCATCATTTTACCCTGTCAGAGTCACTAAAGCATATGGTATTAACACGCAAGAAGATTGGACCTCTATTTTACACACTCATAGTCAATTTATGACGGTTAGTGATTTTAAGCGTATAAAGGGTTTTTTACCTAATTATGATGGTTATGGTATGCCATTAAGAAGTTATTCTACAATTGCTTACTATGAACAGATTATGAAAACCAATCATCTACCCGATAAAGTCGTGCTTTACTGGACATCCCTTTTTGACGCAAAGTTCTATATTACTAAATTAGATGTCACCCCAAAAATGAAAGCGCTGATGTATACACAACAGCATCATGTGGAATCTGACGGAATAAAACGTACTTGCTATCAAAGTCAATTTGATTTTGGTTTCCTACCAAATGGGCAAGTGAAAGTGTGGCTTGAAGGGTGTGGCAAGTATACGTACGTTACTGAGCTATCGCCAACTAGCATGCCTGATACTGACTATAATTCAATCACATCGAAACAATATTTCCAAGCAACAGAATATGTAAAAAAAAGAGCTAAAAAGGCTAACGCAACCTTAACCCCTATCCCTTGGGACAAGGTAAATAAGGTTTATACATCTAAGCATTTTACTGTTGACCAGCTTCATTAATATTGGCCTATCGCCTCACAGAAATCTGTGAGGCGTTTTAGTTTTATATGATTCGTCAAACCATTACATTAAAACATTATAAAAACTAATCCAAAATCACGTTAACACGATATGAATGAGTAAACGATCTAACGCATAATAATCTGCGTGCTTTTTTATGGAGGTAATATCTCATAATCAGGCCAATTATTGCCCAGTCTATTAAGCGTGTACTCTTACTCTGGAAATCGTTAACGCCGAAGAAAGATTGAAAATAACCATGAAAAATACCCCGTACAACTCACAGCATATTCCGCCGCAAGCGCCGGGGAATCAGCAAGGCTTTTGGTCTCAAATGGCCAGAAAAGGTGTGCACTTCCCATTTACTTGCAATAATCATCATGTGTCAAGTAAAGTGTTGCGATCGCGTAAACCCTCTGAGCTTAGAACGTTAGACCCATCTGAAGGCGGCTACAACGAACGTCAAATTAGAGACATCACTTTCCCATGGTGGGGCTTGGTCTATTTTTATGCCGTGACTTTTGCGAAAGTTATTGCCATCTATTTTATGCCGCTGTTTTTTTTGGTTGCAGGTGTCATGAACCTTTCGAGTAAGGCTATTCAAAGTGACTTTAACCAGATTTATCTTGGGTTAATCTGTATATCTGTGGTGTGTCTACTCATTTGGTGGTCTTTCTCTTTTTTTAATGGAAAGTTACCCATTAAAACCTTATTTTCATTAAGCCGAGAAACAGGCATGGTCACACTACATGGCTTCGGTAATAAGGTGCGATTTAGTCACCCTTTTGTTGAGTTTGATTGCTACCTGACAACATCGCCAACCCCACAAGGTTTTATTAATTATCAACTGTTTCTTGTTCATCGTTATAATGGTTATAAACATGGGGTTCCCATTGGCCGTTTTATTAATGGCTCAAGAGATCTTGATGAATACAAACGCTTATGGAACATGATCCAAGCCTATATGGATGTAAGCCAGCCTTTGCCCGACATTCCAATGAATGAGCCTTTTCGCCATAAAGACAGTGCAACCGTTGCTTATGATAAGGCGCATCATCGAAAGCCAGACTTTTGGTTCAGTATGGATGATGATGCGTTTGAACAAGCAGTGACGAAAATTGTTGAGAAGCAAAATTCAGAGCCACCATTGGGTGAAGTTATACCGATCCCTACCACTGATTCTATAGCAACCACACCAAACACGGCTTCTGCCTAACGCATAATAAGCACGCCCATCTCGGCGTGCTTTTTTGTGGAGGTCATATCTCATAATCAGGCCAATTATTGCCCAGTCTATTTAGCGTGTATTCTCACTCTGGAAATCGTTAACGCCGAAGAAAGATTGAAAATAACCATGAAAAATACCCCGTACAACTCACAGCACATTCCGCCGCAAGCACCGGGGAATCAGCAAGGCTTTTGGTCAAACATGGCCAGAAAAGGTGTACATTTACCCGCCTTATACCCTCTAGGGCATTTTAGATGTAGCGCAACGTTAACATTAAGTTGTTTAGTGACAGCGATGGCGAGTGGTAAAGTAATGTTCAAAAATCAGGCTGAGGAAAGTGCGGGAACTGGGGTTATTTTCTCTCCTTTCCCCACGATTGGGGTAAGACCATCAGGGCAAATAGGTGTCAGTGCTGAAGGGTTTGCTGGTGCTCAAGCCGGCGGGCAGTTAAGTGGAAAGGTCGAGTGGTTAATCCCTCAAAAGACGGGGACGACTGATTTTTCGGCTTTAGTTGAAATCAAAGCGGAAGGCAATGTGGCATTTGGGCTTGGTGCTGGGGTTGATTTTCAGGTTCGATTAGATAGAGGTAGCTTAGAAATCCATTGTTGTGCACGCTTAGTATGGGGGCCCGGAGCGTCCGGTGGTTTTGGCACCTCGATTGACTTTTCACAGTTATTTGAATTGGCAAAAATCATTTGGGAATCGATTGATACTATTGGCTACCGTATTATGGGTAATATAAATGAAGAGGCTTACACTTATTTATCTCGAGCCGCTTTTAGTGCATTTACAGAAAAAGATTTTAAACCGATAAAAGATGCAATAGAGATTGGAACTAAAGATATTGATGATTGGTGGCGATACCGTTTAAGAGAAGTGAAAAATAATTTATTCATTTCAGATGAAGCCAAACGCATAACAAAGCGAATTTTAGATCGAAACGTATTGAGTGGCGTTAGTTTAAGAATTCTTCCTCCTGAAACGGTAGGAATGATGCTCAATACCTTAGTCCATACGTATGTTTTCAACCGTGAAGAGAGACAGGAAAAAGCAATTTGTTTGTTATTGGCAGGCGCTATTCGCTCTTGGCGAAAGTTTGTTGAAGTGTTAGCCCACATGAATGAAAAGGGAGAAAAACAAACTACAGATGATGCGCTTGTGAAAAACCTACAGCGTATAAATTACATCTTAGATGGCGATCAACAAAAAGAATTTAATCAATGGATTGCTCAGTTAGCAAGTGTGAATTATTTAGAAAATATAGGGATGGTTCAAAAAATATTCCCATACACACCTACCAGTCCACACCTAAAAATCAAGCGTAATAATTTAAAACCGTAATGCAACGTTACCGGCAATAATAGCCATAGGTTATTATTGCCGATACTAAATGCATACTACTTTACTGGTGTCGTTTGTTGAACCGCGCAACGAAAGCCGTATGTTGGGTAATATCTTTTTTGAACTATATCTTCACCTGTTCTGTAAGTAGTTAGGTCCCACCCTCTTAAGACCTTTTTAGCTCCTGTTGATGGGCCTTGAGGATCGAGTTCTGAGGATTGTTGATAATAATCTTTGCTATACCAATCATTGACCCATTCTTGTGTATTTCCAGACATGTCATACAAACCAAGTGGGTTGGGTGGATACAATTTAACCTCATACATATCGTTATCGTTACCAATATTCCATTCATCTTTTGTGTAATCGACATACCTACCATCAACTAGATGCCTACCATTTTTGGGTTGGAGATAACCGTTGTTGGTAGCATAGTATAGATGCTTTCCACGATTTCTTGCTGCATATTCCCATTGTGCTTCTGTCGGTAAGTCAATCGGAGAACTCGTTAATTCACCCAGCCATAAACAGTAATCTTTTGCCTCTTGCCAGGTTTTAGTTGGTACTGCTGTGTTTTTAAACTCATCATCAGAAAAGTCATATTTTTCTCTCATATCAGCATCAACGACAGGTCGATGATGTGCCTTTTTAAAAGCATCAAAACCGTGATAAGTCGTTTCATGATTAGCTAATGAGTAGTTACTTAAGGTCACTTTATGTATAAAATTAGAGCCCGTTTTAAAGTTGGAAATCGTTGTATTACATTTAGCATCTGGCGACCAATCCATTCTATCCGTAGAAATGGGACTACAAGGTGCTTTAAATGCACCCATCATGAAGGTTCCACCTTTGATAAATACCATGCTTTCAAGTGATTCAACAGCAACTTCGACGATTTGATGTTGAAGTTTGGTATCTGCATCAGGGTAGAGCTTTTTTACTTTCGCTTCTATTT
>NZ_PYNX01000038.1:0-7577 GCF_003026755.1 Photobacterium sp. GB-50
CGAATTTGCTTGGCGACCATAGCGTTATGGACCCACCTGATCCCATGCCGAACTCAGTAGTGAAACGTAATAGCGCCGATGGTAGTGTGGGGTCTCCCCATGTGAGAGTAGGACATCGCCAGGCTTCTAATTCGTTTTCACTTTTACAAAAAGTGAAGACAAAAAGTTAAGATATTCGTTTTGAACTACGGATATCGGATAAAACGAAAGTTTTATCTCCGTGTGGAGCGGTAGTTCAGTTGGTTAGAATACCGGCCTGTCACGCCGGGGGTCGCGGGTTCGAGTCCCGTCCGCTCCGCCACTTATATTAAGCCCTAGTCGAAAGACTAGGGCTTTTTTTCGTTTGTAAGAAATGAATATGATTGTGGGGTAGTTTGTTTGGTTAAGATTTAAAATTGAGAAGCTTAACTGCTGGTCACGCTGGGATGCGCTGGTATTAGGTGTGGAACCTACCATTATTAAATAAAAAAGCCCCGCTATTACTAGCAGGGCTTAGAATATTCTTATTGTGACTATAGATTAGATAACAACTTTACCGTTTTTAACCGCTAGCGTATCGCCAGTTGGTTTTTTATCCATACGAATTGTGTCTTTGTCATCGCCTAGTTGGTAGGTTACATCATAGCCAATGGTTTGTTCTGTTTGGCTATTTTCTGTGTGACAACGTTTTTCCATTGTTGTTGTTGTATGGCCTTCTTGGTATTTACCTTGAGCCATATTACCAGCAACGCCACCGGCTACTGCACCAGCTACTGTTGCGACTTTCTTACCGTTACCACCACCAACTTGGTGTCCTAGTACACCACCGGCAACAGCACCGGCAAGCGTACCTAACACTTTATTTTCGTCTTTAGGAGCGACTTTATGAGTCACAGCAACTTGCTCACAGACTTGGTGTGGTGTTGTTACTGTTTTAGTG
Source organism: Photobacterium sp. GB-50 (assembly GCF_003026755.1). NCBI lineage: Bacteria > Pseudomonadati > Pseudomonadota > Gammaproteobacteria > Vibrionales > Vibrionaceae > Photobacterium > Photobacterium sp. GB-50. Next base: position 920 of record NZ_PYNX01000038.1, read on the forward strand.
ACGGCTTTTACTGATAAAACTTTTGCTTCTGTTGGTTCGCTAGCGTGAGATTTTTCATTACACCCTGTTAACGATAAGCTTGAAATAGCAACCAGTGCACTTAGACCCACAATCATATGTTTTTTCATTATATCTCTCCTTAATTTTATGAAGTCTATTCTCCTGATTCGTTCCTGTTTAATGACAGAGCGTTGTGATTTAAATGTAAGCTAATAGTAAAATATTGAATGGATCGGATGTTGTTGATTTAGCATATGGATGGAAATAGCTGGTTTTATTTTTTAATAAAGGACTAAAATAAGAAACTTAAATTGATTAAGTAAATATAAATCACTTTAAAATGAGGACTAAAATAACGCGGTTAATTATTATCATCACTGAGTGGGCTTGTTGGAATGAATAATTCAACAGAAATCCTTTTAGCCGATCAAGTCAAAGGTGTTATTAAAGAGAACTGGAATATCCTATTTCTCGCTATATTAATAGTTAGCATCGGTCAGCTTAGTTTAGGCTTAGTCTTTCCTTTGTTACCTTGGATCCATCTTGATTTTAAAATTAATCAAAATCTTGCGGAAGGACTGATTGTTAGTTATTTGATCGGATATGGTCCATCACAATTATTCTATGGGCCGTTATCTTATGTTTATGGGCGGCGTCATGTATTATTAATAGGTTTGTTGATATCTATCCTTGGTTTAGGAGTTATCTTAACTTTTCACCATGACTTTTCTATTTTGATTATAGGACGCTTTATTCAAGGTGTTGGTGGAGGGTGTGAATCAGTTATTGCACGTTCAATGCTACATGATAGCTATAAAAATAAATTCTTTTTATCAGCAATGACGGGACTATCTATTATTTCTGCTTTTACTCCTATATTTTCACCGATTATGGGAGGGTTAGTGAATCACCATTTTGGTTGGTTTGCGGTTTTTATTTGCTTGTTTATCTATACCGTTCTAGGTTTTCTCATTTTATTTTTCTATTTGCCTGAAACATTATCTACACCTCGTGTCTCTATTTCATTTATTCCTATATTTCAATATTATGGCTCCTTGCTAAAAGATAGATACTTTCTTTCTTATGCGATGATCGGTTGGGTTAACTGGGCACTTGTCATATTTACCGGTTCATTAGCGCCATTTATTTTAGAATCACAATTACATATTACTTCAGAAAATTATGCTTATTGGTCTATTATTCCTGCAGTGGCGTTTTTACTTGCAAGTACATTATGCTTTATATTGAGGAAGTCTTACGGTACGCACCATATTGTTTTTATTGCTCCTGTTATTCAATTGAGTGTGGTTATGATCTTTTTATCACAACCAATGTCACTATTAACGCTAACAATTGGCTTTATTGGTGTGGCTGTTGCTCAAGCGCTTATTTATCCCTGTTCCCAATCCTTATTATTGGTACCTTACAGTAATCAATTAGGAACAGTAAGTGCGCTCTCTGGTGGCGGACAAATGTTATTCTCAGCGATTTTTATTTTTATCGCATGGCAGCTTAATCTTGATAATTATTACTCACTTACAGCCATTATATTTATTACGTCTCTCATAGGGCTGCTTTTTGCCTTGCTGGGCAAGCGATCTATGGCAAGTGCATCACTAGAAAATGAATTATTTAAGCAATAAAAAATCGGGGAATTTTTTTTTCTTTATTACAATGTACATGCGTAAAGCAATAATAAAGATAATACTGCTCAAGGTTGCGACATCTGGGTTAATGTGGTGCTCAGTTTGGAGAATATATAAGTAACAGCCGATAATAACGGGACTGGCATAAAACTCCGTATTGTTAAACATGGTTGGACGGTTGGTGAGAATGTCACGTAGTACGCCACCAAATACCGCAGTGATCATCCCCATAGTGATCGCAACATAAGGCGCATAATGTTGAGCGGTCAGATCTTTAGTGACTAACACTGAGAACATGGAAATACCAATCGCATCCAGAGTTACAATAATACGTTCGACTTTTACGTGTCGTAAATGTGGAGCAAGGAAAAAACCTATAAAAGAGCTGAGTAATGCTGTCCAAAAATAGGATGGATCTCTTATCCAAAAAACCTGATTTGTGGATAGTATAATATCTCTTACGGTTCCGCCTCCGAGTGCTGTTACCCATCCAATCACCATGATGCTGACGATATCTTTACCTTTATTAGATTCACTGATCACGGCACTTAATGCGAAGGCAATAATACAAATAATTTCAATCGTGTGAATAAACATTTAAGCGCCTATAGTGTGGTGATTGATTTTATTATTAATTGAAAAATATTAGCATGTTAGATATTAAATGGGAGAGCAAATAGTGAAGTTAGTGTTTTCAATAATAGCAAAGGTCAGTATTAAACTAACCTTTGCTTTCATTGGTATCAGCGACCGCTATGATCAAAGTTTTGTGTATCATCAGCTGTACACTGCGCTGTCGGATGAGAGTTTAAAAAATCAAGCGAGCGTTGGAAGTCAGCAATTAATAAGCTAGCAAGGTCTACTGTAAAGCCTTGTTTAACTAAGATACGTTGTACCACAATATCTTTCGCGTTTGCAGGCAAGCTATAAGCAGGTACTAACCAGCCTCGAGTACGTAGGCGATCCGCTAAGTCATATAAGCTAAATGAAACGTTAGCATTATTTTTTAAGCGCCATGAAATGGCTGGAATACCTTTTTCACGATTGCCGTCAAACAAGAACTCAAACAGATCAAATTTGTTTAACTCTTTAACGAGGTATTCGCACACATCGTAACTTGCATCATGAATACGTTTGTAACCTTCATAACCTAAACGTAGAAAGTTGTAGTATTGTGCAATGATTTGTCCTGCTGGACGAGAGAAATTCAAGGCGAAAGTCGGCATGTCACCACCTAAGTAGTTAACATGGAATACTAAGCCTTCAGGTAAATCTTCTTTGCTACGCCATACAACCCAGCCAACGCCTAATGGCGATAAACCAAACTTGTGGCCAGAAGTACTGATTGATTTAACCCGCTCTAAGCGGAAATCCCAAGGTTCAATTTCTGTGGCACAAAATGGGGCTAGCATTGCGCCGCTTGCGCCGTCAACGTGGATATCAATCGAGTTACCAGTGTCATGCTCGTAAGTATCTAGTGCATCAGATAACGGTTTTACTGTTTCGTATAAACCGGTGAAAGTTTGACCGAAAGTCGGTACCACCATAATAGTGTTATCATCAACGAGTTCTAACATGTCTTCTGGGGTCATAAAATAATGACCGTCGTCCATTTTAGTTTCGCGCATTTCAACGTCCCAGTAGCGGGCAAATTTTTCCCAACAAACTTGGACAGGGCCACAGACCATGTTTGGTTTATCGGTTGGTTGACCAAGAGCACGACGTTTTTCACGCCAGCGCCATAGGGCAGCCAAACCACCTAGCATACAGGCTTCACTTGAACCTGTGGTTGAAGTTCCGACTGTTGTAACAGAATCAGGTGCATTCCATAAATCCGCTAACATATGAACACAACGACCTTCAATTTCAGCAGATTGAGGGTATTCATCTTTATCAATCATGTTCTTATCAATGGATAGATCCATTAATTTATGCACTTCATCTTCTTCCCATGTTTGGCAGAAGGTCGCAAGATTTTGACGTGCATTACCATCTAGGTAAAGTTCATCACGGATCATTTGATAGATCACTTTAGGTGCTTGTTCTTGCTGTGGTAGTTTGGTCGTTGCCGCAACGTTATGAATAGTATCTGAGCCATAGATTGGATCATTACCTGTTTTACGGTTTACTTCATGAAGAGCCATAATTTTTCCCTACCTTAGTGTTGCTTACTGCTAAATAAGTTCCAAGCCATTGCTTGAGTAACATGCTTAATCATTTGTTGACCACGGATACTGTTACCAAATGGGTCTAGTCGTGGCGAGAATGCAGCCAGTGCACCTACGTTTGGAATAACCGTTACTAAACCGCCGCCAACGCCACTCTTTGCTGGTAAACCGACATCATATGCCCAATCACCAGAAGTATCGTAAAGCCCTTCCATTACCATCTCTGCGAGAATGTGGGGAATGTTTTGAGGGTCAATCACCTGTTGACCTGAGCATGGGTTTTTACCACCATTGGCCAGTGTTGCGCCTACGGTGGCAAGTTCTACCGTATTAAAGAGGGTAGAACATTGGCGTGTATAAACATCACACGCTTCAAGTGGCTCTGAATACATACGCCCAGATGATTCTAATAACAATGCGATAGCACGGTTATGAGTATTGGTCGTTTGTTCAGACTGATTGACTTCGTCAGAGAGCGATATTTCGCTGTTTGCTAGCAGGGATTGAAAGTTCAAAATCTGCTGCCAGCGTTGCTCTTTATCTGTCGCTTTAACTAAGCTCACTGTTGCCATTGCACCGGCATTAACGAGAGGGGTTAGGGGTTTACCGTTATGGAGTTCAAGTGCCAAAACGGAATTAAATGGCATCCCTGTTGGTTCTGCACCGACTTTACTGTGCAGCGCATCGGCGCCTGATTGTTCAAGAACTAATCCAAGCGTCATAATTTTTGAGATAGATTCAATAGCAAATTTATAATCACAGTCTTGTAATTGAATAATCTCGCCAGTAACAGACACAAAGGCTAAGCCTGTAAGTTCTGACGGTACTGATGCAAGAAACGGAATATATGAGGCGTTTTCGCCGTCGTTATTCGTTTTTGCTTCATTCAGTGCTTGCTGCATAATGACAGCAAGCTTTTCATTTAGTGGTGGCATTTGACGCATCCTTAACTCTTATTGATTTAATGTATGAGTTACTTTGTCTGATGGATTGATCACACCTGGATGAGTATCTTCTATTTCCCAAGTAAAGGGTGCAAAGTCTGAGACTGTTGGATCTTTCCAGTGCGGTTTACGGGCTTTGTAGATGAATAATGGAACAGCTACAAATATCACCGTTAGTACCACTAAGAAGCCAATGTATTCTTCAGGGCTACCGACTGAAATTTGACTTGGTGGAATGAAAGAGAAGATGAATGCTAATAGTGAACCAGAAAAGCCAACACCAGCTATGATCCACATTCCCATATCACCACCAGGGATTTTGTATGGACGAGGGCGATTAGGTTGGCTGTAGCGTAAATGAATCGCTGCAGCAAACATTAATAAGTACATGATGAGGTAAAGAACGACCGTTAATTGACTTAGAATTTGATAAGCAGCTTGAACTGAAGGTAATACTACAAACACAGTAGAAATCATGGTCACTAAGAACGCTTGTGCCATCATGATATGGGTTGCCATACCATTTTTGTTGGTGTATTGCCAAAAGCGTGGTAAATAACCACCTTTAGCAACCACAAGTAATGCCGATGAAGGACCTGCAACCCAGCCAACAACTCCAGCAAGTACACCTAGCGCTAAACAAGCTGCCATAATTGGCGCAGCCCAGCTGATGCCAGCCCAAGCAAACATATCATTGTAAGCGACTAATAAACTTTGAGTTAAGCTGATGTCTTGTTGTGGAATAACAAATGCAATTGCCAGCGTGCCAAGTACGAATACACAGACAGTACCAATCGCAGCAATCGCAATCGCAATTGGGTAGTTACGCGGCGCATTATCAACTTCTTTAACGTGAATCGCGTTCATTTCCATACCGGCATAGAATAAGAAGATACTTGCCGCTAAAACTACGTTATTAAAGTTAGAAAAGTCAGGAATAATATCGTGCCAAGAAAGTTGAATTTGTGGTGGCTTACCTGAGAAGAATAGGTAAGAGAAACCTAAAATAATTAATACGATACCAGGAATAACAGTACCAATTAACCCGCCCCATTTAGCCACTTTAGAAAAGGCTGCAGTGCCGCGTAAAGCGATGAAAGTTGCGAGCCAATAAATGGCTAATACTATTCCTAGTACGAAGAATTTATTTTGAGATAATGCTTGATCCCATGATTTATCTGGACCCATAAATGCAAGTGAAACAGAGCCAAAAGTTAATGCGGTTGGAAACCAAACAGTCACTTCAATCCATAGCATGAAGATCGCAACTAACGCTATTCGAGCTCCAAAAGCTTCGCCGACCCAGCGGAATACACCGCCTTTTTCAGACCAACCTGTCGCAAGCTCAGCGGCAACTAATGATACAGGAACCAGAAATACTACGGCGGCAAAAATATAATAAAAAATGGAGCTTAATCCGTATTCAGCTTCTGCTGGAAGACCGCGCAAACTCACTACTGCAACAATGTTTAACATTGCGAGAGCGAAAATGCTGATCCCCCCTTTTTTCGTTTTAATTGAATTTGTCATTGTTAACCAACTTATATTTAGTGCATTAAACTAATATTACAATATGAAAAATTAATTCATGTTGTAATTATATGTGAGAAAAAACATCAATAGAGTAGTACGTAAATTAAGGTGGATAATTATTATTGTTTATATTTGTGGATTATATATCAATAATTAAAGTTAACTTTATGATATGAGAAGTATTATTGGAATTATGTTTGGTAATATTTTTCTAGTGGTCTATTATTAATTTTTTAGTGACTGTTTTTAGTGACTGTTTTTAGTGACTGTTTTTAGTGACTGTTTTTAGTGACTGTTTTTAGTGACTGTTTTTAGTGACTGTTTTTAGTGACTGTTTTTAGTGACTGTTTTTAGTGACTGTTTTTAG
>NZ_PYNX01000039.1:0-5867 GCF_003026755.1 Photobacterium sp. GB-50
CCGAATTTGCTTGGCGACCATAGCGTTATGGACCCACCTGATCCCATGCCGAACTCAGTAGTGAAACGTAATAGCGCCGATGGTAGTGTGGGGTCTCCCCATGTGAGAGTAGGACATCGCCAGGCTTTAAATTTTAAAAGGCCATCCGAAAGGATGGCCTTTTTTCGTTTTAATACTTTTAAAGTAAGTTTCATCTATAAACTAGACCTACAGACCTACAGACCTACAGACCTACAGACCTACAGACCTACAGACCTACAGACCTACAGACCTACAGACCTACAGACCTACAGACCTACAGACCTACAGACCTACAGACCTACAACAGAATAGTATTTAATAAAGAGATGTATCACTGCAGTAGAGAGTTACTGCAGTGATAAAGGGTTTGAATTATAGAATTTGATTCAGGATGTGATCCGCTTTAACACGACGAATACGTGTAATGAGCTTTTTAACTTGAGCTGGATAGTTATCAATTTTTTCAATTTGCTTATAACTACCAATAAGCTGGGTATGTTCGAGAATACAATCTAATTCTTGTTGTTGCTGCTCGGCGAGTAGTTGATTTTTGTCATGAATTAAAATCGCATTTTCAAGATCAAGTTTCCAAGCTCGTGGATTGAGGTTATTACCCGTTACTAACATATAACGACGATCTACCCAAAGCCCCTTCAAGTGAAAGCTATTGTTATCGTGTTTCCATAAATGGATCGCTAATTGGCGATGTGCAATAGCGGCTTCATTATGTTTAGCAAAATTACGTAAATTGACTTCATATAAATAAGGTAACCCAGCAATAGTCTTAAAAGGCTCTGATGGTGGAATATAAAAGTCATTTGCTGTTTTATCACCAACAACGATTGTGACCTTTACACCGCGCTTAAGGGCTTTCTTTACTTCGCGACTTACCATTCTCGGAAAGTTAAAGTAGGGAGTACAAATAGTCAGCTCAGATTGTGCACTAGCGATGAGCGTACAAATATCCTGATTAAGTTTGTTCTTACGTTTCCCTAAACCTATCAGAGGTGTTAATCCTACCTCGTCATCTTTAATCTCATCCGGCTCAAAATGGTAGATAGCTTGTTGTAGTTCGGAGCGTAGATCTCGAATTGCCGTCTTCAATGACTTTGTATCGGGTCTTTCTGGTTGTGCTAGGCAGTTAACAGCATTACTCGAAACAAGTATGTCAATAATGAACTGCGCCATGCTGTTAGCGAGCTTTTCATTTTTAATGACGTGGTAGCGATCGTAACGATAACGGTCATGTTGAGCGAGATACACATCATTTAAGCTTGCACCGCTATAAATAACATTATCATCAATAACAAAGCCTTTCAGGTGTAGGACACCGAACACTTCTCGATTACGAACGGGAACGCCAAGCACATCGATCTTGTGAGTATATTTTTCTGCGTACTCACGATATAGCGCGGCATTGCCATCGGACTGACTGGCGCCAATTAAGCCTCGTTGAGCTCTATGCCAATCAACTAATACCTTTATATCAAGTTCGGGGTTGAGTTGCTTAGCTTCATACAGAGCGGTAAGCACACCTCTTCCTGCTTCATCATCTTGGAGATATAAGGCAACTAAGTAAATGCGTTCTTTAGCTGATTTTATTTCTTGATATAGACGCTCTCTAAACGAATTTGCATCAAAAAGAGTCTCTAAATTCTCGGGCTTGTGCGCAATACATGGCAGTTGTTCGATGAGCTGCCTGTTAGCAATAGCTGAATCCATTATCGCCTCGTTTACACGATCTATAAGTAGATGAATTTTGATTAAGGGATCAATTATACCAGAAAAAAAGCGAAGTCAATGTATCTAGTGTTTAGATATGTTTTTGCTCATGCTTTCTGAGGTAAGTGTATCAATAAATAACATTGGAATTAGATTCTTACCGCTATTGGCATAGCGTTGAAAACGTTGCTTGATATTATTGGGAAGGTTTTCGCTATTAATAGTTTGAAACCCTGAGTTTTGATAGAAAACTTCTAACTCTTGAAATGCAAAGCAATAGCATGCTTGTTGGTTCATTTGATTACGGCATGCTTCAATAAGCTTATACGCAATACCTTGTAAACGGTACTCTGGGATGACAAGCATTCCTGTCAGTAGTTGTATATCATCAATAGTTTTAAATCGTACGGATGCAATAATACTGTTGTTTGATTCTGCAACCCAGATTGTTTCATCTCTCTTTGCTTTTCCTGATGGATAGAATGACTTGTATATTTTATTAACTAAAGGCAAACGGATAGGATCAAGTTGACGATAAATAATTTGAGACATGGGAAAACACTGCGTTGTTGAATGGGATCAGGTAAAATAGTTTCAATTCGTATCGAAAAGTATAAAGATTTGGTTGTGAATTAACATGAAAGTTTTACATGAAAATGGGTTAGCGCCTTATCACACCTTTGGGATTGATGTATCGGCGAAGTACATACTTGAAGCATCAAGTGTTGAAGATCTCCTTGCTATTTGGCAGGACGAGACATACCAGGAAGTCCCTAAGTTAGTTGTTGGTCAAGGAAGTAACTTACTTTTTTGTGAAGATTACCAAGGCGCTATCATTTTAAACCGAATTAAAGGTATTAATGTAGTCGATAGTACTGAGTATGTTGATTTACATGTAGGTGGCGGTGAAGACTGGCATGGTTTGGTGTCTTGGGCTGTCGATAATGGTTTTAATGGACTAGAGAATCTAGCACTCATTCCTGGTTGTGTGGGGTCGTCCCCGATACAAAATATTGGTGCTTATGGCGTAGAGTTAAAAGATGTCTGCCAGTATGTTGATGTATTAAATGTACAAACAGGTGAAGTGAAGCGTTTGATGGCTGATGAGTGCCACTTCTCATATCGAGATTCAATTTTTAAGCGAGAGTTAAAAGATAACCACATAATTATTGCGGTAGGTTTTCGCTTAACTAAAGCTTGGTCTCCGAAAATAGCCTATGGCCCATTAGCAAAATTCTCGCTCGATACTGTTACAGCCAAAGAGATTTTTGATGAAGTGTGCGCCATTCGCCGTGAAAAACTGCCTGATCCGCAGGTTATGGGGAATGCAGGTAGTTTTTTCAAAAACCCAATTATTTCGTTAGACGTACGGGACTTTCTTTTGTCTGAGTACCCTAACATGCCAAGTTACCCAGTGGACGAAGCTCATTGTAAGTTAGCTGCGGGTTGGTTGATTGATCAATGTGGTTTGAAAGGTTACCAAATTGGTGGTGCTAAAATTCACCAGCAACAAGCACTCGTATTAACGAATGTTGGTAATGCAACTGCACGTGATGTACTTCAGCTAGCACAGTATGTTGTCGATACGGTAATGACTAAATTTGGTGTCTCTCTTGAGCATGAGGTGCGCTTTATGGCACATAATGCTGAAACTAATCTCAACGAGATGCTGCGATGAAAGATCATACCGTACGACTAGCTTTGATTCAGTTACTCTCTGATGGTGAATTTCATTCAGGTGAAGTATTGGGACAAACGCTGGGTATGACTCGTGCTGCAATCGCGAAACAAATTCAAGTCATTCAACAGTGGGGGCTTGATATTTTTAGGGTGCAAGGCAAAGGTTATTGTCTTGCATCGGCGATTGATTTACTTGATAAGCAGCAGATTTTAGCGAAAGTTAAGTGCCCCCATCTTGATTTAATTCCTGTCATCGACTCAACTAATCAATACCTTCTAGATAGAGTAGGGCAACTGCCTAGTGGTAGTGTATGTTTGGCTGAATATCAAGAAGCAGGCCGTGGACGACGAGGTCGACAATGGGTTTCACCTTTCGGTAGTAACCTGTACCTTTCCATTTACTGGCGTTTAGAAGCTGGTATGGCTGCGGCAATGGGGCTGAGTTTAGTTGTCGGCGTCGCGATTGCTGAAACGCTCCAAAAACTGGGTGCGGATGATGTTCGAGTTAAATGGCCTAACGATATTTATTATCAGGATAAAAAGCTAGCTGGTATTCTTGTTGAAATGACTGGTCAAGCAGGGGATGCTGCACACTTAGTGATTGGAATGGGGCTAAATATTAATATGCCACTAACAGAGCAAAGTGAGATCACGCAAGCGTGGACAACACTGTCGCAAGCTTGTGATAGCTTACCGTCTCGAAATATCTTAGCGGCGACATTGATCTCACATCTTAATCAAACACTCTGTGATTACGAACATCAAGGTTTAGTTGGCTTTGTTGAACGTTGGAATAAAATAGATAACTTTTTAAACCGCCCTGTGAAATTATTAATCGGTGAGCGAACCATCGAAGGTATTGCTCGCGGGATTGATGCTCAAGGGGCTTTACTACTGGAAACCGACACTGGTATTACACCGTATATCGGCGGTGAAATCAGCCTTAGAGGTTGCTGATGCAATTATTAATTGAAGCAGGCAATACTTACGTCAAAGTTGCCTTACTAACCCAAAATGAACACATTGAACAAATTGGTAAATACCCAAGTAAAAAATTAGAGCTTGTTTTACAACCTTTACTGGAAGGTAATGTTGAGCGCATTGTTTTTGCGAGTGTCGGACCAGTTGAGGTTGATAATACGATTCAGCGTATAGCACAAATGGCGAATATTCCTGTTACTCAGGTAAAAACTGCACGTGAAGACTTCGGTGTTGTTAACGCATATTCTGAATATCAATACCTTGGTGTTGACCGCTGGCTAACACTGGTTGCTATTCGTCAAAGTTTTAAGCAACCTACAGTGATTGTTGATATAGGCACGGCATTAACGTTTGATGTTATGGACAGTGATGGAAAACATCTTGGTGGTTGGATCATGCCTGGTTATCAGTTAATGATGAAATCAGTACTAGAGAATACGACCAAGGTGTTTTCAGATAGTGAGCATAGTGAATCATTAACACTGGCAAACAATACCGCAGATGGCTTAAAGAATGGCTGCCGTGCTGCGTTGGTTGGATTAATTGAGTTTGGCCTAAAACAAGCATCTGCAGAACTAAATGAAGCGCCCGCGGTAATTCTATGTGGTGGCGGTGTTCGTCATTTGCCAAAATCGTGGTGTAAACCTTTTTATCATCGCTCGGAGTTGGTACTTGAAGGGCTAGGGTTGTATGCAAAGCGCGGTTAATGCCGAAAATTACGTCAATTAAATAAAAAACAATAAAAAAAACACGTTAGGGTATTGCAACAAAAATAATCATTATCTAGAATGCGCACCACTAACGCCGACTTAGCTCAGTAGGTAGAGCAACTGACTTGTAATCAGTAGGTCACCAGATCGACTCCGGTAGTCGGCACCAGTTTAAAAATTTCGGTGGGGTTCCCGAGTGGCCAAAGGGAGCAGATTGTAAATCTGCCGGCACTGCCTTCGAAGGTTCGAATCCTTCCCCCACCACCATTTTCAAATGGTTGAATAGCTCTACGAGATACAAGTTTTGCGGGCATCGTATAATGGCTATTACCTCAGCCTTCCAAGCTGATGATGCGGGTTCGATTCCCGCTGCCCGCTCCACATTTCTTGTGTGCTGATATAGCTCAGTCGGTAGAGCGCACCCTTGGTAAGGGTGAGGTCGGCAGTTCAAATCTGCCTATCAGCACCACTCTCAAGCCCTAATTCATCCATTTGTTATATACTCAACAAACCCATGTTTGGTTGTGTGGTCGTAATGCCACCTAATACCGTGCCCAGAGGGACTATCCATGTCTAAAGAAAAATTTGAACGCGTAAAACCGCACGTAAACGTTGGTACTATCGGCCACGTTGACCACGGTAAAACAACTCTAACTGCTGCTATCTGTACTACACTTTCAAAAGTGTACGGTGGTGCTGCTCGTGACTTCGCATCAATCGATAACGCTCCAGAAGAGCGTGAGCGCGGTATCA
>NZ_PYNX01000004.1:0-311673 GCF_003026755.1 Photobacterium sp. GB-50
TGCCTCTAATTTAAATTCAGCACTAAATAATCGTCTTGTTCGTTTTGTCATGATGTCACCTATCCATGTTAAGAGGTGATGATATCACCTCTGAGTAGGTGGCCAAATTTAATGTACCACTACACTCTGCATCTTTAGGTATGTTAGGCTCTTGATAGTCTCCCCTAATATCAGCAGACACTATTTTAGCGTTCCACTTATTATTAATCTGCTTTGCTACAATAGCGAATTGACCATATGTGGTACCGAATGAATGGTACTCTAGAGGGATGTCCATACCGTCTATATGAAGTGTTCCTTTGATATACCTCAGCAGGCAATCTCCTCTGTCATAAGGGTAGTCCTCCTGCTTTAACGATTGGGGACCTATATTATAAATATAATTAGGACTACATTCTGAAATTATTTGATAAAAAGTAAGTTTATTAATAGTGCCTAGTGTACTGTTTAAAACCGTATATTTTGGATAGGCGAAGGATGGAGCTGAAAATAGTAAAAAAGGGAGTATTGCTAAAAGAAGTTTTTTCATCACGTAGTATCCTTAACATCGACTATAGAATAAGTGACACGCGCTATGTATTTGTAAAAAGTATATCTCTCAAGTGATCTGGTCGCTTATAAGTACATATATAAAGCCGCCAAAGAGCGGCTTTTTATTTTCTATTTGTCGTTATTTAGTTCTTGAGGATTACCCTTACACCGAGGGAGTATCATCATATTGAGGGGTATCATCACTATTGTTATAGTTACCCAAAATATCGGCGGATACTATTTTTGCTGTTACCTTATTATCAACACGCTTCGATACAATAACGAATTGGCCATATGACGTACCTGATGAATGATATTCCAATGGTATATCTTCGCCATCAATGTGAAGTATTCCTTGGATACTCTTAAGCAGGCAAGCTCCCCTGCCATCAGAATCAGGCGTTAATGACCAGGGTGTTAGATTATCAATATAGTGCTCACCACAAAAAAGTCCGCTCATTTGTTTAAAGATAAGGTAGTCAACAGTACCTGAAGTACTGTTTAAAACCGTATATTTTGTATAGGCGAAAGATGGAGCTGAAAATAGTAAAAAAGGAAATAGAGCTAAAAGAAGTTTTTTCATCACGTAGTGTATCCTTAATGTCGATTATGGAATAAGTGACACGCGCTATATATGCGCGAAAGACATACTATGTGATCGGTAAATAAGCGATCGTTCAAAATAAACCCTTGTTGCGAATGTGAGACACCCAATATTGGGTTTTTGAACCAATCTATGTTTTTTGTTGATATAGCCAAAGCGATGGGTATCGACACGGCAGCAATGACACAAGAGCAAGCAGTGAATGTAGCCCTTGAAGTCATTGATGTGCTATCTGAAAAGGTAGGGAGGAAACAACGCCTAGCAGATTTGGGTGTAACTGAAGACAAGCTAGCGTTCATGGCGTAAACGATGCGTGTTGTTTGGCCACCCCATACAAAGTGAGCTTCGAGGAAATCGTAGAAATCTTTAAAGCATGGATGTCATTAGCAAAACCCTCCCAAAAGGTTGCTATCTCCCAGACTTTTTTATTCCGGTTGAGCCGTCGCCTCTTCAGTCCTGTCAGTGGAAAGCGTCACATAGCGTTGTTGCAGCTCCGCCAGTAACTCCAAGGTGTCAAATTCATCTAAAGAAGGACGATCACCAGCAAAGAACATAATGCTTTTATTAAACATCTTTGATAATTCTAAAAGTGTATCTAAGCGTGGTTGTGTTCGACCATTCTCTAAGTCTAAGTAGGTTTGTCTTGCTATCTTAAGGTGTTTGGCAGCATCGACTTGGGTCATGCCATGCTCTTCACGGGCTTGTTTTAGCCGGTGGTGAAAGATTAGGAGCTCATTCATTCTTTTATTCTTCTAAATTTAAAACGCCAAGATTGTATAGATAAACGATAAGTTGAAAAATAGGTGAAAGTGATTTTTGTGTCATTCAAAGTGAGTTTGGAAGGGGGGGCACTAATCAGAATGTAAAAGTTTCATGTTTAATCGACTGATTATGATTTTTCTTTGTAATCATCTATCGCGATTTGATTTTGACTCGTTTTTGAGGTACAGAGTAGCCTGTTCATACCTTGAGTAGGTTGTTGCTTACTCAAGGCTTTCGGAAAATGATTTAAGAAAAACGCAGTGGTATTGGATTAACGTTTCTGATTTTCTGCAATTTAACGCTTTTATCTTTTATCCTTTATCTTTATTTCTTTCTTCAAAAAATGCTCTAAAGTCGAATTTAGTACAATTTCCATTATCATTGCTCATTAGTGCAGGGTTACTCACGAGAACACAATGCTCATTATCGCTTACTGAGTCTTTTTCACTATGGCTACTGCAACCCATTAACACCAATATTAATGTGGTTAGCGTTATTACTTTTTTCAATTCAGACGCCTTACTTTAGATATTGCTTATTATAATAGAAATATGATCAACCTTATGATTATATAGAACTTAAATTCAAGATAATACCTAAAGGGTATATTTTGTTTATGGGTTAAATACGATGAAATCTAAAGGCTATTTTATTTTCTACTATATATAGCCGCGCTATTGATTCATTTATTAACTTTTCATTAAGGCGTTATCTAGACAAGTTAGTGCTCTCGTCTAGATAATCTCTCTGCTCCTTTATTCTGCTTGAATCTTACCTGCTATACCTTTTTTGAATGCGCTTTTCTGCCACATTCCTGAAATGTTTTTTTTATAAAAGCGACACAAAAAATTGCCACGCTATGAGCATTATTTAACTAGGACTCAATAGCATGGATAACATTATTGAAGTCAAAGCGTTGACAAAAACGTTTGGAAATAAAAAAGCTTTAGATGGGATCGATTTCAGTATTCATCATAAAGAAATGACGGCGCTCTTAGGCCCTTCGGGATCGGGTAAATCAACATTAATGCGCCATTTAAGTGGCTTAGTCTATGGCGATAAAGATCAAAACAGTGAGATCCGTGTTTTAGGTGAAGTGGTCCAAGCGCATGGTCGTGCAACGGTTGATATTCGACAAAGACGCGCCCAAGCGGGGTATATTTTTCAACAATTCAATCTTGTTAATCGCCTCACTGTCCTAACTAACGTATTAATTGGTGCCATGAGCCATACACCGTTGTGGCGTACTTTAAGTGGTCGATTCAGTGTAGAGCAAAAACAGCAAGCGTTAGCTGCTTTAGAGCGAGTTGGGATGAGTGATTTTGCCTATCAACGTGTTTCGACTCTTTCTGGTGGGCAGCAACAACGTGTAGCCATCGCTCGTGCCTTGATGCAAAAAGCGAAGATCATTTTCGCTGATGAACCCATTGCTTCATTAGATCCAGAGTCTTCTCGTATTGTGATGGAATTACTGACAGACATTAACCAGCGGGAAGGGATTCCTGTGGTTGTTACTTTGCACCAAGTCGAGCATGCCCTTAAATATTGTAAACATGTCATCGCGTTAAAAGAAGGCAAAGTCTTTTATCAAGGTGAAAGCGCAAGCATCAGCCAACAAGAGCTTGAACAGCTCTATAGCTATCAACCCAAAGTCAATATTGATGAGAGTGAACCTCTACCACTCGCGTCAATAGAAACCCATTCCACCCCTTTACTACGTTAACACACAAAGGATATTGAAGATGTTACGAGCACTAAAGACGATGGTTTGTAGTCTTGGACTACTTACAGCTGCAACAGCGATCCCCGTTTCTGCTGAAGAGCAATTGGAATCGCTTAATTTCGGTATTATTTCGACTGAATCACAGCAAAATCTCAAAACAGTGTGGGACCCGTTCCTAAAAGATATGAGTGATAAGCTGGGCATGGAAGTGAAAGCGTATTTTGCGCCAGATTATGCAGGCATTATTCAAGGTATGCGTTTCGATAAAGTTGATGTCGCTTGGTTTGGTAACAAATCAGCGATGGAAGCGGTTGACCGAGCTGGGGGCGAGGTTTTCGCGCAAACGGTAGATTCCGAAGGTAATCCTGGTTACTGGAGTTTATTGATCACCCATAAAGACAGCCCAATTAACAGTGTTGAAGACATGATTTCTCAGCGTTCGGAGCTCGCGTTTGGTAATGGCGATCCCAATTCAACATCAGGTTTTCTTGTACCGTCATACTATGTCTTTGCAAAAAATAACATTCAACCGTCAGAGTTTAAGCGCACGTTGAATTCTAGTCATGAAGTGAATCTCTTTGCTGTTGCAAATCAGCAAGTGGATGTAGCGACGAATAATACCGAAAGCATGCGCCGTTTCGAGCTTACCAATCCAGAAAAGTTTGCCAATATCAAAGTGATTTGGCAGTCACCACTGATTCCATCCGATCCTATTGTGTGGCGTAAAAATCTCCCTGATTCAGCAAAAAATGAAATTTACAGTTTTTTCATGGATTACGGTACTTCTGGTGATGAGAAAGAGCTAGCCGTTCTAAAAGAACTCGGTTGGGCTCCTTTTAAACCATCGAGTGACTTACAGCTGCTACCCATTCGCCAGCTAGCGCTCTTTAAACAGTTAAATAGCTTGAATAAACAAACAAGTTTAACCAAAGAGCAAGCGTCAAAATTAGAATCAGCGAAGAGTAAGCTTGCTGTTCTAAACCGCCAAATGAGTGCTCTTGAAGCAATGGAATAGCGTCGCATGGGCTGGAGGCGCGAGTTTTCCAGCCCTTTGCTGCCACACAGTTTTTAATGGATAGATGCAATGAGCAGTTCAACTCAAAATATCCCAATGGGTCCCACTTCTCAATGGAAGCGCTTTGCAATCATGTTATTGGTTGCGTTTGTTCTTGCTTGGTCTTGGCAAGGTGCAGAAATGAATCCAGTTCAATTAATAAAAGATTCTGGAAACATGATTGAGCTAGGGGCGGATTTTTTCCCGCCAGATTTTACTTACTGGAAACTTTACCTCGAAGAGACCTTGATAACGATACAAATTACATTGTGGGGGACGATATTAGCCGTCGTTATTTCTATCCCATTTGGATTGATGTGCTCAGAAAATATAGCCCCTTGGTGGATATATCAGCCAATGCGTCGCTTGATGGATTCTGCTCGAGCCATCAATGAAATGGTATTTGCAATGCTATTTGTTGTTGCTGTTGGGTTAGGACCTTTTGCCGGCGTACTTGCGTTATTTGTACATACCACAGGGGTACTTGCAAAACTGTTTTCTGAAGCGGTCGAAGCGATTGATATTGGCCCAGTAGAAGGCGTTCGTGCGACAGGTGCCAATAAAATTGAAGAGATTTTATATGGTGTTCTTCCTCAAGTATTACCGCTTTGGATTTCTTTTACGTTATATCGACTTGAGTCGAACGTTCGTTCGGCCACTGTGGTAGGCATGGTGGGTGCTGGTGGTATAGGGGTTCTGTTATGGGAAGCGATAAGAGGTTTTCAGTTCCAACAGACCGCTTGCATTATGTTGATCGTCATTGTCACTGTGAGTTTGATTGATTTTGCCTCACAACATATCCGAAAAATGTTTATTTAATATTTTTCATAACTTGTCTAGATAAGTCACCCGTGATGCTGAGAGATTGATGATGAGAGTGTATTTGAATATTGCGAAACACTTAGAAGAGGATGTTCGCCGCTATTTTCAAGCCGGTGACTATTTACCATCAGAATCAGTACTTGCTAAACGGTTTAATGTAAATCGTCATACCGTGCGTCGTGCGATAGATGAGCTGGTGTTTAATGGGATGATCGAACGCCAACAAGGACGAGGCAATATGGTGGTTAGCCAACCATTCGAGTACCCATTACATGCCGGGGCGCATTTTACTGATAATTTGTTGGAGCAGGGCAGTTTACCAACGAGTCGAGTGATCGAACGAGGTTTAACTCGTGCAAACGACAAGGTGGCAGCTCTCTTTGGTGTCTTACCTGAGTCATCGATTATTAAACTCACCACATTAAGAAAAATTGATGGTGTACCAGCCAGTGTGATTGACCATTACCTCTCTGATGTGAACTGGTGGCCTGCTGTAAAACATTTTGAAGTGGGATCGCTTCATCACTATTTGAGAGACAAACTAGACGTTCAACTGACGAGACGTTCGACGCGGTTGAGGGCCGTTATGCCCACCAAAACGGATTGTCGTCTACTACAACTTCCTAGCAAAACGCCAGTTATGGCATTTAAAACCACCAATGCCTTAAAGGGCACTGATCGGATCGTGGAGTTTTCATCTTCACATACGCGATCGGATTTGGTTGAAATTGTTTTGGAGCACTAAATGGAAACGGAACAAAGAACGCAACGACAAAAGTGGATGGCTGTGTTAGCTCGATGCGATCATCGTGCCTTAGCTAACGGTTGGCAGCAACTTGGTTTAGATCCGAGTTATCACTTTGTTCGAGAACCTGAGATTGGTCTAGCCCAAGTTCGCGCAAGAATGGGTTCAACAGGGAGCCAGTTTAATATCGGTGACGTTACGATGACGCGAACAGTGATCCAACTTGATAGTGGAGAGCTAGGGTATAGCTACATCACAGGTCGTGATAAATCTCACTCTGAGATAGCGGCTGTGATTGATGCCCTAATGCAAACATCGATGCAAAGCGATCTCCATCATCGGCTCATTAACCCGTTAAATGCCGACATTGCGAAGCAAGAACAGTCTCGGGCTCAACAGGTTTCCGCCAGCAAGGTGGACTTTTTCACCATGGTGAGAGGAGAAGATGAATGAGCCAGCTAGTAAAAGGATTTGATTGTCCAGTTCATGACGCTCAGCAGACTTTTCGTTTATTAATGGACGCAATGGCTAAACCTGGTCTCGTGGTTGAATTACCAAGTGATGTACGTTTTGGTGGTGTTAGCAAAGCCGCAACACAGTTAATGCTTACTCTGGTGGATAACTCGACGCAAGTATTTATGTCTTCGCACTATTTAAATGATCCGTCTTTCATTGAGAATGTCCGTTTTCATTGTGCCGCTTCTTTAACACAAATAAGAGAGCACGCCGATTTCGGGTTGTTAGCAGGTAACGAAATAACAACGTTAAACGGTTTTTCTAAAGGCGAAGAGAATTATCCAGACAAAAGCGCCTCCCTCATTATAGAAGTGGACTCGCTACAGTCAGGCGTAGAGCTTTCACTGATAGGCCCCGGTATTCAAGAAAAGACCACCGCTTATATCAATGGATTATCAAGCGAATTACTTGCAGCGGTATTGAATGGGAGAGGGGTATTTCCGCATGGCGTGGATCTTTATTTAACAAGTGGCCGCCAAGTTATGGCGCTACCTAGAACAACGCAAATTCGATTAAATAATAAAGAGGATGCGCTATGTACGTTGCTGTAAAAGGTGGAGAAAAAGCCATTGCCGCCGCACATCGGCTTCAAGAGAAAAAACGTCGCGGTCCAACCTCGCAACAACCACTTGAGGTCGCTCAGATAGCTGAACAGTTAGCTGGCGCAACAGACAGAGTGATGACAGAAGGCAGTGTTTACGATAAAGAGTTGGCAGCCCTTGCCATTAAACAGGCCGGAGGCGATTTAATTGAGGCGATATTTTTACTTCGAGCTTATCGCACAACACTGCCAAGATTTGCTGTTACTGAGCCGTTACAAACCGAAAGTATGCGTATTGAGCGTCGAATTTCAGCGGCTTATAAAGATCTCCCTGGGGGGCAGATACTGGGGCCAACTTACGATTATACCCACCGTTTACTTGATTTCACGCTACTGGCAGAAGGCGGTGAACAGGCGCATATCTGTAGCGAAAGTGATGATAGAGAACAGCCGCTGAATAACACTGAAACACCAGCGTTAAGCCCCCAAGTCCTACAAATTTTAGAGAAATTAGAGTTGGCAGTACAAGAGTCAGATAACGGGAAATTACCGGAAGATATAACCGTAACCCCACCTGCTTATCCTGCTAATCGAAGCGCAAGATTACAACAATTATCACGATGTGATGAAGGGTTTTTACTTGCGCTGGGGTATTCGACACAACGCGGTTATGGACGCAATCATCCTTTCGCAGGTGAGATCCGTTCAGGCCAAGTGACATTAGAAATTATTCCTGAAGAATTAGGCTTTGCTGTCGAAATTGGCGATATCGAATTGACAGAGTGTCAAATGATAAACGCATTTACAGGGAGTAAGACTGAAAAAGCCAAATTTACCCGAGGGTATGGAATTAGCTTTGGCTTTTCAGAACGCAAAGCGATGTCGATGGCATTGGTTGATCGTTCACTACAACATAAAGAGTACGATGAAGAGCCACAAGGCCCCGCTCAGGACGAAGAATTTGTTCTGTCACATGGCGATAATGTTGAAGCCTCCGGTTTTGTTAGCCATTTGAAACTTCCTCACTATGTTGATTTTCAATCTGAGCTTGAATTGATTCGAAAACTACAAAAAGAGTATGACGAGCAACAGAGTGAAATCATCAAAGAGGGCCTTCATGATGTTTGATTCAAACCAAACCGGTGGCTACAACTATGGCTACTTAGATGAGCAGACGAAAAGGATGATACGTCGAGCACTGCTAAAAGCGATTGCGATACCGGGTTATCAAGTTCCGTTTGGTGGCCGAGAAATGCCGATGCCTTATGGATGGGGGACGGGAGGTATTCAAATTACAGCGTCGATAATCGGACAGCAAGATGTGCTTAAAGTGATTGATCAGGGCGCTGACGATACGACCAATGCCGTTTCTATTCGTCAGTTTTTTAAAAAAGTGGCAGCGGTTAAAACGACCGAAAAAACCAGTGATGCGAGCTTGATTCAAACACGTCATCGCATTCCTGAGAAACCGTTGAATGAAGGGCAGATATTGATTTATCAAGTTCCTATTCCTGAGCCATTACGTTTTATCGAGCCACGTGAAACAGAAACACGGAAAATGCATGAATTGGAAGAATATGGTGTGATGCATGTAAAACTGTATGAAGACATTGCACGATATGGCCATATTTCAACGTCTTACGCTTACCCTGTTGAAGTGAATGGTCGATATATTACTGATCCTTCTCCGATCCCCAAGTTCGATAATCCTAAAATGCATCAAATGCCTGCTCTACAACTGTTTGGGGCTGGCCGAGAAAAACGGATTTATGCCATTCCACCTTATACCGATGTGAAAAGCCTCGATTTTGATGACTACCCTTTTGAAATTCAGCAATGGGATGAACCATGCAGTATTTGTGGCTCGACGGATAGCTTCTTAGATGAAGTCGTAACCGACGATCAAGGAGGGAGAATGTTTGTCTGTTCAGATACGGATTATTGCCGTGAACAACAAGCAATGCAAAAGAGTAAGGAGACGACATTGTGTCTTTAATGGATATTGAAAAGAGTCAGACTGAGACGGTTGTGAATCAAACCTGTGATGAATTACAACCTCTGCTTAAAGTGACGCAGCTGACGAAATTGTATCAAGCTGAGAAAGGCTGCCAAGAGATCGATTTTGAACTTTGGCCAGGTGAAGTATTGGGGATCGTTGGGGAATCAGGCTCGGGGAAAAGTACCTTACTCCGCGTTCTATCAGGCCGTGAAGTACCTGATAGTGGCGATGTTCAGTATCAAATTGACACTAATCATAGTGTTAGCCTGTTTGGTTTGTCTGAAAGTGAACGTCGTCGTTTGTTGCGCACAGAGTGGGGCGTGGTACATCAGCATCCAATGGACGGTCTTCGTTCTAGAGTGTCTGCTGGTGGCAATATTGGCGAGCGTTTAATGGCTGTTGGTAACAGACATTACGGGGATATTAGAGCACAAGCGATTGATTGGCTTGGGCAAGTTGAAATCCCCTTAGACCGAATTGATGATATGCCTATTACGTTCTCTGGCGGTATGCAACAAAGGTTACAAATAGCACGAAATTTAGTGACGCATCCAAAGTTGGTATTTATGGATGAACCAACAGGTGGACTAGATGTATCGGTACAAGCCCGACTCCTTGATTTAATTAGAAATCTGGTTGTTGATTTAGGGTTGTCTGTCGTCATTGTAACGCATGATCTTGCCGTTGCTCGTTTGCTTGCTCATCGATTAATCGTGATGAAAGAAAGCCGCATTGTTGAAACGGGGTTAACGGATCAAGTGTTAGATGATCCACAGCATCCTTACACGCAATTACTCGTTTCATCGGTATTACAAGGATAAGAAGTATGATGAATACTCACAATAACAAAGTAATGCTTCGGGTTGAAAACATCAGCAAAACGTTCGTATTGCACAATCAAAGTAGCGCGCGAATATCTGTCCTTGATAACAGCAGTTTTCAGGTAGAAAGTGGTGAATGTGTGGTGTTACTTGGGCATTCAGGCTCAGGTAAAAGTACACTTCTTAAAGCACTCTACGCCAATTATTTAGTCGATGCTGGGCACATTCTTGTTCGCAAAAATCGAAATAATAATGACTGGGTAGATCTCGCCAATACGACACCTAAATCGATTCTTGAGGTAAGAAAGCATACCGTAGGTTGGGTGAGTCAATTTTTACGGGTTATTCCTCGTATCAGTGCATTAGATGTGGTCAGCCAGCCTTTGATTGATTTAGGTGTCGATAAAGATGAGGCGCGTGAAAAAGCACAGGTCCTTCTTCGTCGGTTAAATGTACCGGAAGCACTTTGGCACCTTGCTCCAGCGACGTTTTCTGGCGGAGAGCAGCAACGCGTTAATATCGCAAGAGGGTTTATTGTCGAATCGCCTATTCTCTTACTTGATGAACCTACCGCGTCATTGGACGAGAAAAACTGCCAAGTTGTTGTCGAGTTAATTTCAGAGGCTAAGCATCGTGGTGCCGCGATTGTTGGTATTTTCCATGATGAGTCAGTTCGTAAACGCGTAGCAGATAAGATTTACGATATGTCCACGGCACAATTGAGTGAAATTGATCATTAAAAAGGAAGTCATGATGATTATTACCAATGTACAACTGGTATTGGAAAATGAAGTTATTAATGGTTCGATTGAGATCAAGGATGGTTTGATTCGAGCAATGTCGGATTCAAGCAGCCAGCGACCAGAAGCAATTAATGCAAATCAAAGTTTTTTAATGCCGGGCCTGATTGAGCTTCATACCGATAATTTAGAAAAATACTTTACCCCAAGACCGAAAGTCAATTGGCCGGCATTGTCAGCAATGGCAGCGCATGATGCTCAGTTAATTGGCTCTGGTATTACGACTGTTTTAGATGCGATTGCGGTTGGTGATGTGCGTGATGGAGGACACCGACAGGAAAACCTCGACAAAATGATTGATACCATTATCGAAAGTGGAAAGTTGGGGTTAAATAGGGCCGAGCATTTTGTGCATATACGATGTGAGTTACCGCATTCAGCGACAGTGGAATTGGCAGAAAAATATCTCGACTTAGAACAGATCCACATGGTGTCGTTGATGGATCATTCTCCCGGCCAACGTCAGTTTGTCAATATCAACAAATACAATGAATACTACCAAGGTAAATACAACCTAAGTGATCAACAAATGGCAGAGTTTGAGCAATATCAGCGAGCTCAGTCTCTACAGTGGTCAGGTACTAATCGAAAAGCGATAGCCAAATTGTGTCGTGAAAAACATATACCTTTAGCGAGTCATGATGATGCAACGTCTGTACACGTTGAAGAATCACATTCACTAGGAATGGTATTAGCTGAGTTTCCGACGACGGTTGAAGCCGCTCAACGCTCTCATGAGCTTGGATTAAAAGTGATGATGGGAGCACCAAACGTTGTACGTGGCGGCTCGCACTCAGGAAATATTGCGGCACATGAATTAGCAACACTGGGTGTATTGGATGCGCTGTCGTCTGATTACTTTCCTAGCAGTTTGCTTGATGCTGTTTTTAAGTTAGCAAGCGATGAACGTAACGCGCTTGATTTAGCATCAGCGACGCGCCTAGCAACGGCTAATCCAGCGGCGGCACTCAACTTGACGGATAGAGGGGCTATAAAAGAAGGGTTGAGAGCTGACGTAATGCTTGTTGGTCGTAAAGCCAATCAAGCCGTGATTGAACAAGTATGGCGCCAAGGCAATCGGGTTTTCTAGAGGAGAAACAGTGTTGGCTAGGTTGTTCTATATATTAGGTGCATCTGGCGCGGGTAAAGATTCTCTTATCAATGCGGTTCGAGAAAGTTTAAGTGAACGATTGATGATCGCACATCGATATATTACTCGACCTGCATTTATGGGGAACGAAAATCATATAGCGTTATCGGATACCGAATTTGATTTACGTATAAATCGTGGGCTATTTGTCATGCACTGGCAGGCGAATGGTTGTCGATATGGCGTTGGCAATGAAGTGGATGATTGGCTCAATAAGGGATTGGATGTCATGGTTAATGGCTCCAGAGCTTATTTAGAAACCGCCAAGGCACGCTTTGGTGAACAACTTCAAGTGGTGTGGATCTCAGTTAGCCCTGAAGCCCTAGAGCAACGGTTACAGCTTCGAGGGCGAGAAAGTGAAGAAGAGATAACACAACGGTTGGAGCGCGCAGTGGCTTATGACGCTGTAAGACCACTATGTGCAATTGTGGTTGATAATAGTGGCTCTCTTCAAAGCAGTACTGAGCAGTTTCTTGCTCAAATGAAATATGCTGTATACGAGTCTTAATCAAAAAACGTAGTGGGGTAATTATGTTATCACTGACATTACTCGGCACAGGTGCCGCTGGTGGTGTTCCCCTATATGGTTGTCATTGTTCTGCATGTGAGGCTGCAACCCATGATCATCACCTCGAAAGAAAACCCTGTTCGGCGATGATAGAGTGGGGAAATGAGCAGAATAAAAAGCGTTTGCTTATTGATGCAGGCATCATGGATCTTCATAAGCGTTTTTCTGTTGGTTCATATATTGGCTTTTTGCTCACTCATTTTCATGTAGATCATGTTCAAGGTTTGTTCCATTTACGTTGGGGTAATGGTGGATTAATTCCTGTTTGGTGCCCTGATGATCCTTTAGGCTGTGCTGATCTACTGAAGCATTCTGGCTGTTTAGATTTTCGTCCGTATCTTCAGCATGGAGTACCTTTTAATGTCGAAGGGTTGAAAATTACACCACTGTCGATGCAACACTCCAAACCTACGTTTGGGTATCTGTTTGAGTGTGATGGAAAGACAGTCGCTTACTTAACAGATACCGATGGTTTACCTCTGGAGACTGAGCAGTACTTATTGTCAGTAAATAAACTTGATGCATTAGTGCTAGATTGCTCTTTTCCACCGACATTAGCACGAGGTAATCATAGCGATATTGATACAGCCTTTGATGTTTATGAACGCCTACGACCAAAGCAATTTATCATTACCCATATAGGGCATGAATTAGATTGTTGGCTGCAAGATAACCAAGTCCCTAGCTCGTTAGTTATTGGTGGTGATGGGTACAAAGTGGATTTGATGTAACTGATTGATTAATAAAATAGAGCATAGCTTTTCTTATTAGTGTTTTGTATCAGGATTATCGAGTTAGACTATTGCTCAATGCGGTGAGAGTTCGAACAATATATAAGAGGGTAGAGGAAGAAGGGGCGACTCTTTTGACCGTGAATGTCATGCATACAGAATTTGCGAAAAAGAGATAAGCGGCCCCTTAAGAGCCACTTCAATTTTTATATTTATCTTATTTTTGTAGCGCTGCGATTGCTGCGTCGTAGTTAGGCTCATCAGTAATCTCTGCTACAAGTTCAGCATGGATCACAAGACCTTCCTCGTTTAGTACAACAACAGCACGAGTAGCTAAATCACGAAGTGCGCCTTCAGCGAGTTTAACGCCGTATGCTTCTGCAAATTCAGGGCTACGGAATAGAGAAGCCGTTTTAACGTTCTCAATACCTTCTGCTGCACAGAAACGACCTGTAGCGAAAGGCAAGTCAGCAGAGATACATAGCACAACTGTATTTTCAGTGTTTGCGGCTTTTTGATTAAATGCTTTTACACCAAGTGCACAAACCGGTGTATCGATGCTTGGGAAGATATTTAAAACAACTTTTTTACCTTTTACTGAATCAAGCGTGATGTCAGAAAGATCAGCGCCGCAAAGGGTAAATGCTGGTGCTTGAGTACCTACAACAGGGAATGTACCTGCAAGTTGAACAGGTGAGCCTTGGAATGTTACTTGAGTCATTTTTTACTTTCCTTTTATATAGCACGCAAATGGTGTGCAACTTTTTATTCACACACTATATACACAAAAGAATAAATTAATAGTGGTCAGTAGCATATTTAACCAAGGTCATACCACTAAGTGATTTTATTGTCTTTTAAGTTGCATTTACATCGAGGATAAAACTGATTATTTAATCGCCACAATTCAAAAGTAAAAACGCGATGCTGACTTAATTACTTTTTTGTAAGTGCATCAGATGTCGCGCTTTGTTGAAATTGTGATAACAGCATAAGTTTGAGCGTATTTGTTAAAGTTGTTGCGACTTTTACAGATAACGTAACTGAATGGTCACATCTTGTGTTGCGAGATGACATATTCAGTTCGAGCTATCAATGATGAGATTGACAACATTTGTTGATAGAGATTCACAACTTGCGTTGAGACAATAAGAATGAAAAAAATAATCCTATTAGCCGTTTGTGCCATGTTTGGCATTGCCGTTATGGCGAGTATGGCATCGACCTACTTTATATCTAGCCAAAAGATAGACAATATCATCCTCGATAAATCTCAAATACAGGCGGAATTCTTAGCCAAAAATGCAGGATATATTCTAGAAAATTCCGATACCCCTAAAAAAGATCTTCAAGCATTAGTCGATGATTTGAAACAACGTTCTGATGTTAGCTATGCCATTGTTATCGATAATAATGTTACAGCTGTTGCACATAGCGATAAGCAAAAGCTAAACAAAAAATATGATGATGCGTATACCGTAGACGGTGCGACAAAAGGCGTCCAACAATATTCCAAATGGTATGCCGACGTACAAAAGGTATGGGTGTTCGACATTATGGCGCCAATCTATGTGAATGGTCAGCTTTACGGCACATTTGATATTGGCATTCCCATTACCGAAGTAAGCCAAGCAACCAATGGCATTATCACTTACCAACTAGGTTCGATGATTGTGATCTTCGTACTTTGTTTAATTGTGCTATCTCTACTGCTTAATAAATTAATGCGCCCACT
This sequence comes from Photobacterium sp. GB-50, assembly GCF_003026755.1. NCBI lineage: Bacteria > Pseudomonadati > Pseudomonadota > Gammaproteobacteria > Vibrionales > Vibrionaceae > Photobacterium > Photobacterium sp. GB-50. The sequence goes on from NZ_PYNX01000004.1 coordinate 15,103, forward strand.
ATCGGTACTTAAAGATGCATTGCATGATATCTCGCAAGGTGATGGTGATTTAACGGTGCGCTTACCAATAAAAGGTAATGACGAAGTTGCCCAGATCTCGTCAGCGTTTAATGTATTTGTTGAAAAAGTACATGGCATTATTTCCCAAGTGGTGAATTCTGGCGTGGAATTAAATGGTTCTGCCATTGCACTACGTGAACAGTCACAGCAAGCACTCGCGAGAGGACAAGAGCAAAATGAACAAACTATGCTCGTTGTGACATCAATGAATGAAATGATTGCCACGGTTAATGAAATTGCGTCTAACGCCGCGAGTGCCGCAGATGCAGCAAGCATGGCAACCAATGAAACCCAAGAAGGGTATAAAACACTACAACGAACAACAACGGCCATCTCTAACCTTGAAAATGAGATGAACAGTACTTCAAATATCATTGTTAGCTTGGCGGATAATACGCAATCTATAGGTACGATTCTTGAAGTAATACGTGGGATCTCAGAGCAAACCAATTTACTGGCATTGAATGCCGCGATTGAAGCAGCAAGAGCGGGTGATGCTGGGCGCGGGTTTGCTGTTGTTGCTGATGAAGTACGTAATCTTGCAACGAAAACAGCCCAATCAACAGATGAAATTGATGCCATGATCCACCAGTTACAAACAGAAGCCCAGAGCGCGGTAGGCTCAATGAGTAACAGTAAGGCACTGATTAACGAAGGGGCAACCGAAACAGAACATGCGCGACAAGCACTTGAATCTATTTCACAGCAAGTCACCACTATTTTAGATATGAATACCCAAGTGGCGACAGCCACTGAGCAGCAATCAACAGTGGCGAATGAGATTAACTTGAATATGGATACGGTGAGTCACTTAGTTAAACTTGGTTTGAACGCCAGCGAACAATTAGAGGCATCCAGCCAGCAACTAGCAGACTTATCGCAAACGCTGGATAAGCATGTAGGGACATTCAAAATATAATAATGATGCTTGGAAAAAGGCGACGTTAAGTCGCCTTTTTTATTAATAGATAGGAGTGTAAGTAATACTTACTTGTACTTGTTAGCCTATAAATTCTCGATGTTCTTCAAATTTCAAAAATAAACAGTAACGAATAAACGCATTTGATTGCATAATACTGCCTTTATATGGTGTCTAAAGGCGTAATGCTTTTCAAAGGTAAAATAAATCAGTGGATATATTTGAACTATTACTTAGTACGGCTAAACAAGTTTGGTATTTAATACCTCTAATACTTATTGTTTCTCTTTTAAAGAGCTCTTGGTTTAAAGGTGTCTTTGGAGAGTTTTTGGTAAATAAATTATTATCTCAATTACCAAAGTCAGATTACACATTAATAAAAGATGTAACCTTGCCTACTTCTGATGGCACAACTCAAATCGATCATATTGTTGTATCTAAATTTGGTATATTTGTAGTTGAAACCAAAAATATGAAAGGTTGGATCTTTGGATCAAAAAGTCAAAAACAATGGACTCAAAAAATATATCGTCATTCTTCTAAATTTCAGAATCCACTTCACCAAAATTATAAGCATGTAAAAACTCTGGAGTCTTTATTAGGTATTGATTTAGTGAATCTACACTCAGTAATTGTATTTATCGGCGATAGTACATTTAAAACAAAAATGCCTGAAAATGTTACCTATTCTCGTGGTTGTATTCACTATATAAAACAATTTAGTCAACAGGTCTTTTCTGAGTCCGAGTATGAGAAAATTTTAGATCAATTACAGAATATTAAATTAAAACGAGGTGTTATCACTAACATTAAACACCGCCAACATGTACAGCAACTTGTAACATTGAAATCTTCTATAAAGTGCTGTTCTCGTTGTGGTGCAGAGATGGTATTGCGTGAAACAAAACGTGGTGCAAATAAAGGCCAGCAGTTTTGGGGATGTTCAACATTTCCTAAATGCCGCTCAATACAAGCCGTTGATACAATGAACTTTAAGTAGGAAGAGTTTAAAGTCATTAATCAGATTGAATATATGATAAAAATGCCATGATAATCATCATGGCATTTTGTTATTAATATCAATTTATAAAGGGTTTAGTAACGGTTTTTGATTAAATATTAATCCTAGCCTTGCTTGTTTTTCTATGTCGTAGGCTTCTTGACTACTAGTAACAACAATATATTGGTATTGCAAAGAATCATGGATAAAGCTTTTAGTCAGTTTATCGAGTGTTAGAGTGCCAGCTTCAAATAGGGGTAGTTGTTTTTTTGAAACCTTGGGTATCACAATACGGTTTGCTACATATACGCAAAATTGATCACCACTTAATCGACCAGATGCATGGCTGTGTAAGCGAGTAACTAATCCATATTTCTTTTTATGCTGGTTCTTCTCAATTTCACGGCCTGACATTCCACAATAAATTAAATTATTATCTTGCCAGATAGCATAAACGCCAGCAGCTACAGATGGAATTGCCGTATTTGGCCAATCAGAAAAACGAAATATTGGGCTAAATTTAATTTTATTTTGCATTCCTTTCCCTTTGTACATATTGCACTAATCGTAAATCAACCAGTTCTTTTACTGTTTCATATTATCGTAAAGTATTTTGATAAAGGATGTTTTTAGAATAATGCCTAAACATTATTAAAACCTTAGAAAAATTAGAATATTACTGAAATTTCAATCGTGAATATCAATAACTTACAGTATGATAAATTCACCTTGTTTTCAGAGCTATCATCATGTCTAAAACCATTGATTTTTATCACCAAAATGCACAAAGCCTGAGTGAGCAATATCAGTCGTTAACCTTTGAGCAAGTACATAAAAATTGGCAAGCGCATTGGCCTGTCAGTTCATCGAAAGATGCCTTAAAAGTGCTTGATATTGGTGCAGGGGCTGGACGTGATGCGCTATGGTTTGCGGAGCATCATTGTGATGTCTATGCAATAGAGCCAGCACAAGCATTACGAGAACAAGGTGAAAAATATACTCGGCAGTATGATGATAAAATCACTTGGCTTGATGATCAGCTACCCGAGCTACACAGTATTGTAGAGCTTGGTATGCGCTTTGATTGTATTTTGTTATCTGCGGTCTGGATGCACCTTTCTTCTTGTGCGCGTGAGCGAGCATTTCGCAAATTATCTAACCTACTGGCACCGAGTGGAAAGCTAGTGATCTCGCTGCGTTATGGTGATTTTTCTGATTCTCGCAAAGCCTATGATGTCAGTGTTGAAGAACTGGAACAATTAGCCAATAAACATGCCTTACAAGTTAACTTCATTTCTGAACATGATGCCGATGAATTAGGTCGTAGCAGTGTGCAATGGCAAACCGTGGTGATGCAGTTGCCTGATGATGGTACGGGTGATCTGATCAAGGTTAGGCAAATCATTGTTAATGATGCTAAGTCTGCCACGTACAAGCTTGCGTTACTTCGTACACTTTTACATATCGCTGACGCTCATCCCGGTGCTGTTCTCAGCCGTGAAGATAATAAAGTTCGATTGCCGTTGGGCTTAGTGGCACTTTATTGGATAAGACAATTTAAACGCTTAATCGATATTGATATTGATGGCTTTGGTATCCAACAAAGTAGCGACAGTAAAAAAGGCTTAGGCTTTGTAAAAGAGCAAGGCTGGAAAAAACTGACACACCTTAGTGCAGATGATTTATCTATTGGGGCGATGTTTACGGGTGATGAAGCTAAAGCACTCCAAACAGCGATCCGAGATAGTTTGAAAACAATTCAAGATGGCCCTGTTACGTTTATTTATCAGGGAGATAAAAATAATACGTTATTTCAAATGGAGCGTGAAAAAGTACGTACAGCAGATTGCTTTGTACTTGAACTAGAAGCGTTAGCTGAATTTGGCTATTTCGTGCTAGACGAAAGTTTGTGGGAATGTTTGCGATTATACAGTAGCTGGATAGAGCCATTAGTCGTGAATCAATGGATAGCGGAAATGCGTCGTTATAAGTTAAATGAAGCGCGAGATATTCCGCTACAAACTTATTACGACTGTCTAAAATGGATTGATGAAAGTCATGACACCCGAGGTGTACGCCAGAAGATCATTGCTTTACAGCAAAACGGTGTAGAACTGGAAAGTGTATGGAGTGGTAAACGCTTACAGCCTGATTATCAGGTAGATCATTGCTTACCGTTTGCTTATTGGCCGAATAATGATAAGTGGAATTTATTGCCTGCCAGCAAAAATGAGAATAACCAAAAAAGGGCACGAGTGCCGACAAGACGCCGTTTAATTGATTCGAGAGAGCGTATCGTTAATTGGTGGCAAATAGCATGGCAAACAGAGCAAGAGCAAAAACGTTTTTTTGATGAAGCGGTATTATCACTGCCTCATTTACCGTTAGCGTGCCGTAACTTTGATGATGTTTTTGAAGCGATGGGTTTGCAAGTTAATGGTGTTAAAAGTCGTTTGCTGGTCGGCGAGTGGTAAAACTTATGGATATAAGTATTAACTTTGAGTTAGCTAAATGATCAATGAGCTTAATGGAAGTTTTATCTAACTTACCTAGAAAAAACGTCATTTTAAATAATTGCTCTACAGCTACTTTAGGAAGATACCTTGAGAGTGAATACAAATTTATTTAGTTTATCGGCAGAAGTTCAGGCTGAAATTAATGAGCGTCATGAGTATGAGCAAGAATTAAGTCGTCGACATTGCTCTTACGTTCATTTTATTGCAGAAAGCATCAATCAACCTGATTCTTACCGTTCTATTGATGATCCTGAATATCGAGAACCGACACCGAGTGAAATACGCGAGGTATTTGAACATTTAGCGCATGTGCATAGTAAAGGCATCGTGACAAAAATGCTGGGTATAAAGGGGAAATCGAACCCTATGCGAACAATTAACCGCTGGATAGATGGAGAATCGTCAATTCCTTATCCTGCTTGGCGATTACTGCTGATTCTTGATGGCAGAGTGGTTCAAACAAATAGGCTTCCTACTGAAATAGGAGAAAAACCATGGAAGAAATACTATAAGAAAGTATGACGATTTTTTATTTGATTTCAGAGTTTGAATATTTTAGTCGTTATATGTGTAAGAGGAATTACACATATTTATATAATTAAAACTAGTTCGAGAATAAATGATTAAAAGACAAGTGATGGAAAATATTTACCCCATCACTAATGTTTATTATTGTTCTTTACTGCTTTTCTCGGCTGTTTCCATTAATTTCATCGAGTCTTTGTAATCGCCAAATTTTGTTGGCTCTGTTAATTTCAAATCTTTTTTCATTGATGTACTGAAAGTACCGTCTTTTAGGATAACAGACAGTATGCTGTAGGCTGGAATAGTGACTTTGTTCGCACCATCAAGATCTTGAAGAAAAGCACCCGATTTCGTGTAAGCGATAAATTGTTGGGTATAGTCTTCTGTGCTGCCATGCGGTAGGCGAAGGTTAATAGTGATCATAAGTGTCCTTAAATTTTACGTTATTTGGGATATGAATAAACGTAGAGATTGGCTGATTGAGTAAGGTAATGTTTAAGAGATAAATTTCGCACTAGCTGTTGAAATGTCTTTCATCTGGCGACATACCAAGATTTAATGTTTGGTAGCATTTGTGTAGATTTAAAAACATACCTTCCTGCTCAATCTCTTTCGTCATTAGCTCTCGTAAGCTTTCTAACGTGTGGTTATCTTGTACTTCTATCGTGTAAATACCTGTTTCACCCATGCGCTGTTTAGCCTTTTTTGAAGGTTCATTAGCTATTTCTACTTTGTGAATTTTGACACCAAGCTTTGACAAAAAGGCTGGCATAGTCGCAGTACCGCAAATACATTCAGATCGAAAAGTCATTAGTTTCATGGTGTCGGTACTCAAAAGTAAAAGTCAGTCGAATGTTGAAACGCTGTATAGAGAGTGGATAGGAAGCTTACGGCTTTGAAAGATAGTAACAATTAAGGATAGTTAATTTTTATTATGATCCTGATTTTATACAGCGCTCTGCACTTGCAAAAAGGTTATTACATATCGTCTGTTGTTTGTTATGTTCAGCTGTTCCTACTATTAAGGAATCCAGTACTTCTTTGGCTTTGTGGTAGTCTTCAACGATAAGAGCAAATCGATCTTCAAAAGCATTTTTTCTTATTTTTTTTCCAGGTTTCTTTCCAGATTTACGCATCATGATCTCGCTATATTAGAGGTGTAGTGCAAAGACAATCATCTAACTCAGTAATGAAGAAAAGATATTGCAGAATAGATGTGATGAATTAAATGGAAGAGAAACAGAGAAGCTTTTAATGGAATATTTAATTAATCGTTGTTTTGCATCGGCTATTGTACAGGTTATTCAAATAATAGATATAAAAATAAATTAAACAAAAAAATGTGTTTTAAATCAATTACTTGGTTTTTGTTTTCTTATTTTGATAAAATAAACATATACAGCCTATCGATTTAGTGCTCTACTGTAATGGCTCTGTTGTTCAGAGTTATTAATGAAACATCAAGTAAAAGTAAAACCCTCAGAATATCTTCGTTATTGTTGCCATCCTCTGTGTTTCCCTTAGCTTCTTCGTCACATCGATAATTCAGACTCTTAGTACTTCGCATTTGCGATATTTTATGAATTTATTTAAGGGACACATTATGTCTAATAAAAATACTGGTTTAGTAAAATGGTTTAACGAAGATAAAGGCTTTGGTTTTATTACCCAAGACAATGGCGGTGCAGATGTATTTGTACATTTTCAAGCTATCGTTTCTGAAGGTTTTAAGACATTGATGGATGGTCAAAAGGTTTCTTTTGATGTCGAACAAGGTCAAAAAGGTCTTCAAGCTTCAAATGTCGTTGCTTTATAAGACTTTCTAAAGGGTAGCATTTTATTGCTGCCCCATTATCGAAAACTTAAAAATATTGCTTTTATCATTATTCTATTTGTTTCTATTATTTCTCGATAAAGTTTAGATAATAATTAAATAATAATCATAGTAATAACTTAAAATAAATAGGAAATATAAATGTCAGTATATAATATTATGTACATTAATGATTTAGATAAAATAATTAAATCTGAAACTGTTTTTATGAAATGTTTAAGAGGTGCGAAAGTATCATCTTCTTCATATGCTCCTTTTTTCACGGTAAAAATTGAATTGAGAGATATTGTCGGAAAATTATTAGCGACTAAAGAAAATAATGCTTGGGTTAATAATGATAAATAGACAAAAAATAACTAAAAAAGAGTTAGAAAAAGCACATCACTTAGGTGTGGTTAGAAGAAGAATTTAAGATGTAAGTAATATAGTGCTATTGCTTTCATGGCTCATTCCTTTGATATGTATTTTCTAATTAAAATTTAACATTCAATATCGCTATTCCCAACGCCTAATTCGGATAAGCCATTATTTTAAATTGCTTATATTTCGCTGTAGTTTAGCGTTACTAGCCAGTTAAAATAATGACATTATATCGAGCTTGCTGATACCCATAATACCATTAAAAAATAGTGGTATTATGGGGTGTAATACCACTAGTCATCATTGTTAGAATATATCATCGAGAAAAAATACTATTAATGAGATTTATTAACCAAGTCAATAACATCATAAAATAAGATGAAACTGGGTTTGATGAAGATTCATTATTTGGATGAGATGTCGTTGTTTCACTGTTGTCGGTATCAGACGATTCGTTGATATCTTCAGTCGTATCAGGTTGTTCATCATTTGGCGTAACAGATTCACTATTGTTTTCAGGTTCAATAGGTTGATTGAAGCTCACTGATACCACAACACCGGGTCTATCACTGAATAAATAATTATATTCTTGACCCAATAAGGTAACCACCTCCCCGTTATCAATCAGTGTCCCACATCGTAGAATATCGAGTGGATCATTTTCTCTATCGAGTGAGCTACACAAATCGTGTTGCCAGTTTTCGTTATCAAAGTAATAAAGTACGTTTGAATAAACTCGACCATCAACAGAAACTTCTAGATTGACCGATTCATAGGATGAAATGTCATATTGTTCGGGGCTGAATGAATTAACTTGTGCCCAAGTAGTCGCCTCAGTTAAATTATTAATCTTTTCACAATTACCGCATCCTAATTCAAAATTAATTCCCTGTTTCAGTTCTTTAATCGCACTGAACTTTCCATCTGAGAAATCATTTAAATGAGTTTTTGAGATGATTTGAGATAACATAATAGCAGCATCATTTCTTTCAACTACTCGTGGCGAGTAACGTTCAAAGCCCAATAATTTTGCGGCATCAGATGCTGTAATTCTAAAATCAGGTAATGTAAACAAAGTATATTCATCATACATGCCTTTTTTCAAATAATAAGTTACTTCACCCGTGTCAGAAATATGTATTCCTGCAGTTATCCATCCCGATAATGGTTGATAGCTATTTAGAAACCTCACATCAAAGTTAACTTTTTTAGGTATTCGGACATGAAGCCTATCCTGATAAATCCAAAGCCCCGGATAATGATCTTTTAGTTGATTATTATTTAATCTCTTCACTGTTAGTCTAAATGATGTAACTTGAGAAGCCTCGCCTAAATAGAGTTGTCCATAAAAGTAAGGGTTGTCTTCTTTTACCCAAGGTTGACCATAAAAGAAAAAATCATCTTGTCCATCATCATCAGAAACAGCATATATATTGCTTTCTGCCGCTCCAGGATGTAAGGCATACCATGCCTCATTCCGATTTTTACTTGCAAACACTAACGCATGTTGTTCAGTGTTCGGAACTGTTTGAGAAACAATATATTCAGGAGCACCTCTCTGAGTGCCTGATAAACCAAAACCTTGACCAGCCCAGCCCTTAGAATATGAAAAAGAATCTCCTATAAAATCTGTTGAGTAATCAACTTCTGTGATTTGTGTTCCGGCAGGTTCGTTTTTAAAAGAATCGTATGATTGAGAATAAGATAAAGAAGATAGGGCGAGTATTGGAATTGCAATGAAAGAACCACGTAAACTAAAAAGCATAATATCTCCAGCCTTAAGATAGAAAAATTAAATGCACCAAAAAATGAGACCGTAGATTTTAAAATATAATTTCAAAAATTATTAAAATTAATTATTAATCTGAAAATTGAAATGTATATTGTCATAAAATAAAGACATTAATGTAAGTGTATTAATATTATAATTATTTCATATTTATATGGGGATTTAATCTTCATTGTTTTTTCTAATAGAAAATTGCGTCTATTATATAAATTCTATATGTAATAAGTGTTTATTTTAAAAATATTTTTCTTAACGTTTATAAATAAAATCAAGTTATAGAAATAGCCCTATAGGTCAATTAAATTGATTTATAAGACCATTATTTTCAATAAAGCAATGTGATTTACAATATACCAAGTAGCTTTTTAAGTGCTGAAAGGTAGCGACGGCTAACGGGAAGTTCATACCCTGTTTTTGTAATAATTTCAGCTAATCCATTTTCTAATAACTTAATTTCACTGATCATTTTGATATTCACCAGATACTGACGATGACAACGCACCAATGGCGTTTTTTCTTCCAATGTTTTTAAGGTGAGTTGTGTGCTAGCAGTTTGATCATAGGAACGTACTTGTACGCCACTGATATCGCTATAGGCACATTCCACGGTGTCGGTGGTAAGAATCACAATACGGTTATGACCAATGCAGGGGATTTGATCGAGCTTATTCGGTGCAATAGCGGAGATGGCTTGTTGAGGCGTTGATTGTTGTATCACTTTATGTAAACGACTCACTGTTTTGGTTAAACGACTTGGATTAACTGGCTTCAATAAATAATCAAAAGCATTCTCTTCAAACGCTTGAATAGCATAATGATCGTAAGCGGTTACAAACACTACATAGGGCATAGTTTCAGGATCGAGCATGCTTAATAGTTCAATACCTGTTACTTGTGGCATTTGAATATCAACAAAGACAATATCTGGCTTTAGCTCATTGATTTTCTTTAGCCCAATGATAGCGTTTGGCGCTTCACCAATCACCGTAACATAGCCTGTTTCTTCCAATAGTTCTGCCAGCTCTTCACGGGCAAATTGTTCATCATCAATGACAAGAGCAGTTAACATCCAAGCTTACCTTTTATGTGATTTGCTGTACTTATTGTGCGTTGGGGATAATAAAACTTATTTGGGTAAATTGGTGCTGTGTGCATGTGATTTTTAGCGTTGAATCACGACCAAATTGATTGGATAAGCGTTTATCTACTATCTCCATTCCCAATCCGACATGGGTATCTGCTGGTGGCTGATAACTTCCTGCATTATCTTCAACCGTGATTTCGTAGCCCAATGGGTGAGGTTGGCTATAAATCTTCACTATTCCACCTTCTAACAGTGTAGAAATACCATGTTTGATAGCGTTCTCTACCAGAGGTTGAAGCGTAAAACTGGGCAGTTTGGTATCAAGTAATTCATGTTGAATATTAATGTCGACATCAAGACGATCCGTAAAACGGGCTTTTTCTATAGTGAGGTAGGCGTTTACGTGTGCCAACTCTTCTCGTAGCGTTACGGTGTTAATATTTTGCTTTAAGTTACTACGGAAAAATTGCGATAAGTTTTGAATAAGCTTTCGGGCTTTATCTGGATCGCGTCTTGTGATGGCACTGATGGTATTAAGGGCATTAAACAAAAAGTGAGGATTCACTTGCGCATGTAGCAGTTTAATTTCGGCTTGTGATAATAAGGTTTGTTGCTGCAAGTAATCACCGTAAAGAATTTGGCTGGATAGTAGCTGTGCAATACCTTCTGCCATTGACATGTTAGCGGTTGAAAACAGTTTACGTTTTGGCTCATATAACTTAATAGTGCCGACAACTTGATTGCCTGCGCGTAGTGGAATGATAAGCGCCGAACCAAGCTTACAGTCATGGGCGAGAGAGCATTGATATGGGGATTCACGACCATCAAGGTAGATGATGTCATTTTGTTCTATCGAATCTAAGGTGCTTTGTGAAGAAATAGGGGTGTTTGGCTTATGGTGATCATCCCCGATCCCCACAAAGGCTAAAAGTTTTTCTTGGTCTGTGATCGCAACGGCACCGACCTTGGTTTCTTCATAAATAATACGGGCGATCTTATTGGCATTGTCACTGTTAAAGCCAGTACTAAGAATACCGACCGAGCGATCTGCAATGGTTAAAGCACGGCGAGAAAAGGCCGCAGAGTATTTTTCAAAGATTGTTTTACGATCTTGCAGAATACTCATAAACAGTGCCGCACCTACGGAATTGGCAATGATCATTGGAACGGCAATGGTAGAAACGAGCTCATAGGCTTGGTCAAAAGGTTTGGCGACAGTGATTAAGATGATCATCTGCACTACTTCAGCAACAAAGGTGACACCAAATACCATGCAAGGGTTAAATAACAATGTGCCTTTGTTACGTTTAAGCAGGTAGACATGTAATAAGCCACCAATTAAGCCTTCAGCAGTGGTCGAAATGGTACAGGCAAGATCGGTAAAGCCACCAAGAGTATAGCGATGAATACCGCCCGTTAAACCAACGGCAAAACCCACCACAGGGCCACCAAAAAGCCCACCCATAACGGCACCAATAGCACGGGTGTTCGCAATTGCATCGTCGATATGTAAGCCGAAGTAGGTACCGAGAATACAAAAACCAGAAAATAGCACATAACAGATTAGCTTATGGCTTAAACGAGAAGAAATGCTCAACAAAGGCAAAATAATGGGGGTCTTACTCAGCATATAAGCCAGTACTAAGTAAACACACATTTGCTGTAGCAAAGAGACTATCAATTCCATATTGGAGCTCATGATAAAAATAATGCGCGATTGTAAGGCAAACAAAAAAAGCCTGCGGTGCGCAGGCTCTTAGATTGAGGAATCAAGCAAATTAATGTTTGTGATTATGCTATTTCTGACGTTGCTTTTATTTCTTCCTCATCGGCAAAGTCAGTATCACCTTTTCCTTTCGATATCTTTATTACGTAACCTGTTACGAATAGCGAGAATACAATACCTACGATGGTTGAGATCTGCATTGGTAAGCCGAAACCTAATGTGCTGTTATTTAAAATGAAGGTCACACATACCGTTGTCATAAAGATGGCTGGAACTGTCGTGATCCAGTGCAATTTATTATGGCGAAGCAAGTAAGCAGAAGCCGTCCAAAGCATCATTACAGCTGTGGTTTGGTTAGCAAAGCCGAAGTAACGCCAGATAATCCCGAAATCGACTTGGGTTAAAATGCCACCTAATACAAACAATGGAACAGCCATAAGTAGACGATTACGCAATGTTTTTTGCTCAACATTGAAGTACTCAGCTAAGATCAAACGGCTTGAACGAAACGCAGTATCACCAGAGGTAATAGGTAGAATCACAACACCTAAGAACGCCAAGATGCCACCAAACGTACCCAGTAAACCAAAGGATGCACTGTAAACTACGTTACCCGGACCACCACTTTTCACCGCTTCTGATAGTGATTCAAGTGAGCCGAAGAAAGACAGAGCAATAGCACACCAAATTAGCGCAATCACACCTTCACCGATCATCGCACCGTAGAATACGAAGCGGCCATTTTTCTCATTGTGCATACAGCGCGCCATTAATGGCGATTGTGTCGCATGGAAACCAGAGATAGCACCACAAGCGATAGTAATGAACAATGCAGGCCATAGTGGCATGTCATTCGGGTTTAAGTTAGTGAACATTTCGCTCACTTTGAAATCACCCATTACGGTATGTTCACTAGAGAACGCAATGGCTGCCATTAAGCCCACAGACATGAAAATGAGAAGAGCACCAAATAATGGGTAGAAGCGACCAATGATCTTATCGACAGGTACAATCGTTGCCAGAATGTAGTAACCAAAAATAAGCACAACCATAGTAGTTACATTAACGCTTAGGCTGGTTTGGTCGTTGATAAGGTTAGTGATCATATCGGCAGGAGCAGAAACAAAGACCACACCGACAAGCAAGAGTAGAACAATGGCAAAAAGGTTCATAAAGTGTTTTGCGCCATTGCCTAAGTAACGACCTGTAATGCTCGGTACTGATGCGCCGCCATTACGGATAGATAACATACCAGAGAAGTAATCGTGAACAGCACCTGCGAAAATGCAGCCAACCACAATCCAGAGCATGGCAGCAGGGCCATACAGCGCACCCATGATAGGGCCAAAAATAGGACCAACACCGGCGATATTGAGTAGCTGGACGAGGTAGACACGCTTTGTCGACATAGGAACAAAGTCGACACCATCTGTTTTGGTATGTGCAGGGGTTTTACGGTGTTCTTTTATACCGAATACTTTCTCTACGAAAGCACCGTAAATAAAGTAGCCACCAATAAGCGCGGCAACACAGGTCAGAAACCACATCATAGCAATTGTCCTTAATATTGTAGGGGGAAGCTAGGGTGTATGGTATTTGTCTTTTTAGTTAGCTGCATTTAGTTAATAGGTCAGTGGCAGGATAGTGCGATGAGTGGTCGTTATGAGGAATGAGTGGTTTAAGGGGAGAATAAGCAGCAGCGAGAAATAGCTATCATGGTTAATGATATTAGACAACCAGATAGCTATTTTAATAAAGATACCTAAGTCTCGTCTTGCACCTAAGTGATTTGGTGAATACTTGGAGATAGGGTTAATAAGTACCACGGATTGGATAGTTATTTTCTGGGTTACGAATAAAGCTTAAACCTTGTAACAGTACCTTAAGATCTGGACGTGCAAATGGGCCGTTAGACATATCTAATACTTGGACTTTACCTTTTGCGTTAATCACGAAAATAGCGGGTTCGGCAAAGACATGATCGGTTTCTTTTTCAGATCGTGGCACCGATAGATATAGCCCTAATTGCTGCATTTGCTCTACGGTTAACCCATAGGCTAACGGGTAGTTCACATTTAACTTGGTTTTATGCAGCTCTAACTGCGCTTTGCTATCGGCAGAAACGGCAACCACATCAACGCCAATCTTATTATATTCAGCGGCTAACGTTTCTAACTCGTTCAGATAACGGGTACATAATGGGCAGTGTTGTCCTCGGTAAACCACGACCATTTTCCAATCAAATGGCGTATTGGGTTTACCTAATGTGATGGTTTCTTCTTCTAGCGTTGGTACTTGAATATCTGGAAATGTTGCACCAGCCAAAAACTTTTGCTGTGTCATGGTAAACTCCTTAGTTATTGACGAGTTAGATATTGATAGCTTTCATCACTTTTATCGCGTTTGCCTTTGTATTTATTATCGTAATTTTCCGACCAAATCGCAGTTGCTACTTGGTTTTGGTTCCAGTCAAAGACGGTTGAGCGATGTTTGATCTTCCAGATGTCGTTACGACGTTCAAATTTGAAATGATGACGACCACCTAAAATACCTTCTTTATCGACACCATTTTCTTCATGGAGATGATATGCCCAGACATAACATTCTGCGGTCGCATTATCGCCCTCAATTTCAATTAACGGGTTGCTGATACGATGTTGAGTTGCCTTAAGCTGCTTAAAACCTTCCATTGCAGGATCGACAAATTTGTGTGCGTTGTCGTTGTAAAAGAATAGCTCAGGGAAAATAGGATCTTGGTGTTCTTCAATCGCATCTTCCCAATACGTTTCTTTCATCAAAGTCCCATCGACACGATCAAGGGCGCGAGCAAAGCGAAACATCACTTCAGTAATGGTTTGTTTATCGAGGAGTTCTTGAAGTTTTTGTTGCATATCCATTGGGTTAGTCTCGTATTTTGTGTTGTTGAGGCTTAGTATAGTTATGCAAAAAAGTTTGAGAACTATGATAATGTGAATACCATCTATTCAATTTTGGAATAATTAAGTGGATCGATTTGAAGCCATGAAAGCGTTTGTGCGAGTGGTACAAACGGGCAGTTTTTCAGCCACAGGACGAGAGTTAAATACGACGCAAACGACAATCAGTAAACGGATTGCCGCATTAGAAACGAGCTTAGGCGTTAAGTTACTTAAACGTAGTAGTCGAGATCACTCCCTTACACCTGCAGGGAGCCGCTATTTTGAAAGTTGTTTACGGATCTTGGCGCAAGTTGAGGAAACAGAAGCCAGCCTTCATGATGATGTTCAGCAATTGGCGGGACATATTCGTATCGCAGTACCTGTTGCATTCGGGCGTATTTTATTAACCCCATTACTGCCAACGTTTTTTGCGCAATATCCGAATATCTCGGTTGAGCTATTAGTCAGTGATCGTCATGTGGATTTAATTACTGAAGGGGTAGATTTAGCCATTCGTGCCCGCAAACTCGAAGATTCGAACCTGGTTGCGCGCCACTTGATGGATAACCCACTCAAGCTTTATGCATCAAAGAGTTATATTGATAAATCGGAGCCAATTTTAATACCCGCTAACTTAGCCAAGCATCAATGTTTGCTTTATTCACGTTTAAGCGCACAGCAAACGTGGACGCTAACAGGCAATGGACAGTCCCATGCGGTGGCTGTCAGTGGGGCATTGAAATGCGATGATGGTGATGTGTTATTAGAAGCGACATTATGTGGTTTAGGCGTTGGGATTTTTCCGCCTTGGATGGCATCTCAAGGATTAGCACAGGGTAAATTAGTGGAAGTGTTACCTGAATACCAAGAGCAAACACTACCTATGTATGCGGTGTACCCAAAAGATGTTTATATCCCTTATCGCATTCAATGCTTTATTGATTTTTTAAAGCAGCACTTAACTCAATAACAGTCAGAGAAGATAAAAGATTAAGATACCGGCCCGATATAACAGCTCGATAGACACTCACCGCAGCCATTACAATCATCATTTAAGATTGACGTGCTGTTAGCGATAAGGCTGAGTGCTTGTTTGGGGCAATCATCAACACACTCTTGGCAATTATCAAAAATCTTAGCGTTACAGCTTTTACTAAAAGTTGGACGCCAGCCTGTATCTGTGGTGTTAAGGGTATTCAGTGCTTGAGTATCACAAGCATGAATCTTTTAAAGTAAGATAAGAAAATCATCGCATAAGCTATGTCGTTATGCCTGTTCTTATTTATGAGGATAACGATAGTATTATCTGATGATTTTCTTAGGGATAAATGTATTTATAGTAATGAATATAGAATAAAACTATTTAAGATAATCGAACAAAACGTTACCGTATGAAAGCGTAAAGTCGACGATTTGATGCTTACCCCCAACGACTTTTTTGATAGGTAGTTGAGCAACTGGCGCTAAGGCATGTTCGAATAACTGAAGCGCTGCTGGGCCTGTCCACACGCCTTTAACGTTTACATCTGCCATGTAATATTCAATTAATTGGCAAACGTCAGTGCCTTTTCCTGTCACACTGGGGATTACCTTTAAAATATAATTAGGTGTGGTTTCGAGTGCTGATTTTGTTGCAGCAGTATCACCTTCGTAATATTTATAGCCCATTGTGCCAATAGCGACGTCGGTTTGATTGTATTTTAATCGCCCAGTGAGGGTGTCAACATCGACATCGAGTGAGGGAAAACCGTATTTTTTAGGAAAGCCCCAAATTTCTCTGCCGGCTACAATAGAGGCGACATCATCAACAAACATCAGGTGACTATAAAGTCCTTTCCTACCATTGTACTCAACTTCAATCACTTGACCTGATTCTTTAAAGCTTCCGAACCCAGCTGAATCTGGCATTTTCATAAATTCAAAATGCACCACATTACTGATCACTTTTAAGGGCTCTGGTACCACTTCTTTTAATAATTCGATGTCAGTTTCATAAGAGATGATCAGATACTCTCTATTTTTAAATTTATAATCGATGAGAGGTGCCGAAGGGGTTGTGATCGGCATAGAAAAAGCATTACTTTTTATTTGTTCTATTTTCATAATTTATCTCTATCTGTTTTTAAAGAAGATCTTCATCTAGTGTATAAATATGGATATCGTTGTCATTTTCATCGATTAACCATTGTTTATGATCTTTTTGATAAAGTGCGAGAGTGTCTTTGTAACCATTATCTCGATGGCGATAATAATTTTCTTTGCTGAAGTTATAGTCTTTACTTTCAAGTTCAGCCTGTTGAGACTTATAAATTAAATGAACAATCTCGAGGCTATTGGTATGACTTAATTTTAATATTTCTTGAACTTTTGGATCTTTCTTATCTTCTTCCGATAAAAATTGCGTTAAGTAAGTAATAGCAGAACACAGATTTTTAGAGGTTGAATAAAGATAAGATGCTCTTCGAGTTCTTGAAGAAAATTGAATATCTTTCACTCTTTCAGCTAATGCATTCATGTTGGTTGGTAATTCACCTTTGGCTGAAAACAAGTCGACCATGAAGCACAGTTTATTTCGACGACCATCAGGGTTATTTAATATTCTTTCTAATATCGACATAATCGGTGTATTTGAATATAACCCACCATCGATATAATATTTTCCATCAATTTCAACAGGTGGAAAACCCGGTGGCATCGCACCACTTGCCATAATATGTTCAGCTGTGATGGTTTCATGAAAACTATCGAATGTTTTAAAATCACCACTTTCAAGATCGACCGCACAGAGACTTAATCTAATTTGCTTTTGATTTAAATAATCAAAATCGATCAGTTCATTGAGTGTTTCTTTTAACGGTGAGGTGTCATAGTAACTTAACTCTGATGTTTTATACGTTTCAAATTCGCTGGGCCATAATTTAGGTTTAAAAAATCCGGGTTGACCTTGCCATATTGCTTGTTGCGCATCTGCCCAGTTTTTCATTTTATTATCGACGTTAAAAAAGAGATTTGAAAAAGAAATAGAAGAGGTCACTCTTTCCCAAAATATCTCAAGGTTTTTCAATCTATTTTCTGGTTTATTACCCGCAATAATGGCGGCATTAATCGCGCCAATAGAAATACCGATAATAGAATCTGGGTCAAAACCTTTTTCATTTAACGCTTGAAATGCCCCTAATTGGTAAGAGCCTAACGCTCCGCCACCTTGGAAGACATAAACAATCTTTTTATTGGTTTTTTTCTGCATGGGTAATGCCTTATAGAAAATGGCTAAATACGTGTTACTGACTTTGAACCGTCAAATTAAAATTCAAAGTCAGAGGGGGATTAAACAGTGAATAGTGTTATTGCATAAACCAGCCATGGCTAACGACAAGAGACTGCCCTGTTAAGGCATTAGTTTCCCAGCTAGCAAAAACAACAGCGGCTTGCGCGATGTCTTTCATTGTTGAAAATTGGCCATCAACCGTATCTTTTAACATCACATTTTTAATTACTTCATCTTCAGTGATGCCTAATTCTTTTGCTTGCTCTGGAATTTGTTTTTCGACTAAGGGGGTTTTAACGTAACCAGGGCAAATAACATTCGCTCTCACGTTATATTCAGCGCCTTCTTTGGCAACAACTTCACATAAGCCAATCAGACCATGCTTGGCTGTAACGTATGGGGCTTTTAATTTGGAGGCTTCTTTACTATGAACTGAGCCCATATAAATAATTGAGCCTGATTTTTGTTTGTACATGTGTTTTAAACACGCTTTAGTTGTTAAGAAGGCACCATCTAAGTGTACTGAGAGTAAATCTTTCCATTGTTGATAAGTTAATTCTTCAACAGACGCGATATGTTGATATCCTGCATTAGCAACTAAAATATCGATTCGACCAAAGTTATCAATAACCGTTTGAATATCATTATTGACTTGTTCTTCATTAGTCACGTTCATTGAAATAGCGAGCGCTTCTGAACCGTTATTTTTGATTTCAGCGACCGTTTTTTCAGCAGCATCAATATCGAGATCAGCAACAATAACTTTAGCGCCTTCTTTAGCATATTCAAAAGCAATAGCGCGACCAATTCCACTTGCTGCACCTGTAATAATAGCGACTTTATTTTCTAATTTCATATATAACCCCTTTTATATTGTGTAATTTTTAAGCGGTGTTATATTTAATATACATAAGAAACAGAATTAAAAAGCGATCAAAAAAGTAATGTAAACTTTCAATTAATTAAAAGTGTAATAATTATTTTGTTTTTAATTTGTTCAACATCGATTAAGTATTAATGCGTCAGTATTAAGTGATGCCTAAATTTCAATATAAAGAAAAGTTTTTATAATAAATAACAGTGGTTGATGAAGTGGTTATTATTTTAAAGGGGTTGATTTAAGAATATAAAATATGGACTACCGTTTATTCATTTAATTATTGCTAGTTTCTTGTGATAGATTCGTTACGAAGTAAAATTTATCTCACCCGTTGTTGATCCTTCTAAAAAATGAATACGTAAATGAGATTGAACCATTTAATTTCTTAGTCGTTAGAGGGTTAACCATGTTAAAAACAGTACTTATTTCAGCATCAATTCTAGTAGGAAGTTTAGTCAGTGTTAATGCTCAAGCTGGGCATCATGGAGAGAAAGAGGATATTGTTGATATTGCCGTTGGAAATGGATCATTCAACACGCTTGTTACTGCCGTAAAAGCCGCGGGTCTGGTTGATACACTCAAGGGAACGGGGCCATTTACCGTATTAGCGCCAACAGATGAAGCATTCAGTAAACTTCCTGCTGGTACTGTTGAAACATTGTTAAAACCTGAGAATAAACAAAAGTTGATTGATATCCTCACTTACCACGTTATATCTGGAAAAGTTATGGCAGATGATGTGGTTAAATTAAATGACGCGACAACACTTGAAGGTCAGAAAGTTAATATTACTGTCGATAACGGCAACGTAATGATTAATGATGCAAAGGTTATTAACGCCGATGTGAAAGCCAGTAATGGTGTAATTCACGTAATTGATAGCGTATTAATACCGTCAAGTAACTAGATAACATATTTTAAATAATATCACTGTATTGATTCCCCCTTGATAAATGTGTTTAGCCTTAATATAAAAATGGATAGGAGCTAATGCTGCTATCCATTTTGTTATTTGATAAATAAAGTGTTTTTCTTGCAATAAATTAACTTACATTATTATCTTTTTAGAACGAATGTTACTTAGAGTAAAAGGAACATTCGAGCGCAGAATATAATTAAGACACCGCCCCGATATAACAACTCGATAGACATTCACCGCAGCCATTACAATCATCATTTAAGATTGGCGTGCTGTTAGCGATAAGGCTGAGTGCTTGTTTGGGGCAATCATCAACACACTCTTGGCAATTATCAAAAATCTTAGCGTTACAGCTTTTACTAAAAGTTGGACGCCAGCCTGTATCTGTGGTGTTAAGAGTATTCAGTGCTTGAGTATCACAAGCATGAATACAGGCTTGGCAAAAGGTGCAATGGTTAAAACTCAGATCCATTACAGGCCCACTTGTTCCCATTGCCAAGATATTCTGTGGGCAAGCCGCGACACACTTTTCGCAGTTATTACATAAACGAGAAAATAGGCTTTCTTCGACAGCACCGAGTGGCCTTCCTGTATTAATACTGTCAGCTTTTAGGGTATTGGCAGATTGCGATACACCGCGCGACAGCGCACGAAATAAACCACGGCGACTGTGGTTTATTTCATGTTCGTTAGGCATCGATTCGGTGCTATCGGTTTTCATTATTCGCTCTCTTGCCAGTAGTTACGGTGTGATGCGATTTGTAACTGTTGCTCTTCACAATAGATGCTTAACCATGCCTGTGTATAAGCGGCCAGTTGTTGGTAAAAAGCGGTTTGGGCATGTTGCTGCATGCTTTCAAGCATGAAAGGCGCAAAGGGCATTAGGTGCTCACTGAGCAACTGATTTGCTGCTGCTTGATTATCTTGCTCAAGTAATAACGACACCAGCATTAGCATTAAACCGATGTGATCTTCTGGCTCTCGCATACCCGTATCGCAGGCTAAACCTTGTTGGCGAGTAAACTCACGGTATGCCAATGTTGATGAGCCAAATAAGGCATTTTCTTTATCTAAATACGCCGATCCCCATGGTGGACATGGCATATCACCACTGCCTTGCAGTAATTGAAAGTGATCAGCTTCGAGATTTTCCGTGTTAACAACACGGGCAAGCTCTGCAATATTTTTTAATAAATCATCATCTTGATCTGTGAAGGCTTGCAAGATGGCTGTGCCATTGTTTGATGTTGGTGAGTAGAACAAAAGACCACCAAGAAGGCGAAAAAGTGTAGCTTCGTAATGCATAGAGAATACTTGATAAATTTTTGGCGGAGCATACCGAGTTCATAAGCGGAAAAAATTGCGCTTGGTCAAAAAAACAAAACAAGCAATTGCATTTAATTATGTTATTAAATGTTTGTTAAATATTGGTGAAAATTTCATGTTGTATAAATTTGTGACTAACTTCTCAGTTGTGATTTAACAATTATGGAATTTCATATTGCAAATACGATTTGTTGATTTAGCGCAATAATTCTCTCTGTAATTTCAGTGTAAAAGAACGCCCAGAAAAAGACCGCGAGAGTCTTTTCGCATTTTTTATGAGTAGTTGTCCTATGAAAAACACACTGAAAGCAATGATTTCCGGTGGCCTATCAAGACGTGATTTTATGAAAACGTCGAGTGCTGTCGGTGGATTGGCTGCGACTGCCAGCGCCATGACCCTGCCATTTAAATCAAGCCCTGTTGCTGCCGCGACAGAGCAAGCGGTGAATGAAAAAATCGTCTGGAGTGCGTGCACCGTTAACTGTGGTAGCCGTTGTCCATTACGTATGCATGTGGTTGATGGTGAAATCAAATGGGTTGAAACCGATAACACAGGTGATGATGAATACGGTAATCACCAAGTGCGTGCGTGTTTACGTGGCCGTTCAATGCGTCGCCGTGTTTACAACCCTGATCGTTTGAAGTACCCAATGAAACGTGTCGGAAATCGTGGTGAAGGTAAATTCAAACGTATTTCATGGGATGAGGCGTATGATGAAATCGCTAACAATATGAAGCGAATCATCAAAGATCACGGTAACGAAGCGATCTATCTGAACTATGGTACAGGTACGCTTGGCGGCACCGTTACTAAATCATGGCCGCCAGCAGGCTCGCTTGTGGCACGTATGATGAACCTATGTGGTGGTTACTTAAATCATTACGGCGACTACTCAACAGCACAAATCAAAGAAGGCCTTAACTACACCTATGGTGGCTGGGGGGCGGGTAACTCGTTCTCTGATCTTGAAAACACCAAGTTAATTGTACAGTTTGGTAATAACCCGGCTGAAACTCGTATGTCTGGCGGCGGTTTGATCCATCACTTAATGGAATCAAAAGAGCGTTCAAAAGCGCGCATGATCATGGTTGATCCTCGTTATACCGACACTGCGGGTGGTCGTGAAGATGAGTGGATCCCAATTCGTCCAGGTACAGACGCAGCATTTGTTGCGGCAATGGCGTATGTGATGATCAAAGAAGATTTGGTCGATCAGCCATTCTTGGATAAATACTGTGTCGGTTACGATGAGAAAACTTTACCAGCATCAGCGCCAGCGAAGAGTGACTACAAGTCTTACATCTTAGGTGAAGGCGAAGACGGTATTGTGAAAACCCCTGAGTGGGCAGCAAAAATTACCGGCATTCCGGTTGATACCATTATTAAAACCGCCCGTGAAATTGGCTCAACCAAACCTTGTGCGGTATTACAAGGCTGGGGCTTACAGCGTACCGCTAATGGTGAAATTGCCTGTCGTGCGATCGCAATGTTAGCACTGCTTACAGGTAACGTGGGTATTAACGGTGGTGGTACGGGGGCGCGTGAATCTGACTACAACATTCCGTTTGTCCGTTTCCCAACCTTAACGAACCCGATTGAAGCGTCGATCCCTATGTTCCTATGGACAGATGCGATTGTTCGCGGCACTGAAATGACCGATCTACGTGATGGTGTCCGTGGCGTTAAACAGCTCAAATCACCAATTAAAATGATTTGGAACTACGCGGGTAACTGTTTGATCAATCAGCATTCTGATATCAACAAAACCCACGAGATCTTACAAGATGACAAAGCCTGTGAGCTGATTGTGGTGATTGATAACCACATGACGTCATCGGCAAAATATGCCGATATCGTCCTGCCTGATCTTACAACCTCAGAGCAATCTGATTTCTGTATGGATACTAAAGCAGCCAACATGCCGTATTTCATTTTTGCCGATAAAGCGATTGAACCGCAGTTTGAAGCCAAAGGTATTTACGAAATGTGTTCTGAAATTTCAAAACGCATGGGCGTGGGTGAGCAGTTTACCGAAGGTCGTGATCAAGAAGGATGGCTACGTCACTTGTATGCGTTAACTCGTGAGCAAGATCCATCACTGCCTGATTTTGAAACCATGCGTAAGCTAGGTATCTACAAGCGTCGCGATCCAAACGGCCACTTTGTTGCTTACAAAGACTTCCGTGAAGATCCAGAGAAAAACCCGTTAACCACACCATCGGGCAAGATTGAGATCTACTCTGAGCGTTTAGCACACCTAGCGGCAACATGGGAACTTCAAGAAGACGAAGTGATCCATCCACTGCCTATCTATGTGTCAACGTTTGATGGTTGGGATTCAAAACAGCGTGAGCAATTCCCACTGCAGTTAACTGGTTTCCACTACAAAGCCCGTTGTCACTCAACCTATGGCAATGTTGATGTGATCAAAGAAGCGGCACGTCAAGAAATGTGGATTAACCCGATTGATGCCCAGCAACGTGGTATCGAAAACGGCGATTTGATCCGTATTTTCAACGATCGCGGTGAAACTCAAATTCCAGCCAAAGTCACCCCACGTATTCTGCCGGGTGTAGTTGCTCTGGGTGAAGGTGCTTGGTATGCCCCTGATAAACGTAAAGTCGATAAAGGTGGCTGTATCAACGTATTAACCTCTCAGCGTCCGAGTCCGCTGGCGAAAGGTAACCCACAGCACACTAACTTAGTGGAAGTTCAACTGGTGAAAAAGGCATAAGGTTAAAGCATGAAACAATACGGCTTTTATATTGATTCAAGTAAGTGCACCGGTTGTAAAACGTGTCAGCTTGCTTGTAAAGACAACAAAGATTTAGATGTTGGGGTTAACTTCCGTCGTGTATACGAATATGCGGGTGGTAACTGGGTAGAAGATAACGGCACTTGGCGTCAAGACGTGTTTTCTTACTATGTATCGATGGCGTGTAATCACTGTACTAAACCTGCTTGTACCAAAGTTTGTCCAAGCGGCGCGATGCACAAGCGTAAAGAAGACGGCTTTGTGGTTGTCGACACTGAAAAATGTATCGGTTGTCAGTACTGTGGCATGGCATGTCCTTACGGCGCACCACAATACAATGCTGAAAAAGGTCACATGACCAAGTGTGATGGTTGTTATGAGCGAGTTGGTCAAGGGCTACAGCCTATTTGTGTTGATTCTTGTCCGCTACGTGCGTTGGAGTTTGGCCCTATTGCAGAGCTACGTGCCAAATACGGCAGTCATGCAGAAGTGGCACCGCTACCAAAAGCATCATTAACGCAACCAAACATCATCATTAAACCGAACCGCCATGCGCGTCCTTGTGGAGACACCACAGGTCACTTGGCTAACCCGAAGGAAGTGTAATATGGCATGGCATGAATGGCCGCTTATCGTCTTTACGGTATTGGCACAAACATCGGTAGGTGCATTTTTAGTGTTAGCTACCATGATGTTAACAAAGCAACTGTCACTCGCTGCAGAAAAGCGTCTTCATAAAGCGATGTTCGGTTTATGGGCGATAATGGGATTGGGTTTCCTTGCATCGATTATGCACCTTGGTAGCCCACTGCGCGCAATGAATGCGTTGAATATGCTGGGTAGCTCTTGGTTATCAAATGAAATTGCAACGGGGAGTGCGTTCTTCGCTTTAGGTGGCATGTTCTGGTTATTGTCGGTATTAAACGTTGGCAGTGTAGCAATCCGCAAAGCCCTAATGATCGGTGCGATGCTGGTGGGCGTTGCCTTTATGTATGCGATGACCATGGTATACATGATTGATACTGTGCCTACGTGGTACACACCGTTAACGCCAGCAGCATTTGTGATCACTATGCTGATCAGCGGTACAGCATTGGCACAACTCCTGTTATCAGTGGCAAAACATGACAGCACAGTAGCGAACAAGCTGCTACCTGTTATGGGGTTGGTGGGGATGTTCGCGGTAGTAATGGTTGTGATGTTGCTTTCATCGCACCTAGCGAGTATTGAAACCAGTGTGACGACGGCATTAGCGGTAGTGCCACAGCACACAAGCTTGCAGATAGCCCGTATTGTCTTAATCGTCGCTGCAATGGTGCTGTGGTTATTACCTGTGGTTCAGCGTAAAAATGTAACAGTACTACCGATGGCTATGGCATTTACCATGATTGTGGTAGCAGAGCTAATCGGCCGTGGCTTCTTCTATGGCATGCACTTAAGCGCTGGTATGTAATACGCTGCCATATAAGCGAAATATTGATGAAGAATAAAATGGATAGGGGCGAGAGTTCCTATCCATTTTTTATTTTGGATGATAGGAAAACTATCACGCTGCTATGAGCTATGAGCTATGAGCTATGAGCTATGAGCTATGGCTTATTGCTGTCAATTAATTCATCGTTCTTATAACGTAATCGACCAATTTGCTCACCTTGCTTGTTGTATATTTTTACCACCCCATTTTTTTTGCCATCAACATAATATTCCTCAACCTTTAATTGCCCATTTCTAAAGTAGCTTTTTGCTACGCCATTGAGCTTACCTCTACGGTAATTTTCTTCAAACTCTAGCGTACCGTCATCATAGTAGCCTTTTAAACTTCCCCTAGGTTTGCCATTAACATAGTTCTCTTCAAGTTTGATCCCACCATGTTGGTAGTAAGCCTTTAACAGCCCATGCGTTTGCCCATTAAGATAGTTTTCTTCGTATTTGAGTGCGCCACTTTTATAATAAATTTTGCTGGGGCCATGTGGGTAGCCGTTACGAAAATAGCCAACAAGCTGAAGTGCTCCATTGTCGTAATAGCTCTTTACCATGCCTTCGGGTTTGCCATTTTTAAAATAGCCCTCAGTTCTTAACACGCCATTTTTGTAAAAGCCTTTTCGTAGCCCTTCGAGCTTACCGTTCACATAGTTATCTAGACTTCTTAGTTCACCTGTGGGGTAGTATGTTTTGTGAATAGCAGCGGATGATAACGGCGAGAAAAGTAGCATGAATAAGGCGATCAGCGTTGTTATTTTCATGGTGCTACTCCACGTTGAACCTTGAGTTATAACGTGAGTATATGCATAGCATTTAATCTTGAGCGGTAAATAAGTGAGAGAGAAGAAAGAAATGCTTGATCTAAATAAAAGCGTTGAGGTTGGTGTGGTACGCTAATGCTGTTGTTAATATTCCGAGAACGACCACAATAAGAAGAGGGAAGTATTTAACGTGTTGATGAATAAAAACCGTAACGTTATGAGAGGCTATCCACGACGATACAGTTTTTATGATATAGGCGGTCGTTTTATCTCAGTACCGGCTATGTTAGCCCAAACAAATTGTCAGTTTGGTCATGTTACTGGCGTTGCTATATATCGCGGTATCAGACTGATCACTATTGTTATGGCATTCAAGTCTGAATCCATCTCTGATCGTTGGGTTCTCATTAATGAAAGTATTGAAAGCTTCGATGCTTGATGTCGAGCTAATGACCGAATCAATTTCTCGATGGTTTGCTCCCTGCTGAATTATACCTGTTATCTTAAATTCACGAATTTCCATTGCTAAACCTTTACAGACTTTAAAACTCATTATTATTTTAACTCATTATATATTATGGACTGGTGATAAATATATAAAGAAATGATGAAAGCGATCTGGATCTACTAATAGATATATCTGACAACAGATAAGACAAAAATAACTCATTATTTTGTTTTAGCGAGTATATGTTTCATTCGGCTAATAATAAGTGAACAATATATAGCCGTATTTTTATTAGTTTCATAGCGTTTTATTGCTACTTCTTAGTTTTTCGTAGTGTTTCTTAAAGTATAAAACGTAAATTTACGTATTTTAAATCGCATTCATGCGCTTTT
This sequence comes from Photobacterium sp. GB-50, assembly GCF_003026755.1. NCBI lineage: Bacteria > Pseudomonadati > Pseudomonadota > Gammaproteobacteria > Vibrionales > Vibrionaceae > Photobacterium > Photobacterium sp. GB-50. The sequence goes on from NZ_PYNX01000004.1 coordinate 42,066, forward strand.
TCTTAATAAAACCATATTATACTCTCGTAACAAATTTGAGCTTTGTCACAAAAAATAAAACTAAATTTAATATTATTTTTAATTAAACTTAAAAATTAAATATATGTTTAATAAGTGTCATTTTTTAATTATTTAAATAAATGGTTTTATATTTTTTATTTGTGGCTTTATTGATATGGAAAATATAAGGTTGCGATGTTTTTACAAAATAATAATTGTAAAATAAAAGCTAATTCAATAATAAATAAAAAGACGTTTATATTGAAGAACTCATATATCGCATTAGTTATTGGACGTTTAATTTCTAGCAATGTTGCCCATGAGCAAAACCTGGTGTGCCAACTATCGAGTGGGGTGAGTATAAATATATGCTGCCTGAAATTTTGCACTTATGCTCGCTCTTATAATGACAGTGAGCAGCGATTTTTTGCTGGTGAACTTAAGTTTTCAATAGGTTAAGTGTGAATCTTGTGACTCTTTTTTAAATAAAAATAACGCCAAAATGAAAACTTATTCGCATTAGTTAATCTAATGTTTACTTGGTGTTTTTCTCGTTTTTAAATTAAGTCTGCCTGATTATAATTCCTCACATAGCAGCAAGGTTGAAGCTTATAAAACCTGACTTTGTATGCTGTTTTAACTTTATTAATACTTGATTTTCAGAGGAATTAACCATGTCTACAATCATGAATAAAATTATCAAATTATACGTACCTGTTTTCTCACCAATGTACAAAAGCAACAACATGGTGAAATAATTTGATAGGACTATTAGTAAATAACAATACTTAAAGGGCTTTGAAGATGAATTCAAAGCCCTTTTTATATTCATTATTGTTTCAATGCGTTGGCGATGTCACGCCAGTCTGCCATTTTGAAGTTTTGATTTTGATCGTCATACGAGGCATCAACGTTATAGCCATCTTGAACAAGGAATAATCCTTGCGGGAAACGATCACTAATCGTGGCAGAAACAGCATAGTAATGTAGCGAAGTTAGAGCAGTTTCCAGAATTGAGCTTTCTGTTTGGGCAGCAATTGATCCCGAGTGTATTTCCGACGACTAGCCATATATTGATCCATGCCCCGACCGTCAACACCTTGATGAATAATATAGCGCTTTACTCTGAGAGCTACTTCCCTTTATCTAAACTCACCACACAATTTGATGATTCGGGCGTTTATGTTTTCGTCGAAGATCCTTATGGGATTGAGGCTTCATTGAGTTCCCGAGATCGTATTGCTTATTTTCGTTGGTTAACAGAGTATGTCTTTACTTCGGTTATATCGTTAGTTAATTGGCGAGCTGATACCCAATTACCTTGGTCTGTTATGGTGGATTGGTTATGCCCACCATGGCAAGAGCATTATCAGATGTATTGGGAGAAGGTCAATTTCAATCAGCCGATGATTGCCTTGCATTTACCCAAGCAGTATCTGGATGTCACTTTGAAAGATAGCTCTTCAACCTTGTTCAAGTCCCGTCGTTAAATGCGTTATCTGAAATGATGTTAATGAGCCCTGCCACGCTAAAACGTCGATTAAAAGCACATCATCATACTTACCGTTCATTATTGGGCGAGGTTAACCAGCAGCATGCTTTATATTTACAACAGATAAAACAATGGGATGATCACCAAATTGCGCAAGAGATGCAATTTTTTGATGTCAGTAATTATCGCCGTGCAATCCGCCGTTGGAAGACAAATTAATCACGTCAATTATTCTATAATGTCTAGTAATATAGAGTAAGGTGTACTAATTTCACGACCACGTAAAATTAGCACTTATTAATAACCAGCAATATCGATAATTAAGATTTCACTGATAATAAGAATAATAACATTAAACAATGAGAGTTAACGTTTTTAATTAAATATCTTTATGATATTTAATTAAAAAATAAAAGAGGGGAAGGTTGGTTGTTATTTAATGCTATTATATTTAATGGTAGTTAATTGTTATTAATTAACTAATACTGCTTCTTTTATAAATATTCGAACTATTAAAAACAAAGAAATGTTATAACATAACAATTCTGAGTGTTTACCTCAGGATTATTCATGTCGTGATTAGGAATAGATCAATGAAAAAGAAGTCTTCATTTATAGTATTGATGACAACGCTGTGCGTCTTGTTATCAGTATCAAAAGCAATGGCTGCAGAAGCGCCAATTGATGTAACGGTAAGTATTGCCCCACAAAAGTATTTTGTGAAAGAAATTGGCGGGAATAATGTTAATGTCAATGTAATGGTGCCAGCAGGCGCTGAGCCAGATGATTACGAACCAACACCAAACCAAGTTGTGTTACTTAACAAGAGTAAACTTTACTTTTCTATCGGTGTGCCATTTGAAAAAAGCTGGTTAAACAAATTTAAAAGCTCAGCAAAAGATCTAACGATTGTTGATACCCAGCAAGGTATTGAGCGTATGCCAATGGATTATAACGACGATGGTGAGCGTATTCCTGAGGCATCAGGCATTAAAGACCCACATATTTGGTTATCACCAGCCCTTGTGCGTATTCAAGCCATGAACATTCGTGATGCATTAATTAACATTGATCCTCAGCACCAGCAAGAATATCGCGAAAATTATCTGAAATTCTCTAAAAAGATCAATCAAATTGATGATGCTTTAATTACGATTATGGCGAAGATCCCTGCAGCACATAATCAATTTATGACGTATCACCCAGCGTGGGGTTACTTCGCGACAGATTACGGCTTACGTCAACTGCCTATTCAAAATGAAGGTAAAGAAGCCAGTGCGCAACGTCTAAAATCACTGATTGATACAGCAAAGAAACAGCACATTAAAGTTATCTTTATTGAGCCGCAGTTTTCAAAAGAACAAGCAAAAGTTATTGCGAATGCAATTGGCGGCAAAGTGGTGGCAATTAACCCACTTGCAGAAGATTGGGGTAATAACTTGCTAACGGTTGCGAACGCGTTTGAATCTAACGTGAATCATTAAGAGCGAAAAAATGAAAAAGATTGTGGATGTACAGAATGTCAGTTTTGCTTATAAGAACCATCAAGCATTAATTGACATAAACTTCGAGCTTTACGAAGGTCAACGTTGTGCATTACTTGGACCCAATGGCGGTGGTAAAACGACATTAGTCAAACTACTACTGGGCATATTATCGGGTTATCAGGGCAATCTCGCACTGTTTGGTGACCGTCCCGGTCGCCATCCAGCGCTTATTGGGTATGTTCCTCAACAATATAAATTGAATCCAATATTACCCGTCACAGTAAAAGACGTAGTATTAATGGGGGCCAATGCAGAGCAGCTAAAAGATAAGGCATCGCTGCCAGCCTTATTAACCCAAGCATTACAACAAATGCATATCGAGCATATAGAAAATACGCTGTTTAAAGATCTTTCCGGCGGGCAGCGTCAACGTGTATTAGTCGCTAGGGCGTTGATTGCCCAACCTAAGTTATTAATCCTTGATGAGCCAACCAGTAATGTCGATCCAAGCATGACGGCACAATTTTTTGCCTTGATATCAGCGCTGCCCAAAGATGTTGCAGTATTAGTGGTAAGCCATGATATGGGGATTTTAGAGTATCAGATTGATGTGATTTTAGGGCTAAACCAAACCATGAAAGTGCAGCAGAGTAAGGCATTAACGTCTGATATGTTGCAACACTTATACGGCGTGAACAGCCATTTTCTTCAAGATCTTGTTCAGCCAACTACAACCAATCACAAAACAAGTCCTGCTTTAGTATGATCGAGCTCTTACAATATAACTTTATTCAACATGCATTAATTGCAGCAGTGCTGGTTAGCATTGTTGCCGGCATTATTGGCGTATTAGTCGTGACCAATCGATTAGTATTTCTCTCTGGTGGTATTGTTCACACAGCATACGGCGGTGTGGGGTTAGCTTTCTATGCAGGCACTGCGGTAATGCCAACAACCTTGGTATTTACTTCGATTAATGCCTTGTTATTAGGGGTGCTAAGTCAGCGTAAACTAGAGCAGTTAGATATTTTTATCGGTCTGATTTGGTCGCTAGGCATGGCAATCGGCATCATCTTAATGGCGTTAACGCCGGGATATGGGGCAGATTTAAGCAGTTACCTGTTTGGTAGTATTCTCACTGTTCCAGTCTCGACGTTATATCTGATGGGGGGCAGTGTACTCATCATTGGTGCTTACACGATTTATAACTATCGTTCGCTAGTCTTAATGTCTTTTGATGCTGATTTTGCGCAGAGTAAAGGCGTTAAAGTAAAACGCATGTACTTATCATTATTAGTGCTGGTGGCAATTGCCAGCGTTATCTTAGTGAAAGTGGTGGGTATTGTATTGGTGATGGCGCTGCTAACCATGCCAGCGTACATGGCGGCGCAATATACAAAATCGATGTTATCCATGATGTGCCACAGTATTTTATGGTGCCTTGGCTTTACGTTAACGGGGTTGATTTTCTCTTACCAGATGAATCTACCGTCAGGGGCCACCATTGTTGTTACCGCGTCTATTTGTTTAGCGTTGCAACTGGGGCTTAAAGAAATCCTGAAATTCTTCAAAAAAGGCGCTGTTCAAGCCGCGTAATGGTACAGCAAGTAGAAGCGCCCCTTCTACTTGCTACCTACTTCTATACCCTCGTTATCCTCTTCCTGTTTTTCCCATGTCACCCACGCTTTTTACATTTATGATTGGTAGATTTCTGCGTAATTGCACGGTAAATGTTACAAAGTGTAACGAGTAAATATTCGTAGTGAGCATTAAGTTATTGTTTTTAATTTCTTTAGGTTATTAGTCATCAGCTGATTTGATCTTCTTGGCGTCAAAAAAGTATCGTTGGTAATCAAAAAAAATATTTTTCTGAAAGCAGGTCTAAATTTTGAACGCTGTTCTATATTGGTGTCGCCAAAAAAATAACGATAGCTATGTCACAAATTTGAACCAATCAAAGACCGATCCCGCGTGCCGTAATAATGTTCTGTTACATCTCACCACTGTGGATTCTCACAAGCTCCGTTATGCTCCACGCATCTTAGGCACTTTTATTAAAGATACATGCCTATCCAATGTCGTTTTAAGAGTAATAACATGAAAAAAACATCTCTATTTGCATTGAGTGCAGTGGCACTGTCTTGCGCAATTAGCTTTACCGCTCACGCGGGTGACAAAATGGTTAACCCTGAAGGCGGGGTTGTTGTGGGTTACTGGCATAACTGGGCTGACGGCCAAGGTTATAAAATGGGTAATGCACCTGCGATGTCACTAAAAGACATTAACCCAATGTATAACGTGGTTGATGTTTCTTTCATGAAAGTTTACGACGTGGCTGAAGGCCGTATTCCGACGTTTCATTTAGATGCGGAAACGGGTTTAACCGAGCAGCAATTCATCGACCAAATTAAAGCGCTTAACGATCAAGGTCGCTCTGTGCTTATCGCACTAGGTGGCGCTGATGCGCACGTTGAAATGAAAACAGGCGATGAGCAAGCATTCGCTGATGAAATCATTCGTCTAACAGATTTATACGGTTTCGATGGTCTAGATATCGACCTTGAGCAAGCAGCGATTGATGCGGCGGATAACCAAACCGTTATTCCAGCGGCACTGCGTATGGTTAAAGATCACTACCGTGCACAAGGTAAAAACTTCCTTATCACCATGGCGCCAGAATTCCCGTACCTAACAGAATCGGGCAAATACATTCCTTACATCACAGGTCTTGAAGGTTACTACGACTGGATCAACCCACAGTTTTACAACCAAGGTGGTGACGGCGTTTACATTGAAGGCATTGGTTGGATTGCCCAAAATAATGATGCGCTAAAAGAAGAGTTCATCTACTACATGGCTGATTCATTGATCAACGGTACTCGTGGTTTCACTAAGATCCCACACGATAAACTTGTATTTGGTATTCCAACCAACATCGATGCCGCAGCAACAGGTTACGTACAAGACCCACAAGATTTGTTTGATGCATTCAAACGCCTTGAAGCACAATCTCAGCCACTACGTGGTGTAATGACATGGTCTATCAACTGGGATATCGGCACGAATAAAGCAGGTCAAGCGTACAACAGCAGCTTTATTAACACTTACGGCCCGTTCATTCACAGCCAAGTGCCACCGGTTGTTCAACCGGGTAAACCTGTGATCATGGGTTTAACGGATGCTCGCGTTCAGCACCGCACAAACTTTGATGCAATGGCTGGCGTAACAGCAACAGACAAAGAAGACGGCACCCTAACATCAGCAATTAACGTATCTGGCTCGGTAGATACACAACGTGTAGGCGAGTATGTACTAACTTACTCAGTATCAGATTCAGACAACAATGAAACCGTATCACCACGTAAAGTAACCGTATTTAGCGCATTACCAACCTTCGCTGGTGTGGCAAATGCAGTTGTGAAAATCGGTGAAAACTTCGATGTCATGGCTGGCGTATCAGCATCGGATGCAGAAGATGGCGATCTAACAGCAAACATCACAGTATCTGGCACTGTAAACACTGCGGTTGCGGGTCAATACGAACTTGTTTACTCAATCACAGACAGCGCAAACCAGACGGTAACTGTAAAGCGTACCGTGGTAGTTAACGATGGCTCTATCGTGTGTACTAATCCGTGGCAATCAGATGTTGTTTACGTTGAAGGCGATGTAGTAAGCCATAACGGTAAAGATTGGTTAGCGGGTTGGTATACGAAAGGTGAAGAACCAGGCACAACGGGTGAGTGGGGTGTTTGGCGTGAAGCAGGCGATAGCGACTGTGGCGGCGTTGTACCACCACAACCAGAAGCAGATTTCACCGCATCTCTATCGGGCGTAAACAGCAGCTACAAGATCACAAACGGCACAGCGACACTGAACCTGAATTACACCGCGAACAAAGCAAGTTCTGTACAGATTGATGTGATTGACGCAATGGGTTACCCAGTAAACGGCGGTAACTTCACGGCTGATTTTGCCGCTAACAGCGCGATTAAACTGGTACTTAATAACGTAGTGGAAGGTAAACACTCACTACGCATGATCGCCCAATCAAAAGGTGAGCAAGTAGAATCTCGTCACCAGTTTGTATTAGAAGATCAAGGTACGGTTGAGCCACCAGTGACCGACGTTCCTGCTTATGAAGCGGGTAAAGCGTACCAAGCGGGCGACCAAGTATTAGGTACAGACGGTAACGTATACCAATGTAAACCATGGCCTTACACGGGCTGGTGTGCAAACGCTTCATACGCACCGGGTTCAAGCCTATACTGGGCTGACGCATGGGATAAGCTATAAGCTTACCAATAGCTAAATAAACGAAAAGCCAGCATGTTAAGTGCTGGCTTTTTTGTAGGTGAAAGAGACATTATATTTTGTTTATTTCTGAATTCAGTCTTTCGAATAACGGAGCTAATTGCTTACGAATTGAAGTGCTATTCATTTTTTTAGCTGCTGAATGTCCGTATGTTATAAAGTTTCTTTTACCTAAGTGAGAATATCGGCTATATAACTTACGTTTGAAAATCAATCTTTCTTCTTCTTGGTTAGCTATTCTTATTTTGTTATATTTTATCATTGTCTTTTTAGCTAATCTGACACCTTTATGCATTCTGTTTGAGTATCTAGCTAAAGATGAAGAGCGTATATATACTTCTTTTCCATCAAAGATGAATCCCAAGTATTGTAAAGGTTTGTCTGATTTCAATTTATTATTTTTAAATTGAAAGTTTCTAATTTCTGTTTTCTTGTTATTTAATTCTAACTTTAGGTGCTTTATTTCAATGGACGCGGTTTGTTCAACTATATTTTTATATTCATTAGGGATGATGAAAAGAATATCATCACAGTAACGAAAATACTTACCACCTAATTGAGTTATAAAAAAGTTCATCTTCAAATCAAAATCAAACATATAAATGTTTGATAGCATAGCACTTAAAGGTGTCCCTTGAGGTATGCCAAATGAGTCTTTATGTACCTTTATAAGTTTATATTTTCTTACAATCCCTCTGAAATCATGAGGTTCACAAATTCTACGTCTTTTTTTGTTTGGATTATTTAACGATATTCCTAGAGCCTTATATAAGTCTTCTTTTTTTACTTTAGAATATTTAGTTATTGATTTGAAAATATTGTAATGATCATTAGGAAGTCTTTTAACATCAAGTAGATTGCACCATTTTAATTTGAGTATCTCATGATCTAATGTGTCAAAAAATTTAGTAATATCTAAGGCAACAGCACTACATTCACCTAATTTCTTAATTTCGTCAAATGCATTTAAAGAGAAATCTATATTACTTTTACCGAGTGTTCTAAAAGCAAGTATTGAGTCACTTAGCCCATTTTCTTTTATCATTTTTTCATATTTATAGTTTAACATTTTAGAATAATAAGAATATATATGACTATCAATATGAGCTGGATATGAAATCGGTCTTAGTTTAGGTTCTAATACCATAATATTTTTAGTTATGGGATTTTTGGTGATCTTATTAATTACAATATCGTAATTAATAAGAGGATAAAAAGCATGTTTTGCAACAACTTCCGAGTCTGTAACTATTTTTGATGCTTTTTTTGAGTTTATAGGTAGATCGAAATGTAGATACTTACGAGGTTTAAACCAATCTTTAATTAGAATTTTCATTGTTACCTTAGAGGGGCAAAACCGAAGGAGCTAGGACTGCGGCGCTCCATCTGAAAAATCAGAGCGCTCCTTCGGATATTAACAGGTACAGAGACCGTCATTCGTAGCCTTAAAAACTACCAATAGCCGCGGTATGTTCAATATCGAATATGCTATCACTGTAACAGTAACACTGGAGGTATCTATGAAGACACTCATCTATGCATTGCTGTCATTCTGCACAACAAGCTTGTTGGACAGGTTTGACAGCCTGTTAAGCACCTTTTAATCAATTGCTTACGCAAATATTAAAAGCGGTGTTAGTTTCTGTAATAACTATAAGAATGTCAATGAAAATAACCTTATTAATGATATGTCTTTTGTCTTGTTATGTAGGCATCGTATTTTACATGCGTTGCCAAAATGAAATGAGTCAAAAACGTATTTAAATATAAGTAGTTAAGAATTAAATCTAGTTGTCACTGTGTGCTAACTGTTTATATTCCAACCTTCTGTTGTCTTAAAAATTGGATCGTATTATGCGTTATAAGTTGTTACTGTCTGTATGGTTGGAAAGGTGAGTGGCAGGGCAATGACAAGAGAGATAAAGCCCTTATCTGAAAAGCATCATTTCACGCTATAAGAGCAAGGTAACGATTAAGCTACCAATAGCGAAATAAACAAAAAGCCAGCATGGTATAGGCTGGCTTTTTGTGAGAGCAGTTTCTATATATTTTCAATATTTGCTTACAGAGTGCTTGGGTTTATCCAACATGTCGGATAGGCATCGGCTACGCGACATAATTCTTATCTGTCGCTTAACAAGCCGCTTTCACTTTATCATTTAAAAAGTGGGATGGTTCTAGCTTTATCATTTCAGCGTCGGTTGCATTATGATTCTTCGCATATTCAGCAACTAAATTGTATCCAATCCAGTAACCTGCGTATTTCGGGAACTCATCAGGGTGTGAGCCCAAAAACAATTTATCTAATGAAAAGTCTTTTGTGTCTAATAGATGGCTCATTTGTTCTAGTCCGTTGCGCCAATCATAGTTATCGAGCTCTTTAAATAATGACGATGGCTTACCGTTGGTCACCAGATTTTCGAAATGGCACGCTAAACCTTCCATTATTAACTGCTGTGACAAGGTGCCTGTTGGCATGTGAAAACTTAATCTCACTGCATGGTGAAGTTCATGCGCTAGAACTTCAAGAAGCTCTGTCTTTATTATTTCAGCAATATCATCTCGAGAGCTGTCCACTAACAGCTCGACTCTATGCTCACTAAGAGCGTAACCGCCTAAGCCTGACGGGGATTCTTCCCCTGTTTGGAATGGAGAAACAGTAATATCAATATTTGATACTTCAAGGAATTCACCAATTTTAATAAGGGCACATCCAATCGTGTGCTCCAATAAGTCTGAGTATTGGCTTAATTTTCCAGATGCGTTAAGTATTGTAATTTTTACTGCCAAATCATACTCCTTTGATTAGGCTGGGTTTAAACGAGGGCATAACCGCTATTAATGGCGTTGTTTTTGTGTTGTTACCATTAACAATTTAATCTCTGCGAATTGCTAATGTTTTAGCCGATAGCACAGACATTTCACAGTGCTTTGTCTATAACTTTAGAGATATGTCAGGTTTTATAAAAAAAGAGGTTATCCAACGCGGTGGTAGCGGTTTTGACTTGTAAATCACTATTATTGACGATATGGATAGTTTAAAAAGAGATAGTGGTTAGACGATTAAAAGAGATAAATATATGTTTTGAAAAACATTATTTCACGCGATAAGAGCAAGGTAACGGTTAAGTCACCAACAGCGAAATAAACAAAAAGCCAGCATGGTATAGGCTGGCTTTTGTGAGGGTAATTTCGCTTAAATAGTAAATCTATTTATTTGAACTTACGAAGTAATCATTCAGTACGATTAATTTGTACACATATCACTATCTTTACCCACTATACGCCATACACCCCAATTAGCAGATGCTTCAGGTGTTGGTTCTTCACCTGTGGTATACCATTGGTTATGGTATGACAGGCCATCATGCATGACTTTTTCACATGGCTTATCATAGACTTTAGCTGGATCCCACTCACCTTCAGGTACCGGTGGTACTGGAACGTCTGGTGTGTAATCGCCAATAGAAATCATACAGCTATTGTTTTGGAAATTAACATTAATTTGCTGTGGATGTTCTGGATCAGCCTCGCTTGCAAGCTTAGCAAAAGCACTTTGTGCTTGCGCTGTACAGTCGACGCCGCTGTCTTTCATTTGGTCGATACTTGCGTCAACGGGTAGTGAAATATGGGTATTTGGTGTCATCCAGTTATTAACGATATTTGCTCCTGCTTTAGAAGCAGAAAGGAACATCTGACCCTGTATTTTTGCATCAGTATAAATCTGGATTTCACTTGTTGGATCAATAGGACCTTTATCCGTTACCGCATTAAAATCACTTCCAATCGCTTTTTCAACATTGCCAATCGCAACATCAAGTAACTGGTAAATAGCTTTACGATCAGAATCATTACTTAACGTAAATGAGTCTGTAGACTTAATGTCTAACTGCGTTAGCGCATCTTTAAATGCTTTGTCAGCTTGAGATGCCGTGACAAAAGTCAGTGCTTCTTTGTCTTTATTTGGCTTGTATGACAACTTAGTCATTGCGAATGCAAATACTCGATTAAATTGCCCTGCTAATAATGACACCTGATTATTAATATTTAATCCTGCATCTTCAATATTCACGCCGAATAATTGGTCGATATAAAAGGAAACTTGGCGTGGGTAACGGTAATAAGTATCACCCGTTGTATCAGGTGAACCAATTGCGTCTCGGTAATCTTGTGGGCTTAAATTGTAGTTATTCCTATAGTATTTAGTAGATTGACAGACATTACGTGATTCCAGTTATCACTAACGGAAGTGAGCATTATCTGATCCTCGATTTTATATATACTCAGAAAGTTCAGCTGTTTTATGTTTTATAAGCAGCGATACCTCCATATTAAATAAAGTCAAATTAAAGGCTCGGTTTCGTATTAATATCGAAACCAAGCCTTATCAGTCCTTAAATTAAATGCTCCATTTTGTATGGGCCATTTAATTATATTTTGTGATGTTCTATTAAGCATTATTTAGTTATTAATATTTGAACTATTTAGGGGCTGGAAACCCATCCAAATCATCGAACGGCATTATTTTCCCGTTCCATTTCCCCTCTTCTTGTTTTGCGACAACAATGAACTGACCATATGTTGTACCGGGTGATCTGTATTTTAAGGGGACGACAACACCATCATCCATATGAATCGCGCCATCGATCCTTGCAAGCATGCAAATTCCTCTGGTTATATTATCCTGCCTTAATTCAGAAGGTTGTATCTCGCCGAGAAAGTGCTGTTCACAAAATGGTCCTTCTAAAACAAGGTCAACCGTACCTGGCGTACTGTTTAGCACTGTATAGTTTGTATAAGCAGCGAATGATGGAGCTGAAAATAGTAAAAAAGAGAGTGCAACAAAAAGAAGTTTTTTCATCACGTAGCATCCTTAATCAAGATTAGAGAATGGGCGACATGTGTCAAATATACGCAATAGATATAATACATAAATGGTATATAAAACATATGTTTAGGTTTTATATTTGTAGAAAAAATGAGACACCCTAAAGCAAAACGATTGATGAGTGCTATGTTGCTTAGGCTTTTGGTTGTCTTTTGATGATAAGTCGGTGGGGGTGAATCGATGAGGTTGAATCGCTTTTGATGAAAAATTCAATGTGTATTGAAGAAATGGTAAACCGATTCATAGCTTGAGAGCGCTGAATCGGTTTATAAATTACCTGCGTTATAACAAGGCTATATTGAGAAGCATAGCTTAATGAGATTGTTCATTAGTCGTGAAAATTTGACTATTAATTATATCTTCAACATTGCCGGTTAATGCTCCCACATGTTTTTTTGCACTCTGAGGATGCCAAAGCTTGCACTCAAGTTGTGACTCCTTAAATAAACCTATTGTGGGTATATTGTAAGCACTCGCTATGTGAATAATCGCGGTATCAACAGAGATCACGCCTTTTGATTGTTTAATCAAATAAATCGCGTCTTGTATAGAATCTACACAGCAAACACGAGAAACGGGCGCTAATTGGCTTTCCCATTCATCTTTATTTTTTATATAGGAAGGCAAAATAAAGACACAGTTAAATCCATCGTTTTTTAATTTTGTAAGTATATCTATGCTTTTCTTTATACTTAGTGATCTACTGTTACGAGAAGCAAATGGATTAAAAACCAAATAGTCTTTAAGGTTTTTACTATTGATCAGCATGTCCATTTTATCGTTTTCTTTAGCAAAAACCTTAAACAGAGCAGGGGGCTGAGCAAAACCATATGCGGCCATTAGTTTTGACCAGCATTCAGGCTTACTTATGTTATCGTTATTAAATTGTATCGGTGGGTTCTGTATACAATTATGCTGGTAACAATCGTGACCGATAGTTAAGTCGGGCTTTAATGTAAAACCGACGATGCTCCGGTGGGGTTTTTCTATAGAAGACACTTCTATTAGTAAATCTACATTACAATTGATCTTCTCTTTTAATATCTTAGGGTATTTATACCATTCTCTTTCTTTGGGTAAGCAAATGTAATTAACCCGAGTGTCATATTTTACAACATCTTCATTTTTCTTCGTACATAAAACAACCACATTGGCTTCTGGCCACTTGGCTTTAACTGCTTCAATAATAGGTGACATTGCGAAGTAGTCGCCTATCTGAAATGTGGCATTAATAAATACATTCGGTTTTTCTGGAAGGCTATTTATTGATGATAATTTGTTTACTCTTCTATTTAGTATGCTAGATATAAGCTTTTTAAGCATAAAATGTTACCGCCCGTAGTAAATATTTATCTACTTCCATTTTGATGACTTTACCTTACTAATGTATATATTGTGCTTTGAAATTTAGGCGTATTCAAAGCGTATTACGTTTTACCAATTTGGGCTTAAATCAGCCAGCTTTTAGCAGCATACGATCATGATGGCCACGCTTTTATCTGCACTTCTAAAATACGCTATTTTAACGCTATGATTCTAAGCATAAAATCATCAATTCGCTCTAAGTATATAGATGATTTGTGATGTACTGCGAAGATTGCTGATTAAATTTGATATTAAAGTTTGTTGACACATTTATAGAGTTGTATTTTTAGACGTTTTAGCTGCATTTTTCTTTCTCTTTACTTCGTTTATTTCTTTCCTGTAATACGACTTCCATCCGATACGTTTGATTGTTTTATGAGCGAAATATTTCGTTGTTAATAAAGCTATCATGATTACCTTATATGTTGAAAGCGTGATTTTGTTCTTGATAGGTATATTTTACTGGCAATATATTCCATTTATTAACACTAACTAAACCTTTGTCACAGAAATTTAATTTGATATCCATACAATCCACTTGTTTTCGCTTGTGAGCGAAAATGTTCGTTTTAAGTAATGTATGGATAACAATGAGGCTCTGATGTTTGGGATATTCAAACCGAAGGCGCATATCGCACCTTTAGAAAATAGTAAGGTCGATAGCACCTATTCTCGCCTGCGATGGCAGTTATTTTTCGGTATTTTCTTCGGCTATGCAGGTTATTACCTCGTCCGTAAGAACTTTAGTTTGGCAATGCCATATTTAATTGATGAAGGCTTCAGCCGCGGAGAGCTTGGTGTTGCTCTGGCTGCGGTGTCTATTGCTTATGGTTTATCGAAGTTCTTAATGGGGAATGTGTCAGACCGTTCTAACCCAAGATACTTTTTAACGGCGGGACTGGTTATGTCCTCGTTGGTCATGCTCTGTTTTGGCTTTATGCCATGGGCGACGGGAAGTGTGGCTGCCATGTTCATTTTATTATTCCTAAATGGTTGGTTCCAAGGAATGGGCTGGCCTGCGTGTGGACGTACCATGGTGCATTGGTGGTCTCGTAAAGAACGTGGCGAAATAGTGTCGGTGTGGAATGTTGCTCATAACGTGGGTGGCGGTTTAATCGGCCCTATGTTTATTCTTGGCCTTTGGGCATTTAATGACGACTGGCGAACTGCTTTTTATGTTCCCGCTCTTTTTGCTTTGCTGGTCGCATTTTTTGTTTGGTTAACCGTGCGTGATACGCCTCAGTCATGTGGTTTACCACCAATTGAAGAATATAAAGATGATTACCCTGATGGATATGATAAGTCGTTTGAAACGGAAATGACGGCGAAAGAAATCTTCTTTAAGTATATCTTTAATAACAAGTTACTTTGGTCAATCGCGATTGCTAATGCCTTTGTTTATCTGATCCGCTACGGGGTGTTAGATTGGGCGCCAGTATATCTAAAAGAAGCGAAAGGCTTTTCT
Organism: Photobacterium sp. GB-50; assembly: GCF_003026755.1. Classification (NCBI taxonomy): domain Bacteria; kingdom Pseudomonadati; phylum Pseudomonadota; class Gammaproteobacteria; order Vibrionales; family Vibrionaceae; genus Photobacterium; species Photobacterium sp. GB-50. The sequence goes on from NZ_PYNX01000004.1 coordinate 57,077, forward strand.
GTCGATAAAACATCATGGGCTTACTTCTTGTATGAGTGGGCTGGTATTCCGGGCACCTTATTGTGTGGTTGGATTTCCGATAAGTTCTTTAAAGGACGTCGAGCGCCAGCCGGTATTTTGTTTATGGTGCTGGTAACGCTGGCGGTATTGGTTTACTGGTTTAACCCAGCAGGCAACCCAACGGTTGATATGTTGGCGCTTATTGCTATCGGCTTCTTAATTTATGGCCCTGTTATGTTAATTGGTTTGTATGCGCTTGAGCTTGCACCGAAGAAAGCAGCAGGTACTGCGGCAGGTTTAACAGGTCTATTTGGTTATCTTGGTGGCGCGGTTGCGGCAAATGCTGTGCTTGGCTACACCGTTGATCTTTATGGCTGGGATGGCGGCTTTATTATTCTGGTTGGTTCTTGTGTGACATCTATTGTGTGCTTTGTTTATGCACTATTAGGTGAGCGCGCACTTCATGAACGTAAAGCAAAAGAAAAAGCAGCATTAGCACAATAACCGTATTGAGGGGCGGATTGTCCCTCACTATTTATCAAGGATATATGATGAAAACAATCTCAGTTGGCTTCACTTTTTTAGTACTTAGCTTATCAGCAGGGGCGATTGCAAAGCCGCTGGTTATTGCTCACCGTGGCGCGTCAGGCTATTTACCCGAACATACACTTGAAGCGAAAGCGCTCGCTTATGCCATGAAACCTGATTTTATTGAGCAGGATGTGGTGATGACGAAAGATGATCAATTAGTGGTACTGCATGATCACTATTTGGATCGTGTGACTGATGTTGCTGAACGTTTTCCTGATCGCGCGCGTAAAGATGGACGTTATTACGCGATTGACTTTACGCTCGCTGAAATTAAATCATTAAGGGTGACGGAAGGGTTTAATATCAATGATAAAGGCGAGAAAGTCGCGGGCTTCCCACAACGATTCCCAATGTGGAAATCACACTTTACTGTGCCTACTTTTGCGGAAGAAATTGAATTAATTCAAGGCTTAAATAAGACGTTAGGTTATGACATTGGTATTTATCCTGAGATCAAAGCGCCTTGGTTCCATCGCCATGAAGGGAAAGACATCTCTAAAGCGGTACTTAAAGAATTAAAACAATACGGTTATACCTCGCAAAGCGACAAAGTATACCTGCAATGTTTTGATGCCAATGAGCTAAAGCGTATTAATGATACCTTAATGCCCGAGATGGGCATGGATTTAAAACTTATCCAATTAATGGCTTACACCGATTGGAACGAAACCATGGTTTATGACGGTGATAAAGCAACGCCATATAGCTACGATTGGATGTTCAAACCAGATGGTATGGCAAAAGTGGCGCAATATGCGGAAGGGATTGGCCCTTGGAAACCGATGTTAGTGGATGATAAATCAACCCCATCGAACATTATTATTAAACCGTTAATGGCGCAGGCAAAAGCGGCGGGGTTAACAGTGCATCCTTATACTTTCCGTGTTGATGAAGGCCGTATTCCGCCATACGCAGAGAACTTCAATGGCATGCTTGATGTGTTCTACAATCAGGTAAAAGTCGATGGTGTATTTACTGATTTTCCTGATAAAGCCGTGACGTTTCTTAATAATAATAACTAGTGCTACATAAGGGATTGGCCCTCTCAAATGAGAGGGCTTTTTTTTGCTGATCTTATTGTGGCAAATGGCTTTGTGCGTAATGAATGATCGCTTGTGATATTTCTTTTAACACGCCCGTTTCTAATTGCCAGTGATGCCAATAAATTTGGTTAGATAAGGAAAAATTCGGTGTTATGTTCACCAGTGTGCCTTTTTCTAATTCTTCGATGATCTGTAATTTGGGGATTAAACAGTAGGCGATGCCGGCAAGAGCCATTTTGATAAAAGCTTCTGAGCTACTGATTTTATGATGGACGGTATTATCAAGATTTACATTAAAGTGCTGGGTAAGAAATTTCTGGTGTAGATCGTCAAACTGATCGTAAGACACCGCTGGTGCTTTGGCGAGTGTTTGGTTATTGACACCGTTTTTGAAGTAGCGCTGGGTAAATTCAGGACTCGCGACACACACGTAATCAATACAACCTAAATAGTCGGCTCGACAAGACGGGATCGGTTGCGATTCGAGGCTAATTGCGCCAGCCACTTCTCCGCTTTTCAATTTCTCAATCGAGAGGTTTTCACCATAAATGCTTAATGTGATTTCAACTTGTTTTTGTTTCATCACATCTTGCAGTGACGGCAATAACCATGTCGCTAGGCTATCGGCGTTGGTCGCAAGTGAAAGTTGAATAGGGCGTGCGCTGGTATCGTTTTCTAACTCTGGCAATATTTCATGTTCAAGTAATCTAACACGACGATATAACCCCAGCAGTTTTTTGCCTATTGCTGTGGGTTTTGGCGGTTGCTCTCTTATCAGTACAGGTTGAGCTAGAAACTTTTCTAATTGTTTTACCCGTTGTGAAATGGCTGACTGTGAAATGAAGAGGTATTCAGCGGCACGTTCAAAACTCCCTTGATGAATAATCGCATCTAAGGCTTCAATCCATTTGTAATCCAATCCTCGCACTTCACTCTCCTTGCTTATGAGTCTCACCACGTTATATAGGTAACACCACAGTTATAAGTATCTCTAATGTTATATTAAAATCATTAATTATACTTATCCATCTAAACCTTTTATCTTCTCGGCTCTTTACGAATATTATTTTGATGCTGCTGAGGTGAATGATGAGTTTTTGGGTTTTATTACAAGGGTTTGGCTTAGGGGCATCAATGATCATCCCGATTGGCGCCCAGAATGCTTATGTTCTCAATCAAGGTATAAAGCGTAATCACCATTTAACGACAGCAACGATTTGCAGTTTGCTAGATACGCTGTTTATTTCCATCGGTATTTTTGGTGGTGGTGCCATTTTGGCGCAACATGACATGTTACTTACCGCTGTCACAGTAGGCGGTATTGCTTTTTTAACCTTCTACGGTTTGTTGTCATTAAAAAGCGCGTTTAAAAAGCACAATGCTGATGAACAAAATGGTGAAGTGGTTGCTCGCGGTCGTCGTGCTGTTATCTTAGGGGCATTGGCGGTGACGGTGTTAAATCCACATTTATACCTTGATACAGTGGTGATTCTTGGTTCATTAGGTGGTCAGTTTGAAGGAAATGACCGTATTGCTTTTGCTGTTGGTACCATCATGGCATCGTTTGTCTGGTTCTATAGCCTGTCGTTAGGCGCGGCAAAGCTTGGGCCTGTTTTATCACAGCCAAAAGTGAAAAAAGGCATTGATCTGTTAGTGGCTGCAATGATGTTTACTATTGCGATCATTCTTGCCAAAGAGCTGATGGGTAAGTAAAAGTAAAAGTAAAAGTAAAAGAAAAAGGGATAGTGATATATGCAATCATTACAAAAAATTTATGCGTTTAATACCCAACGTTTAAAGTCATTGGCTATCCCTTATCGAGAATGGGAACACGAAAGTATTCTTGATTTTGAAACTGATCAAAAAGTGGCAGCGAGACTGGGTTGGATCGGAGTACATACGAAGAGCATCTTTATGAAATTTAAAGATCATGGCTATGCGTTGTATTTGACGGATAAAGATTCGCGAATGGATTCGAAAAAAATAAAGACGTTAATCGGTAAGCGTCCCTCTATTTGTACTGGTGAAGAGATGACTGCCCAGTTAGGGTGTTTACCCGGTGCCGTTTGTCCTGTCGGGCTACCTGAACATGTCGCTATTATTATCGATTCATCCTTGTATGCGTGTGAAGAGTTACTGTATACGCCCGGTATACCGGAAATTACGTTTGGCGTGGCGGGTAAGTATTTAAAACAGTTATTAGGATCGGAATCTAATGCTATTTATGAACTGTAAATAACAGACCAAGATAAATAAATGCCAAGGGCTTTGAGTTTAATATTCAAAGCCCTTTTGCTTTATTTTAAAAAGGGAGAGTGATTGATGTTTAAGTGTGTGATTTATTTTTATATAACATCGTTAATTTCCCTAAAAGTAATACTTGGAGAGTGTATTAGCTTACTCAATATAATATTGCTTCTCATATCCTGAGCTTATGAATAATATTCTTTAGTTATTTAAAAGTGTATACCTTTTAAGCGATAAAATAGTGTCGGCAATTTAACAACGAAAGATTATGGGCTTACTTCAATATTTAAAAAAATCTCGATATTTTATTTTAGACAATCAATAACACATTGATTTTAAATGTTTTGTTTTTAAAGGCAAATGCATTGCGCAGGTACATTTCATCATTATCCCTTTTTCTTTAGGTTATATAAATTCCATTTAAGTATATAAATGTCTTGATTATAAATACCTTAATGATTACCATTCTCATTAACGGTAAACCGTAGGTTTACCATTCTATTTTTTAAATCAAAAGTGGTCGGTAATGAAAAGGACAGCTTTATTCTATGGCGCGTTATGCGTGTCATCGTTTGCAAGTGTTGTAAATGCGGCATCCATTTACGCTGATGAGGGAACAAGTCTTGCTATTGGCGGGCGTGTTGAAGCTCGCGCTGAGCATCGTGATAGTGACATCACCGATCTTAGCCGTGCGCGAGTGAATATTAGTGGTGAAACACTGATCGGTGATGGTATTAGCGGCATTGGTTATTTCGAGCAGGAATTCAAAGCAAGTGAAAATAAAACACGCTATCTCTATGCCGGTATTAAAGCGGCGTTAGGAGAGGGAGAAGCGCAAGTCGTTTATGGTAAAACGGCGGGAGCGATGAGCCTTGTTACGGATATGACTGATATTCAGGCAGCATACGGCGCAATTGCCGCTGACAAGTTTAAAGTCGGCAAACGTATTGCGAACAGTATTGCCACTTTTTATACCAATGATTCGGGTACGTCATTAGGCATTAACTACTCGGGTAAACATACAATCAAACAAGATACCTTTAAACAGGGTTTCTCTGTTGGGGCATCCCAAGCTATTGGTGATACAGGGTTAACTTTGGCAACGGGTTATGCCGATCAAACCATGATCAAAAAAGGCAAAGAGAAAGAAAAGTCACAGTTTGATGTCGGTATGGGATACCAAATTAAGCAGTTTTATTTAGGTGCTTTATACACCAATCAAAAATTAGGCGGTAAGGATGCTGACGGTTATGACGTAGTGGCTGCTTATAAGATCAACAGTATTTATAAAGCCACGCTTGGTTTTGGTGAGTTACATGTCGAAGGTGGAGATGACACTCGAGCTGTGAATGGCGACATCACCGCCAAGTGGAATAAACATTTCAGAACCTATGCTGCGGTGAATTACGACACGGTAATTGATGATACACAAGCCATGCTTGGCGCTCGTTACGATTTCTAATCTCAAAAGGTCTAATATGAAAACGCAATTTAAACTTCTTACTCTTGCTGTTGGTGTAATGGCTTCATGCTCTGCACTTGCTGGTGATTACCCGATGACAATCACGGATGTATCAGGCCAAACAATCACGCTTGATCATCAGCCTCAACATATTGCACTTGGTACTGCTCGTAACTTCCCATTATTAGAAATCGTTTACGGAAAAAATGCTGGTAAACATGTTGTTGCTATGCGTGATGATATGAAGATTTCAGCCCCTTCTATGTATGAGTTTTATACCAATAAATACCCAAATCTTAAAACAGTGCCAGAGATTGGCAAGATCAGTAAAGGTCAGTTTGATGCTGAATCATTCATTCAAATGAAGCCTAAACCTGATGTGCTGATCATCGGTACTAGCAGTATGAACTCTGCCAAAGAGAAAGGCTTAGTGAAGAAGCTTAATGATGCCGGTATTCAGGTGATCACGGCAGATTTTCGCGAGCAAACCATCAAAAACACAATGACATCAGTAACTTCTGTAGCAAAAGCATTAGGTTATGAAGAACGCGGTAAAGCATTTGCGGATTACTACACTCAACATTTAAACGTTATTACTGATCGCATTGCTAAGGCGAAAGATTTAAAACCCAAAACCGTGTTTATGGAAACGGCGGCAGGCTACACCCTAGATTCCTGTTGCAACACTTATGCTGGTGGCAATATGGATGATTTTATCACGCTGCTAAAAGCGACAAATATTGCGACCAAACCGTTAGGTGGTGCTCATTCCGGTAATATGTCACCTGAAACTATTGTTGCGGAAAACCCTGATGTTTACATCATGCAAACGGCTGGCTGGGTTGATAAAAAAGGTCATTCTATGAAGGGGATTCCTCTAGGTTACGCGGCTAATGACGCTGCGATCAAAGCGGCAACGAAAACCTTGATGGATCGTTCTTGGTTGCAAGCGACCAACGCAAATTTAACCGGCAATGTTTTCTCTATTTATAAGCCGTTTTATAACTCGCCGTATAACCTTGTGGCGCTTGAACACTTTGCGAAGTGGATCCGACCTGAGTTATTTAAGGATTTAACCCCAGAACAAACCTTCGTTGAAATGAATAAGACTTTAGCTAACAGTAACGTAAGCGGTTTATTTGGTATTGATAACGTTGATATTATTCAATAATAAAAACAGAAGGGCGTTTATCGCCCTTCTATTTTCCGTTCAGCAATGTTTACTTTGTACTGCCACTTTTTGAACATCACCACGTAACTCTATACGATTGCATCTATTGACGATATCTCTCAGTAATTTTGTTCCTGTGACAAAGAGAAAATCTTTCTAAAAATCATTTTCAACGAGCAGTTTAAGAGAATAATAATCCTACAAAGCATTATTGTTGTTTAAATAATAAGCAATCAGTCGTAAATGAGAATAGTTATAACTTACTGTAATTCCTTATAAACCCTCTTTTTTGTAAGAGATATAGGGGCTAAATTCCACATTTACGGTTGTAAACTATAGGTTTACCAATTACCATTTGTTGCGACTATTACGGTTTTTGATTTACAGTGTTTAGATCCAAGCGCAATTAGGCGCGATAAAATGATCAAGGTTATTTTAGTAAACCATTGTGGTTTGATTTTTTGATTGGGGATGAAAACATCACGCTACGGATTAGCGATAAATCTATTTTTATAAGACGAGCGTTAATATGAAAAGTTACAGAATAATAGTGAGATTAAAGCGAGCTATTGATGGTAAAACGAATGTGATGTTGTTCTTTTTGGCATTGGGTAAGCATTATGGCTAAGTGTGGAACAAGAGTTAAACGAACCAATGTTTATGGGCATACATGTAAAGATCCAAGGTTATGTGTGCTGTGTTCATCTGTGGTTGTTTTACCCAAAGTGTATGGCACTAAAAAACCGTTTCTAAAACGGTATAAGTCTATATTTAAACTACTTAAATTAGCCAAGGTTTTACTTTTTATTCCTGCTTTTATTGGTATTGGTGCAAGTCGAGCAGATAGCCCTAATTATAGTATTCAGTGTGTGTTTGATGGTGCGAAGAATAAAAATGGTGATTTTAGAAAGCCATTTTTTCAATCTTATAAGTTTGACGTTGATAAAGAACAAGTGATAGTGGTGGATGATTCGCATCAATCGTTAGCGCAAAAGGTTTATGGGTTTAATAACATTACGCTTTTAGAGCAAACCGCAATGGGAAATATGGTCTCAACAACTATTGTTTTTAAGAAAGAAGGGCGACAGATGGAAGCGGTACAAAGCCGACATGAAAGTCTGAATCATCACGTAATGCCTTTTCAAACATTAGGCCTTTGTGATTATGCCTAAATATATTTCTGTTAAATAGAAAGTTAATATATTAAATATTTATTATTCTTTTTATTTTTAAAAACATTATTAATTTTTGATATTAGAAATAATGTCATGCGTATCTATTTAACTTATTTATGGACTGTTATATCTGCAGGGATCGCTTTTATTACATGAAAGAGAGAAAATATAATGAAAAAATTAATTATCACCAGCCTTATCTCATCGACAACTTTATTAACTGGTTGTAACGCTATTAAAGAACAAGCGGCTGGCATGGTATTAGGTGATAAATTTGTACAAGCTAATGAGCAATTAAATCATTGTGATCTTTCTAGCTTAACGTATTTAAAAAGTGCGGCAGCTGATGATAAAAACCCGATTGTTCAAAATGCGGCTTTACTTGTTTTGGGTGCACATTTTGCTGCTGATGGGAACATGCGTGCAGTAGATACTATGGCGCAAAAGATCTCGAATATGTCAGATACAACAACGTTTGCAGAGCAGCGTAAAGCGATTATTGAAAGTGGTAAAGAAACGGCGAAAGATCGTATTGAAAATGGCTTCACTGCAAACTGTAAATAATTACCTTTCTAATTTTCTAAATTTGACAGGCTCCAAGGAAGGGGCTTATTACGTCATTTAAATATTATGTTGAGTTAATTTTAAAGAGGTGTGTATGAGAAAACTGCTCATTGCTGCACTATTGGTTTCACCTATCACTCATGCTGATTCGTTAGCATTTTCTCGTCCTATTGTGACGATGCATAGCGTTGTTAATGCTGCACAGTGTGCTGATAAAATTATCGAATATCCTGAAAATGAAGTGATTGGTTTGTTTAATTTTGCTGTCGATGTCCTTGATGAAACAGCAAAACGAATTGGTTATAACAAGGTCGAAAAGTTTTATGCTGCCGCAGAGTAAAACTCAACGTTTGTTATTGATAAAGCTCACTGTGATGCGCTTATAGGTAATGTAGTGATGCCTTATTTATTTAGTGCACCGATTACACTTTATCAGCAGGAGTCGGTGTCGTGAAAAACGGTTTTTTAGCGATATCAATAATATTACTGTTAGCTACGGGGTGCTCTGCCGATAACAAAGCTTATCCTAAAAATGCAGCGCCACCGATGCTTACGTTATCAGTACCACCACCGACGTTATTAGAGATGGCTCACCACCAAACCTCGGACAAGGTTTGCGCTTTAATGGGGATGGCACGTGAACAAGGGAATGATGAACTGGTGAGTCAACTAGGTTTTATTTTTTCTTCTCGTCGCGATATTTCATTGATAGATTGTATCCGCTTTGCTGATCTTGGACAGAAAGAACAACGCGCGGCTAACTTTTGAAATGAAGTGATTAAAAAAGATAACGTAAAGGGACATTTGATGTCCCATAACGGTATGCTCACACTAATCTTTTGTCATTTTTGCTATTTTTTCCGCAACAATTGAAGGGACGGATGACGGCGGCATAATAAGAAAAGAGGTATTGGCGGCAATCTGGTTAAATCGCGCTGCTTGTTGATTTTCTTCTGGTAAATGAATAGCGATGACTAATCGAGATCGGGTTGGGTATTCAAGAAGATTCTTTAATAGTTTTATGCACATTTCTGCATTGCCGTCATTGAGATCTGGCAAGGCGATAAAGCTATAAGGGCGAATATCGAGTTTTGTGTCCCCAATTAATTCCATGTAGCCGATTAATATATTGCCGATATATTCTGTGGTAACGCCAGTGAGATCGGCATTATAAAATTGCTCATCAATACGGGCTAACATGGATCGTGTTTTATTATTACACTCCCACTCGAAATTTTGCTCATCTTTCAGGTTCGCATTTTCAACGTAAGATAATGCATCAACCGCTTCGACCATTCCTGTGATCAATTTTATTTGAATAGGGTTTGTCTTTTCATCATCTAATCTTTTTATGATTTCTACGGCTTTACGCGCGTTAGAAGACCATGCGTATGATAAAGGGTTAACCGGTGCATGGTTTTCTTTATCTGCGATCAAATCTAATGGTGGTACGGTTTTAAAAAAACGAGAACAAATAATTAAGTTTTCTTTAGAGACGATACCTGTGGTGACCCATTTATGGACGGCTTGTCTTGATACATCACAGTAGTTTGCCAACGCTGTTTTTGAAACACCATTAGCATTCATGTTGTAGGAAAACCAATCCATTAATTTTGTTTTTACATTTCTTTCTTTACGTTGAAGTTGTGCGTTTTTTTGCTCTGTCTTGCTATTGTCTTGGGTCATTATTGCGTAACCTGATGAGTTGACACGCTCTATTATGCAAATCTTAAGTTAAAAGCGAATTGTTGTAATAAGTATATGCTTCAGGTAACAGGTTAATAAGCTAAATATGGAAAGTCAAACCTAGGTAATTAGAAAAATAGAACAACTGAAAGGGGCTAAATAAGCCATTTTATACGCTCTTGTAATAAGTAATACATGTTAACAATTGAATGTTATTCGTTTGGATTTTGTAAGAGATTAACGCCGACTATAACCGATAGTATTGATAAACAATGCATTATCGTTTTAATGGTTGATTATTAACCTAAGGTTTCTTATTACACATTGTCACCTGAGAGTTTACTTTGGCCAAAGGCTCGATAAAAGCAAGATTTAGATATCGATGCTTTAGTTGCGTTTTAGTTAATAGAAAAGAGGGGGAATAAGTGAGTTACCCGTTTTTTTATTTTTATCGAAACGTTTCGATGGCTAAAGTGTGACCTAGTATTCTTTTTTGTCTTTATATTGATGATCAAGACCGATCATTCTCACATCTTATCGAACCGGGGATAGTCAAAAAAATTAGTCGGATTATCATGCTATCGAAACGTTTCGATGGTGTTTTCTAAAGCGGTAATTTTAACCGATTAGCAGATGCTTTTAGTAAGAAAACGTATAACCGAATGGTCGATAACATGAAAAAAAGTACCCTCATTAATTCAGAATTGTCTTACCTCGTTGCCACACTAGGACATACCGATGAAATCACTCTTTGTGATGCGGGCTTGCCTATTCCAGATCACGTTCAACGTATTGATTTAGCATTAACGCATGGTGTACCGAGCTTTTTAGAGACGGTGCGTGTGATGCTCTCTGAAATGCAAATTGAAGGGGTGATCATGGCAGAAGAGTTTGCCCAAGTGAGCCCTGAACATTACCAAGTCTTGCTGGTTGAACTTGAACTAGAGCAAGCGAAAACGGATAAAAAAATTCATATTCAATACGTTACCCACGAGCAGTTTAAACAGCGTACGGAACAAAGCCGAGCGATAGTCAGAACGGGCGAATGTACTCCGTATGCCAATGTGATTTTTCAATCCGGTGTGGTGTTTTAGTCAAGAGCGACGTTGAGGATAAATTATGACTCAGGCCATTCTACAATTGAATGATATCGAGAAAGCGTTTCCCGGTGTGAAAGCGTTAGATAGAGCCAGCCTTTCTGTGTATGCGGGTCGTGTAATGGCTCTTATGGGCGAGAACGGAGCGGGCAAATCAACCTTAATGAAGGTGCTTACTGGGATTTACCAAATGGATGCAGGAAGTATTCATTATCAAGGTCAACCTGCTGCATTTAACGGCCCACGTGATTCACAAGAAGCCGGCATTAGTATTATTCACCAAGAGTTAAACTTGATCCCTGAATTAACCATTGCCGAAAACATTTATCTTGGGCGTGAATTCACGGGCATGATGGGACGGATTCAATGGGGAAAAATGTATGATGAGGCTGATAAGCTGTTAAAACGCCTTAACGTGAAACACTCCTCAAAAACCTTATTGGGTGACTTAAGCCTTGGCGAACAACAAATGGTTGAGATTGCCAAAGCCCTTTCGTTTGAGTCTAAAGTCATCATTATGGATGAGCCAACAGACGCGCTGACTGACAAAGAAACAGAATCGTTATTCACCGTCATTAATGAACTTCGTGAGCAAGGTTGCGGCATTGTTTACATCTCTCACCGTTTAAAAGAAATCTTTGAAATCTGTGACGATATCACTGTATTGCGTGATGGGAAGTTCATTGGTGAATGCCAAGTTAAAGAAACCAATGAAGATGGGCTGATCGAGATGATGGTGGGTCGTAAGTTGGAAGAGCAGTACCCACGTATTGCCGTAAAACATGGCGAAACTTGCCTTGAAGTATCGGGACTCACAGGCTCTGGTGTTCATGATGTTAGTTTTTCTCTAAAACGTGGTGAAATTCTTGGTATCTCAGGGTTAATGGGCGCGGGGCGTACTGAATTGATGAAATTGATTTACGGCGCGCTACCTATTGAAGCTGGTGTTATTAAGCTGAATAACCAAGTTATAAAGCCTGTGACACCACAAGACGGTTTAAATAACGGTATTGCCTATATCTCTGAAGACCGAAAAGGCGATGGCCTTGTTCTGGGCTTATCTGTAAAAGAAAATATGTCTCTTTGTGCTTTGGATAAACTCACAAAAGGTGTGCAAATTCAGCATAAAGAAGAAGTGATTGCCGTTGATGACTTTATTAAAATTTTCAATATCAAGACGCCAACACACAACCAAATTATCGGTAACTTATCCGGTGGTAACCAGCAGAAAGTTGCTATCGCAAAAGGGTTAATGACCCAGCCTAAAGTTCTTATTCTTGATGAGCCAACACGTGGTGTTGATGTTGGTGCTAAGAAAGAAATCTATCAACTCATCAACAAATTTAAAAGTGAAGGTATGAGTATCATTTTAGTCTCTTCTGAGATGCCTGAAGTGCTCGGTATGAGTGATCGCATCCTTGTTATGCATGAAGGACGAATTACTGGCGAATTCGATGCTAAAGAGACGGATCAAGAAAAATTACTCGCGTGTGCCGTTGGCAAAAATATGAATGAGGAAGCAGCATGAGCACGAATACGATGAATAAACCCACTGAACAAAATCGCCAAAAGTGGTTTAGCAAAGAGTGGTTAATTGAACAAAAATCATTAATTGCATTACTTTTCTTGATTGTTGTTGTGTCCTTTTTAAACCCTAACTTTTTTACCGTCGACAATATCCTCAATATTCTTCGTCAAACCTCTGTTAACGCGATTATTGCTGTCGGTATGACGTTGGTTATTTTAACCGCAGGTATCGATCTAAGTGTCGGTTCAGTGCTTGCGCTATGTGGCGCATTGGCTGCCAGTATGATTGCTTTAGAAGTTCCTGTCTTAATTGCGGTGCCAACGGCTTTGCTTGCCGGCGCGTTATTGGGGGGGATCAGTGGGGTAATCATTGCTAAAGGTAAGGTTCAAGCCTTTATCGCAACCTTAGTGACAATGACATTACTGCGTGGTGTCACCATGGTGTATACCGATGGACGTCCTATCTCTACAGGTTTTACTGATACTGCTGATGTGTTTGCATGGTTCGGTACAGGTTATGCGCTAGGTATTCCTGTTCCTGTATGGCTGATGGTGTTTGTCTTTGCAGGTGTTTGGTACCTTTTAAACCACACTCGTTTTGGTCGCTATATTTATGCTCTTGGAGGCAATGAATCTGCGGCTCGTCTTTCAGGTATCAATGTTGATCGTGTAAAAATTGGTGTGTATGCCATTTGCGGTATGTTAGCAGCACTAGCCGGCATTATCGTGACTTCTCGCTTATCTTCTGCGCAGCCTACGGCAGGTATGGGTTATGAATTAGATGCCATTGCAGCTGTTGTATTAGGTGGTACGAGTTTGATGGGAGGCAAGGGACGTATCATGGGTACGTTAATTGGTGCTCTTATTATTGGCTTCTTGAATAACGCACTGAACCTACTGGATGTTTCTTCTTATTATCAAATGATTGCTAAAGCTGTTGTTATCTTGCTGGCGGTGTTAGTGGATAACAAAAACAAATAATACGCTACGAATTATTACAGAAAACAAACGAGCCAGATGACGTGAACTGGCTCGCCCCTACAAAAGGACTAGAACAATGAAAAAAATCGCAACGCTTATTTCAGCTGCACTTATTTCTTCTACGGTGTCTTTCGCGGCACAAGCGCAAGAGACTATGGCTATTGTCGTATCGACGTTGAATAACCCGTTTTTTGTATCAATGAAAGATGGTGCGGAAGCTAAAGCAAAAGCGCTTGGATATAATTTGATTGTATTGGATTCACAAAACGATCCAAGTAAGGAGCTGTCGAATATCGAAGATTTAACAGTACGTGGAGTGAAAGCGATTCTGATTAATCCGACAGATTCTGATGCGGTATCAAATGCTATTCGTATTGCAAATCGCGCCAATATTCCGGTATTGACCCTTGATCGCGGTGCACGCCGTGGTGATGTTGTTAGTCATATTGCTTCTGATAACGTTGCGGGTGGTGAAATGGCAGGCCGTTTCATTATGGAAAAAGTGGGGGAGAAAGCAAAAGTTATTCAGCTTGAAGGTATTGCAGGAACATCTGCCGCGCGTGAGCGTGGTGAAGGTTTCATGAAAGCGGTAAAAGACAACGACATGGATCTTTTAGCAAGCCAGCCTGCAGACTTTGATCGCACTAAAGGTTTGAACGTAATGGAAAACTTGCTGGCTGCAAACTCGAATGTACAAGCTGTATTTGCACAAAATGATGAGATGGCACTGGGGGCACTTCGTGCGGTTCAAGCATCAGGTAAAAATGTCCTAATTGTGGGCTTTGATGGAACTGAAGATGGTATTGCTGCTGTTAAGCGCGGTAAATTAGCGGCGACGATTGCACAACAACCTGATTTAATTGGTGCGCTTGGTGTGGAAACTGCTGATAAAGTACTGAAAGGTGAAAAGGTTGAAAAGAACATCCCTGTGCCACTTAAAGTCGTTACAGAATAAGATCTAACCCCTTTTATTGTTATTTCTTCATCACGATACAGAGTAACCCATTCTCTTGTTTGGGTTGCTCTTTCATAAAGCTAACAATGTTGCACAATAAATGACAAAGCCCTAATAGGTTTAAGTTTTTGATAGATCTTAAACCCATTACTCCTTTGACGTTAAAGGGTTAACAGAACTAAGGATTAAAGAATGAGTAAGTTAGTAGTATTAGGCAGCGTCAATGCTGATCATGTTCTTCAAGTACCTTCATTTCCTCGCCCTGGGGAAACGTTGCATGGTCGTAACTACCAAGTTATCCCAGGTGGTAAAGGGGCTAACCAAGCGGTTGCCGCTGCGCGTTTAAATGCTGATATTGGGTTTATTGCGTGCGTAGGTGATGATGCGTTTGGCATGTTGATGCACGATAATTTCATCAAAGATGGAATAGATGTGCGTGGTGTGAAAACAGAAGTGGGCACACCGACCGGTATTGCGATGATCCAAGTCTCTGACTGCGGTGAAAATAGTATTTGTCTCTCGGCTGAAGCGAATAACAAGTTAACAGAGCAAGCGATTGAATCTGATTTAGACATGATTCGTCAGGCTGAATATTTACTGATGCAATTAGAAACACCGATGTGTGGTATCGAAAAAGCAGCAAAAGTAGCGAAATCAGCCAATACGACAGTGATTTTAAATCCAGCGCCTGCTCGCGAATTATCAGATGAGTTGTTAGCGTGTGTTGATGTGATCACGCCTAATGAAACCGAAGCTGAAGTGTTAACTGGCGTAACAGTAACGGATAACCAATCAGCACAGCAGGCGGCGGATATTCTGCATGGTAAAGGCATAAAAACCGTAATGATCACTTTAGGTGCGAAAGGGGTATGGTTAAGCCAAAACGGTTCCGGCGATATTATCTCAGGGTTCCGTGTTGAAGCAACAGATACCACAGCGGCTGGCGATACCTTTAATGGCGCGTTAGTGACTGGTTTATTAGAAGATTTGGCTTTAGAATCAGCTATTAAGTTTGCTCATGCAGCCGCTGCGATCTCTGTCACTCGCTTTGGTGCGCAAACGTCTATCCCTACTCGTGAAGAAGTGGATTTGTTTTTAGCGCAACACGCCTAATTAAGGAGAAATAACTTGGCAACGATGAAAGATGTCGCGAAACTGGCAGGGGTCTCTACCTCGACAGTGAGCCATGTTATTAATAAAACCCGCTTTGTCAGTGATGAAATTGCAGAGCGGGTAAATAAAGCGGCGAAAGAGCTCAATTACTATGCACCTTCAGCCTTGGCACGTAGTTTCAAAGTTAACCGTACTAAAACCATTGGTATGCTGGTAACAACCTCAACCAACCCTTTCTTTGGCGAAGTGGTTAAAGGGGTTGAGCGTCATTGTTACCATAAAGGCTACAGTTTGATTTTGTGTAATACTGAAGGTGATCACCAACGTATGCACGAATCAATCAATACTTTGCTGCAAAAGCGTGTTGATGGATTAATTTTAGTTTGTGCGTCGCTAGAGGGTGAGCGTTTCGATATTTTTGAGCACTATGCTGATATTCCTGTCGTGGTTATGGATTGGGGACCGATGCTGTTCACTAGCGATAAGATTCAGGATAACTCGCTGCGTGGTGGTTATATGGCAGCGAAACATTTGATTGATGCTGGGCACAGCGATATTGGTTGTATCACAGGTCCGCTGGAGCGAAACCAAGCTAAAATGCGTTATAACGGCTATTTAGAGGCGATGGGTGAAGCTGGCTTTATTGTTAATCCATCATGGGTAGTGGAAGCGGATTTTGAATGTGAAGGTGGTTATAACGCTTTTATTCAATTGCATGAAAAAGGAACATTACCCAGCGCTTTAGTTGTTGCCAATGACATGATGGCAATGGGGGTGATTAATGCCGCGAATGAGCTTGGTATTCAGATCCCTGAGCAACTCTCTATTATCGGTTATGACGATATTCATATTGCGAAGTTTATCTCTCCATCCCTTACAACCATTCACCAGCCTAAATATCGTTTAGGCCAAGCGGCTGTTGAGGCGTTACTGAAACGTTTAGATGCCCCTGATAGTTTCCCGCAAGTGATTGAGCTAGAGCCAACTTTAGTTGAGCGCAAGAGTGTGCGGAAGTTAGGTTAAGTTGATTGATTATTTCGCCGCTTTGAAAAAGAATAAAAAAACACCCAGCATAATTTATGCTGGGTGTTTTTTTATTTATGAATATTGGATAACAGCCATCACGAGTACGACAACCATACTGCTTAACATAGGCACAGATGTCCGTTTAACGACATCGATAGGTGTTAAGTCAGACATACCTGCAACGGTAATAATAACGCCAGCCACAGGTGACATGGTTCGACCGATACCAGCTGCAAATAAAATTGGAAGTAATGGTAATAGAGGGTTTACACCAAAGTTTGTCGCAATTTGCGGAACGATTGGAATAAATGCCATTACTGGTGCGTTGCCTGAACCCGTTATAAAAGCGGTTAATAAAATAAAACCAGAGAAGACAATCACAATACCTGCAGGACCAAGATCAAAAGACTTAGCATTGCTAATTAGGGCGCTAATTGCGCCAATGTTGGTTAAACCTGCAGAGAAATATTCAGCTGCGATCATTAACGTTAGCACGCTCGCAAAGATCATACCTGTTCCTTTCAACCAAGCTTCAAAGTTATTGAAAGCACGTTGAACCGAACGGAAACGAATCGCTTCAATGAGAACACAAATTGTAATTGTCGACATCATTGCGATTGGAATCGTCATCGTTATTGATTCCATCACCATACTTGAAAAGCCGAATAAAAATACGAAAGGTAATACGGGTAGTAATGCGTAAAAGCCCGGTACCACATCGGTATTATCGTGTTCTTGTTCTAGTTTCTCGAGGTATTTACCGCGATCATCTGCGGGGTTATAGCCATCCTTTCGATCACAGTATCGCTGCCAAACAATATTTACAACAGGGATAATAAGTAATAGTAACGCTTGGAAAATTGTTTGGTGGTGTACAACAAAATCCATAATTTCTACATTAATGGTGTTGGCACCAATGACGGCATTAATTTGTCCTGGGCCGTACTCCCATGCAGTTGGAATAACGATGGTCGCAACCGCTGTTTTAGCACTGACACCCGCGTTTCGTAATACAGGATATAAAGTGCCCATTAGTAGTAAAGATAGCGATGTTGCACCTGTAATAAAGACATACATGATAGAGACAAATAGCAACACAAGGATCAATAAGATATATGGGTTTTTTACAGCCATCACCGGACGAGATGTTGCTTTTACTAGGGCTTGAGATGCGCCAATATGGTTTAAGTAAGTTGAAACACCCGCGATAGAAACGAGTGTTAAACCGACTTTTCCTAGTCGAGTGTTGGTTATTTCAGTAAATTTTTGCCATAAGTCGAAGAATAGAGCACCTTGTGTTTGGCCGTCAGGAAGAACAGGGTTGATGCCTGAAAGGGAAGCATAAGCTAGAAGGAATAAACCTGCGGTGATTAATGTTGCTTGAGGGTTAAACTTTTTTAGCATTGAATAGGCAACAAGCCCAACAATTGCAATCGTAAATATATATTCCATTTTAATCTCATTGTCCGATGATAAACAGGAATATTATTGATACTTAAAGAGAATAAATATTGATCGTGAATAATTAATGCTATATCTATTACTATGCGTTATTAAAAATGGAATGATCATCACTAATCTTGTAAAAGCAGAGTATGAGATTAGATAATCTTTTGTTTTAAAAAATTATTCTGATGATTTTTATTAGGTAACTTTAAACTTTTCTATATGATTAAGGTGTAGGTGATGCTGTCTAATTATTTTTTGATCTTGATCTAAAAAACACATTGTAGTCTTTAATATGAAAAGCCATAGAAACAGTACTATCAGTGATGTTAAGTTCACTGAATATATAGATTTAATATTGAATGCATTCTGATATAAATACAATGCAGAAAGAAATCCAATAGCAATAAGAGAAATATCTTTATAAGTACTTAATATTTTATAAGAGTTATCATTACGAAACTTATGGCTAAGTAATTCTTCGTCAATGGTTGTGGATAATAAGTGATATATTTTTGTTAGCGCAATGTATAGTTGCTGGTTATCAATATGCCTTAAAGATTGTTGCTCAATTTCATCTATTAAATCTATAGCAAAATTTATAGGTATATAATTTTCACCTACTTTCTTGATCAAGATTTGAAACTTACACACTAACTCTTTTTCTTCTGAGTATTCTTTTTTTAGGGGAATTTTCAATTGACAAAAAATATCTTCTATTTCAGTAAGTGTTTTAGAAGGAATGTTTATCATCAACATAACGTTTACCTGTCGTACTATGTGAAAGTGATAGCTGTATTCAATATAATTGTTTACTTGAATACAGCTATTTTTATTTCATTAAATAAATGCTAAGAGTGGAGAAATACAAAGTAAAATACCTGTAATGATAATCAAGTTTGTTGATAATCCTTTGTACTTGTGGAGGTGAGGAACTTTATATACAAGATAAGCAGGAATTAGACACCCTACAATACCAAAGATAGGCGAACAAATTGAAGTAAAAGATAAAATCGGTAAGTTTAACGCAACGGCTCCCCATGCGATTAAAATAGTAAACAAGATCGTTAATTTACTTACTAATTGTTTGTTTATATTTTCTCGCTTATATTTTCGTTCCAGAACATTCATTGCCATACCACTGCACGCTTCTTTGAATGCGAGGAAAACACCAAAGAAAGAGGTCACAACAGCAAAAATATTAATGATGACACCTACAGCTGTTGCCCAACTACCAGGGAAAAAGTGTGCGATCATGGCTAACGCAGAGATGTTTTCTTGTTTTGCATGCATTGCTTCATCTTGGCTAATTGCAAAAGTAAACGAAAGAGCAAAGAAAAAAACAGAAACGAAGAGTACGGTAAATGCAACTTTCATTGCTCTCAAAGCCTTATAACGCGCGACTTCGATGGATTTTGCATGCGAACGATAGGAGATAACCATTGGGCTCAATGATTGGATAAATAGAATAGAGGTTAATGTAAAAGGCAGTGTAATGATGGCATTTTTGATTAATGGTTGCCAATTTCCAATTTTAGGCACATTAGCAAAGTCCCATTCAGGGATCATTAATATCCCCATTATTGCAACTAAACTAATGACTGTAACCGCCATTACACCAGATATTTTAAAAAGAATTTTTTCACTTTTTGAACCAATGAAACATAACAAGCAAATAAGCCCTAAACCATAAAATATATTATGATTTAAATGATGTTCTGTTATTCCAAAAGAGTGTAAATATGAAGCACTGTCATTAGTCACTGATAATGCATAAACTAATACCCAAATAACAAGCATAAGGAAATAGAGTGCACCAAGACATATTCCCCAGTTTTTTCCTAAATATCCAGAAATAACACCTGGGTAATCTGTACATTCTTTTGATTCAGCTAGTGTATTAATAAATAACTTTTGAAATAAATACATTGCAGGGTAACCAATCACAGATGATAGTAAAAATACCCACAGCCCCATGACGCCTACTTGTACTGGAAGAAATACAATTCCTGCGCCAATTGCCATTCCAATACTCATTACAATCCATCCAATATCTACATTATCGAATTTTATTGCTTCCTTCCATTCCTCTTTTGTCATGTTTGCTTTTTGGTGTAATGGAGTATTTATATCATTGGGTAGGGGAAAAGTATTAACTATCATTGCAATATCCTGTTATTAATTTTATGGATTATTCCCCGATATTATTAATGTTTTTTAAATTATATTTTTTGCTTATTGGTTAGGGTGTAAGTAATATCACATAAAAAACTCGGCCATATATGACAAATGTGATTAACATATTAAAAACATAAAATATAACATTTCATATATAAAATGTTATTTTTATATTATAACTTTATATACTTTTAGAAGTGAGACTAAATTCAAAGCAACTAAAATTAATCTATGTAATAAGATCCTCTATTCATATTTTAAACAATCAATTGAACAGTGTTCGATTGTATTGTATGGTAAATAAAAATAAAATTATGCAATGACACGAGGTGTGTATGAGTCAATTATCTTTATTAAAAAATCAATCCTTCCTGCCGTACTTTATTACGCAGGCACTGGGTGCTTTCAATGATAATCTATTCAAAAATTTTCTATTACTCGTGATTGTATTTTCATCACTGTACAACCAAGCTGAAAGTGCCATGCTGGTGAATCTTGCCGCTGGTTTGTTTATTTTTCCTTTCTTTATTTTTTCACCGTTAGGTGGGCAGTTAGCGGATAAATATGAAAAATCACGGTTAATTCAGACGCTAAAATTGATCGAAGTAGGCGTAATGGCATTAGGTGCATGGGCGATACAAATGCAATCGATCCCTTTGCTCTTGGGTCTATTATTTTTGATGGGGGCCCAGTCTGCTTTTTTCGGACCGGTAAAGTTTGCATTGATGCCGCAACACTTAAAACAAAAAGAGTTACTTGCTGGTAATGCATTAGTTGAGATGGGGACGTTTCTTGCGATCCTTGGTGGGACCTTATGTGCTGGCTTTATTTTTTATACTGAAGACCGCGCATTTACAGCCTCTGTTTGCGTTGTTGTACTATCTCTTCTTGGCTTTGTCTGTAGTCTTTTTATTCCAAAAGCATTGCCGAATAACGCTGAATTAGCGATTAATTGGAACCCTATTAAACAGGTTGTAAAAACAATCCGTATTACTAAACAAAACCGCACTGTCTTTTTATCAATTTTAGCCATTAGTTGGTTCTGGTTTGTGGGAGCGACCTATTTAACTCAACTTCCACATTTTGCGAAAACATTTATTAGTGATGATCCTCAATATGTCACAATGCTACTGACTATTTTTTCAGTTGGCATTGCGCTAGGAGCGATTGTTTGTGAGAAGTTATCTGGCGATAAAATTGAATTAGGTATTCTCCCGCTTGGGGCTTTAGGCATGAGTGTGTTTGGCTTTGATCTGTATTTTTCAAGCCAAACTATCATCACCTCAAATTCAATGACTGTGGTTGATTTTACGCTTAACAATTATCGTTTACTGCTTGATTTAATGTTACTTAGTGCTTCAGGAAGTATCTTTGTTGTGCCGTTAAATGCGTTAATTCAGCAACGAAGCGAAAAAGAACACCGTGCTCAAGTGATTGCTGGTAATAATGTTCTTAATGCATTGTTTATGGTTGGCAGTGCGTTATTCTCAATTGTGATGTTAACAGTCGTTCATTTATCAGTTCTCGAGCTGTTTCTTTCTATCGCGTTACTTAATGTGATTGTATCTATTTACGTATTTAGTCAAGTTCAAGAATTTTTAATACGCTTTATCGTGTGGATTATTTCCCGCGTTCTCTATCGAGTGAAATCAACGGGGCTTGATAATATTCCTGAAACGGGACCTGCTGTTTTAGTGTGTAATCATGTTAGCTTTGTTGATGCAATCTTAGTGGGTGCAGCCAGTCGTCGACCTGTTCGTTTTGTCATGGATAAAAATATCGCGAATTTACCTGTGATGAAGTATTTCTTTAAATGGGCGAAAACGATCCCTATTTGTTCACCAAAAGTATCAACTGAAATTTATCAACAAGCTTTTGATCAAATTGATAAAGAGCTTTCATCTGGCGAAATTATTTGTATCTTTCCCGAGGGGAAAATTACACGTACAGGTGAAATAAATGAGTTTAAACGTGGTATTGAACATATAGTAAAACGTAATCCTGTCCCTGTTATTCCGATGGGATTAAAAGGGGTATGGGGTTCTATCTTTAGTCGTAGCGGACGATTTACGATTATGCGCGCGATAAAACGTTTTCGCTCTGAGCTTGAAGTTGTTGCTTCTACACCGATACCGGCAGAACAAATATCAGCTGAAAAATTAGAAAAAGTGGTTTATCAATTAGTGAATAATTAGTATTCGCCAAGCTGGAGTATCTCAGTTAAAGCATTTGTGAGTGAGGGCTGGTATTTGAGCTAGCTGAGCTAACGAGGAAAAAACGCTTCTTATCTTCAATGACGTTAGGAGAGTTACGCGCGGTATGAACAATATCTGTGTCCGTAATCTGCCAACGAATCGGTTGTTTAAGATAGCCGTGTTGATGTAATCGTAAGAGTAAAAAGTACGTACACTGCATTTAATCTCCTTATGGAATTTTTCAAGCGTAGTCTATAACTAGAATTGTAAATATAATTTATAACTTTTTGTTATAGGTATGTTTGATGTTTTTAGGAAATAAAAAACAAGAGGGACAAAATGATGAATAAGACAAAAACTTTACTCTTCACCGCTCTCGCTTTGGGGGTATCTCACCAAGTGTTAGCACAAGATCTCACGGTTAAAATGACTGATCTACAAACAGGTAAACCTGTTGGTACGATTGAACTAAGCCAAAATAAATATGGGGTAGTATTTACACCTGAACTGGCAGATTTAACACCAGGAATGCATGGTTTCCATATTCATCAAAATGGTAGCTGTGCTTCATCAGAAAAAGACGGCAAAGTTATTTTAGGTGGTGCAGCAGGTGGGCATTACGATCCGGAGCACACGAATAAACACGGTTTTCCATGGACTGATGATAATCATAAAGGTGATCTGCCAGCACTGTTTGTGAGTGCAAATGGTTTAGCAACTAACCCTGTTTTAGCGCCACGTTTAACGTTGAAAGAACTAAAAGGTCACGCAATTATGATCCATGCGGGTAGCGATAATTACTCTGATACGCCAAAAGCATTAGGTGGCGGCGGTGCACGTGTTGCCTGTGGTGTGATCCAATAAAATAGTGAAAACCAACAGCAAGGTTGTCGCTGTTGGTTTTATTTTAATCAGATTAAGTTTTTTATAGACAGCCAGTCAATTGTAAAATATGTAAAAATGTGAAATTAATGGTGATTTTGAAATATTCCCTTCATAACCTTTAATAAAATGTGGTCTTAATCAAATTTAAAAATCTCACAATAGCGTAATTTCTCGCTCGCATTCGGTCTTTGAGTGTCTATTGCTTATATGGATATGCGAGTATCATGAAACTAAATAAAACAACCCTTGCCGTAATTGTGGCATCTAGCATCGGTATTGGCTGGCTGACGCTAGGGGGAACACAAGTCATCCTTGATAAAACATCTAGCACTGAGTTCTGCCTTTCTTGTCATTCAATGGAAACCCCATACAAAGAGTATTTAGGCTCTGTGCACTTCAGTAACGCGAAAGGCATCCGAGCTGAGTGTTCTGATTGCCATATTCCACAAGAACCAATGGAATATTTATGGACTAAGATCCGCGCGACCAAAGATGTTTATCATGAGTTTGTGACCGGTAAGATTGATACTGACGAGAAGTATGAGCAGCACCGTGCAGCCATGGCGGAAACGGTATGGGAACAGATGCGCGGTAATGATTCTGCGACTTGCCGTAGCTGTCATGATGAAGATGCAATGGAAACTTATGATCAGTCGGAAGATGCACAGAAAATGCACTTGTATGCGGCGGAAAATGATCAAACCTGTATCGATTGTCACAAAGGCGTTGCACACCTTCCACCTGAAGCCAAAATGGATTCAACCGCGCTTGATCACCTGTTAGATGAAGCGCAGACAACCCCAGCAGATGCAAAAGTGGTGTATCCAGTACAAACCATTGCGATGGGGGATTTAGGTTCTATTAACCCAGCGACACCACTGAAAAACCTTAAAGATGAAAATGGTAAGCGCCAAGTTGAGCTCTCGGGCTACCAAATGCAAGGTGCCGAGCAAGTGCTGTACATGGGCGAAGGTCAACGTGCCATTATTGCGACCTTAACCAAAGACGGTGAATCAGCATTAAAAACGGGTGAATTTAAAACCGATGATTATGGTAATCAATGGCGTCCAGTATCGCTTGTGGCGACGATTGAAGCGCCAGTGCTTGATAGCCAACAACCGCTTTGGGATTACGCAGAGCAGCTCGATAACGTGTTCTGTTCAACCTGTCACGCTAAGATCCCTGCAAACCACTTTACCGTAAACGCATGGCCTTCAATAGCGAAAGGCATGGGCGATCGCACGTCTATTTCAGCAGAAGATCTTGAAATATTAACGAAGTTCTTCCAGTACAACGCCAAAGATGTGGTAGGTCACTAAGCATGAATAAGGAAATTACCATGATGTCATTATCACGCCGCCATTTTTTAAAAGGCGCGACGGCTTCGATTGGGGCATTGACGATTGCTAAAGCGATGCCTGTTTGTGCAACGACCACCGAACCACAAGGAAAAGCGGTGTTATCGGCAGCTCACTGGGGCGCAATGCTGATTGAAGTGCAAGATGGCAAGATTGTGTCATCGAAAGGCGCATTGCCAGCAACAGTTGAAAACAGCTTACAAACCACAGCGAAAGATTATGTTCACACCAAAGCTCGTGTGAAATACCCAATGGTACGTAAAGGCTATTTAGACAATCCAACAGCGCCACAAGGTAAACGTGGCAGTGATGAGTTTGTACGTGTGAGCTGGGATCAAGCATTAGATTTGATTCACGCCCAACATATGCGAATTCGCCAAACTTATGGCCCTGAATCCGTCTTTGCTGGGGCTTACGGTTGGCGTTCAAGTGGTGTATTACATAAAGCCCAAACGCTATTGCAACGTTATATGAGTATGGCTGGCGGTTACTCAGGCCATATGGGGGATTACTCAACAGGTGCTGCACAGGTGATCATGCCGCACGTGGTGGGCTCGATTGAAGTGTATGAGCAGCAAACGACTTATCCTGTGGTGTTAGAAACCAGTGATGTGGTGGTGTTATGGGGTTTGAATCCGCTTAATACCTTAAAGATCGCGTGGAGTGCGACTGATGGTGCGGGGCTTGAGTTTTTCCACCAACTGAAAAAATCAAACAAGACCATTATTGCGATTGATCCTATGCGTTCTGAAACCATTGAGTTCTTCGGTGATCGCGCTGAGTGGATTGCACCGCACCCAAGTACTGATGTGGCTATGATGTTAGGTATCGCTTATGCATTGGTTGATAGCGGTCAGTACGATAAAGCTTTCTTAGATAAATACACCGCAGGATATGACAAGTTTGAAGATTACCTCTTAGGTAAGTCAGATGGTATTGCTAAAACACCGCAATGGGCATCTGATATTTGTGGTGTACCAGCAAAACAGTTAACGATTTTGGCCGATATCTTTAGTAAAAATCGCACTATGCTAATGGCTGGGTGGGGGATTCAGCGTCAGCAATACGGTGAACAACGTCATTGGATGTTGGTGACGTTAGCGGCAATGTTGGGGCAAATTGGTTTACCGGGTGGGGGATTTGGTTTCTCTTACCACTATTCTAATGGTGGTAACCCAACGCGTGATGCTGGTGTATTACCTGCTATATCTGCAGCCATTGATGGTGCCTCTTCTGCGGGGAACGACTGGGCAGTATCAGGGGCTATTAACAGTTTCCCTGTTGCACGTATTGTGGAAGCGTTAGAAAATCCGGGACAAACTTATCAGCATAATGGTCATGAAAAAGTGTTCCCTGAGATCAAAATGATCTGGTGGGCTGGTGGTGCCAACTTTACTCACCACCAAGATACTAACCGTTTAATTGATGCGTGGCAGAAGCCTGAATTAATTGTTATTTCAGAACCGTATTGGACGGCTGCAGCAAAACATGCCGATATTGTTTTGCCTATCACCACCTCGTTTGAGCGTAATGATTTAACCATGACGGGGGATTACAGCAATCAACATCTCGTGCCAATGAAACAAGTGGTTGAGCCACAATTTGAATCACGCAATGATTTTGATGTGTTTGCTGATATGGCTGAGCGTTTAAAAGCGGGCGGTCGCGGTGTGTATAGCGAAAATAAAACAGAGATGGAATGGCTAAATGGCTTCTACAAAGAAGCACAAGCCATTGGTCGTCAAAACCGTGTTGCAATGCCAAATTTCACGTATTTCTGGAAACAAAACCAACTGCTTGAAATGAAGTACAACGCGCAAAACGCCAAGTTTGTTCGTTATCAAGCTTTCCGTGAAAATCCCATTATGAATCCACTCGGTACACCAAGTGGTAAAATTGAGATCTTCTCGAAAACCATTGAAGGTTATAACTATCCCGATTGTCCCCCTCATCCAACATGGCTTGCGCCAACGGAGTGGGTAGGTAATGCGAAAGATGGCGAATTACAGTTAATGACCTCTCATGCTGCGCACCGTCTTCATAGCCAATTAAATTATGCAGAACTTCGTAAAGAATACGCGATTGCTGATCGTGAACCGATCTCAATTCATCCTGAAGATGCAAAACAGCGAGGGATAAAGCAGGGAGACTTAGTGCGTGCTTACAATCACCGTGGTCAAGTACTAGTAGGCGCTTACATTACAGATGGCATTAAGCAAGGCTCAGTCTGTATTCATGAAGGGGCATGGCCTGATTTAGATCCTATAACTGGGATTTGTAAAAATGGTGGCTGCAACGTATTGACGGGAGATATTCCGACTTCACGCTTAGCCAACGGCTGTGCAGGTAACTCTTCTGTTGTGAAGATTGAAAAATACACTGGACCAGTATTGCCACTGACAGCGTTTGATGAGCCCGCGATAGCGTAATAAGCGTTTAAGGCCATAAATATATATAAGCCGTAACTATTATTTACGGCTTTTTTATTTGTTAAAGTTTTTGATGATCGGCCGATATAGTTTAGGTATTCGGTTAATAAAGATCGTTATTTGAACTTATTTGATATAGATCTTGAAATTATCGAAAAAATGTAACTAAATTTAAATTTCAACTATAATCGAAGAAAAGCACTAGGTGTATAGGGATACTGGTTATGTTTAATTTATGGAAAAAGCAACAAATTGATAAGCCTGTATTAGGTACCGCATCTATCGCTAAGCAACGCTTACTTGGTGAACTGCGTACTAATCGCATTCCGTACAATGTTCAAATGATGAAAGATGAGCTATCGAGACTACTATCTCAATGGGCTGATATAAAAGATAATAAAATTGAGATTGTGAAAACAGCTGAGTCGAAATCATTATTGAAGATAAGATGCCGTTGTTCGTAATTTGAGAAACGTTAAATATACCTCTTTTTTGCTTAAGTCTTTACTTAAGCAGAATTTTCACATTATTCGTATTAAGTATTTTTGCTTTTAGCTGTCCTATCTCTTGTACTTCTTATTTTTACAAATATCTTTACTATTTTTTGCCATTCCTAACGATTTTTACATATATTTGTTATCTTCTTCTTAAATATGCCGAATAATTGTTATTGATATATTTAGTTGTTTGTATGATTTATGTAACCGCAAGAAAACGTATGGGATAGTGTAGGTATGCAGGGATGGACGTTTTTCAAAAATAGAACAATAAGCATTAAATCAATTGTTATTTTTCTTTTTATACTAGTTGCACTTATTACTTCATCGATCGCGATTGGTTTACAATATTACCATAGTAAGCAAATGGCGCGAGATCAGGCAAAGGTTAAGTATCAAATGTTAGCCGAGTCTGTCTCTGATGCTGTAACAGATGTTAGTGATGATGCCATAGCAACGGTAAAGTACCTCTCACACTTAGGCACTATTCTTGATTCGCCATCTAAAGATGTTATTCGTCGTATTTTCACTAATGTTTTAAAAGACAACCCAAGTTTTTATAGTGCCTTTATTGGAACGGATAAAAACTATGCCTATATCATTATTAATTTAGATTCTATGTCTGAAGTAAGACGCAAAAATAATGCATTAAAGCAAGATCGCTGGCTGATTATAGAACGAAGTGCTGATTCAAATGGTATGACACAATATGATTCTTTTTATGATGCCAATTTTAATTTACGAAAAAAAATAAAACGTAAAAATGTTTTTTCACCAACATTACGCTCTTGGTATATAAATGCGACACGTGGTTCAGTTTTCCGTACTGAGCCTTATTTATTTTTACCTGAAGAGGTTACAGGCATAACTTACTCAACAGAAGTGCCTACTGATAAAGGCAAGGTTGTTGTTGGTATCGATTTTACACTGTCGCATTTTAATAAATTATTACAAGAAAATAGTGTTAGCGATGTTAGTCATAATTTCCTTTATTTACCATCAGGAGAGTTAGTAGCAAGTAGTGAGCCTTCTTTTAGACAACAGCCATTACCCAAATCTAAACCTTTAGTACTAACGCCAGAAGAGCAAAAATTAATTAAAAATACCCCTATATTGCGCGTATCAAATAAAGAAAACTGGGCACCAATAGATTTTACTATATCGGGGCGTCCTGCCGGATTGATCCCTGATTTACTTTATATGGTGGGTCAATCTACAGGACTTGAGTTTGATTTTTTTAACGGTGCGGGATCACTAGGATTACAACAGGCATATTCCAGTGGAGGGTTAGATATTCTTACGTCTGTACCTGATATTCCAAGTAATCAGGGATTAGGTATTTTTAGTAAACCTTTATTTAAATCTCCCTTTGCCATAGCGGTTTCAGATAGTAAGCATTACGAAAAGTTACAAGATCTAAATGGCAAACGCTTAGCATTATTAAGCAACTGGCCAATTATCTCAGTGATCAAAGAAAAATACCCTTTAATTGATATTGTGACGTACTCACATGTTGATCAAGCTTTAAGAGCAGTAAAAAAGGGAGAGGTTGATGCTTTCATTGATTTAGAAGCTGTACTTAGCTATGTTTCTGAACAATTTATGATTAATGATCTGACTTATCATACATTAAATATTGAAAACAGCTTTCCGTTATCATTGGTTCTGGCTCCTGAAAAAAAGCCACTTTTAGATATTATTAATCGCGCGATTGAATCATTGACGCCTCAGCAGCAACATTATTTACAGCAGAGATGGTTAAATTCTGATGTGGAAGTGAATCGCACGGGTGTCGTACCTTATGTAGAATTAATCGACTTTGCGGCTGATGAGTCTTACCAGAACCAACTGATAGAAAAGAATAGTAATGACGATGACTATTTTTATTATGTACGCGATGTAAGACGTGGTGGACATGATCAAATATTTTTTGCTTCGATGGTACCTAAAGCATCGGTTTATGCTGCCAGTGAAGAAAGAATTCGTACATCTATTTATACATCAGCACTATTATTACTAGTGTTACTTCCGCTAGCAGGATTTTGCGCAAAACCCATAGTTAAGCCAATTTTACTGCTTCGTAAAGAAAATAAAAAAGTGAAGCTGCGACATTATAGTGATGTCGCTGTGATCCCGACTCGAATCAAAGAATTTCATGATCTTTCGATGTCAATTTACACTACCGCTGAATCTCTTCAAGAGCATGAAAAACGTCAAGATGAATTTGTCGAATCGTTTATTCAGTTAATTGCTCAAGCAATCGATGATAAATCCCCTTATACCGCAGGGCACTGTAATCGCGTGCCTGAAATTGCGTTGATGTTTGCCCGTGAAGTGGAAAAATCAAACCAAGGTCAATTCGCCGATTTCCGTTTTAAAAATGCAGCAGAACGTCGAGAGTTTAAAATTGCAGCGTGGCTACATGACTGCGGTAAGATCACAACGCCTGAGCATATTGTTGATAAAGGAACGAAATTAGAAGCAAACTATAATCGTATTCATGAAATTAGAATGCGTTTTGAAGTGTTATGGCGTGATGCGGAACTTAAGTATTTACAACATATTATTGATAATCCGCATGAACAAGAAATAGCATTGGCGACATTAAAACAGACGCAAACACAGTTACAGGATGACTATAAATTTGTGGCTAACGCCAATGTTGGAGGGGAGTTTATGAGTGATGAGCATATTGCTCGTATACATGAAATCGCCAATAAAACATGGTTACGCCACTTTGATGATCACTTGGGTTTATCGCCATTAGAAGAATTGAGTGTATCAGCAAAATCGGAAACGTTACCTGTTGAAGAACATTTGTTGGTCGATAAGCGAGAACACTGTATCAAGCGTATTAATGAGCTAAATTTTGATCCAGCGTTTGGAATAAAAATGCAGGTACCTGAGCTTCAATACAACCTGGGCGAGATTTATAACCTAACGATTAAACGTGGTACGTTAACAGCAGAAGATCGCTTTAAGATCAATGAACATATGATCAGTACAATTAAGATGTTAGAAAGTCTACCGTTCCCTGATGATCTCGCGCGTGTACCGCGTTACGCCTCAACCCACCATGAAACAATGAAAGGCACAGGATACCCTCGTAAGCTATCTGCAAAAGATCTCAGTACTCCTGAACGTATTTTAGTGATATCTGATATTTTTGAAGCACTAACAGCGGCAGATCGCCCATATAAGAAGGCAAAACCGTTAAGTGTTGCGATAGATATTTTGCACAAAATGGCATTAGATGAGCATATTGATATGGATCTATTTAAATTGTTTTTATCAAGTGGCGTTTATATGCAATATGCTGAAAAGTTTTTACCTTCTAAGCAAATTGATGAAGTTGATATTGATAAGTATCTTTCTAGTTAGTCATTTTATGTAACATTTTTTTGATGGTTTTTTGATGGTTTTTTGATGGTTTTTTGAATATTAGCCCACATTTTTAATGTGGGCTTTGTTTTTGATATTTATTCTCATTAAACAGAGGTGTCTATTTTTTGGCTGATGTAACGCTATTTAATAACAGATAGAGTGTCATAATTTAAAAGTTAGATTTTATATTTGATACATAACGGCAACTTTAAAATAAAAAACAGTGTGGACTTAGTGTTATTAATAATCTTAATAACTTTAACTGTATGATTACTATATCAATACTGGTCATTTTTCTTATTTAACTGAAATATATCGATATATTCATTTTTATATTGTGATTTCATCCATTAAGTCAAGAGAAAAATATATCTTATATTTTTACTCTCGTCTGTGTTTATATACGCGCACCTTTAATACTTATATTGGTCGTAAGACTATAAGCATTGCTGATTTTTAACATGAATCAAAATCTAGATATTCAATGTCAAAAAACTATTCAAAACTATATTGATGACACATCAATATGGGGAAAAGGGTCAAACCGCTTTTGCCTGTCAATGACAAAGGTACAGTGGCGAATTTGGTTATTGGCGACATTTGGAAAGTTTTTCGAAGGAATGATCGTGTTTATGATGGGGCTAACTTTGCCCTTGATCACGCTGCAATTTCATTTAACAGAATTTCAAAAAGGTACCCTGAGCTCTTCAATACTGTTCGGCATATTAATTGGTGCAAGTGCGTTAGGGGGGTTATCTGATCTCTACGGACGAAAGAAAATGTTTATCATTGAGATGGCATTACTTTCTGTTTGTTTAGTCGGTATGGCATGTAGCCAATCTTACTTTACTATCTTACTGTTTAACTTTGGTATCGGATTAGCATTAGGGTGTGATTACCCGACCGCGCATTTAATGATCTCGGAAAGTATTCCGACTAAAAATCGCGGTAAGTTGGTACTTGGTGCTTTTGCTTTTCAGTCGATTGGTGTTTTGGTAGGGATCCTCACAGGCATTATCGTACTGACTTATGCTGAAGATATTAATGCATGGCGCTTAATGTACATATTGGCATTGGTTCCGTCATTGGCAATAACGGTTGCACGTTTCTTTATTCCTGAAAGTGCACACTGGCTACTGTCGAAAAAACGTGAGAAAGAGGCTGAAAAATCACTGAAACAATTATTAAATCGTGATCCTCAATCTGATATGACATTGACGGTTGTGCCATGCCCTGAAGGTGAAGAGCACCATTCATGGTTAGGCGGTTACAAGAAATTATTTAAGCAAAAGTACCGTGCAAAAACGATTTTGGCTTCTGCTCCTTGGTTTATCCAAGATTTAGGCACATATGGTATTGGTATTTTTACTCCTGTTATTTTAGCGTCGGTGCTTGACCCACATGTCGTTGTTACGGGAGATGTGCTTCATAGTACGATAGCAAGCATTGTATATTCAGCGAAAGGTACGGCATTGATTGACTCCTTGCTTATTATTGGGGTGATCTGCGCAATTATTTATTCTGAATCGATTGGTCGTATGAAGTTGCAAATTTATGGCTTTATTGGCTGTGCGGTCGGTTTGGCTTTAGCTGCTGTGTCGATAAAGCTAAGTAATGATTATCAAATATACCTGCTGTTTTTAGGCTTTATGTTGTTCAATTTTATGAATAATCTTGGCCCTAATGCACAGACTTATTTAATTTCAGGCGAAGTCTTTCCGGTTAAAATTCGTGCTAAAGGCGCTGGTTTTGCTGCATCGATTGCAAAGTTGGGTGCGATTTTAGCTGCGTTCTTATTCCCTATCTTAATGCATGAAATAGGGGTGTTTAATTTATTACTTTGTCTTGTTGCTACATCACTATTTGGTGCATGGGTAACATATAAATATAGATTTGAAACATCAGGAAAAAATATCGAAAATATTTAGATTGATTACTAAAACTGGATAATCATTAAAAATAGATATTGAAAAAGAGCGTAAGAATATTTCTTACGCTCTTTTTTTATTTACGAATACTGTATTTTTAGCTTTAAATATAAACAAAGTTTATGTTTTCTTTATATTTTTCTCCGTAAATATTCCCCTTTATTTCCCTTCGCCTTGTTAACCTGTGTGCCTCTATTTCGTCATAAGGTACAGTGTTTCCCCAATATGGGATGTACATGATAGTCAACGATACAAAAGTAAAAACAGTCTTTATGGGGACTGACGTGCCTATCTATTGGGGCTGTGTATGGTGATATTGGTACCAGTTCACTGTATACCTTTAAAGGTATGTTTGAAGGTGAACACTCAATAGCCATTAACCAAGCAAATGTTTTTCTTTCTTTAGTCTTTTGGACCTTAGTGATAACGGTATGTATAAAATGTTTAGCGTTAGTCACACGCGCTTCGAATAAAGGTGAAGGTGGTGTTTTAACATTAACCTCTCTAGCGCATAACGTAGCGCCACCGCATTTTAAAAAAGGTTTTAGGTCTGTTGGCGGCTGGTTTCTTTTTTGGTGAAGTCTTATTACTCCGGCGATGTCAATACCGTTTTGGTGATGTATTACTTGATATGGCAATGCAAACAGTAATGTATAACGGTGAGAGTATTAAGCTCACGCCTAAAGAATATAAAATACTAATATTACTGGCAAAAAACATGGGTAAGGTTTTGACTCATAAGCAAATATTAAAAGAAGTATGGGGCGATAATTATACTGAACATGCCCATTATGTTCGTATTCATATCGCTCAACTGCGTCATAAAATAGAAAAATCACCTGCTCAGCCTCAATATATCATCACTGAAAATGGGGTGGGGTATCGCTTGATCAATGGAGAGATAGTTGATGATTAAATGGGGTCGATTTTGCTAAATATCGTTCTTTATAAAAACTTTATATGACGTAATGTATTTATTACATAAACCTTAGATCAAACTTTATACCATGGGATAAAGCGTTGAAGATAAGGTGGATATATGTTTTTTTATATTGAAATGACAGCAGCAGTGGTCTTTTTTATAGCTATGCTAACTCGTACTTGTTTTTTAAAATCAACGTGGCAGCAACTGACGACTGTTGCGCTACAAGTTATTTCTGTGTGGTGTCTGATCCATCTATTTTTAACCCATGTTTATCCTGAATTTTTGTTTGCGAAAAATGTGATTAGTGTGTGCTTTTCTATGGTATTTATCCTTTCAGGGTTAAAAGAATACTATGAATCAGATGCTTACCTAATCACCAACCCGACACCACGACGAAATAATAGGAACCAACATCATGGGTGAAATCAGTATTGGCAAACTACTTATTGTTGCTGTTATTTTCGTATTGTTATTTGGTACAAAAAAATTGAAAAACTTAGGCAGAGATTTAGGTTATGCATTAAAAGGTTTTCAAAATGCGGTTAAAGATGAGCCCGCTAAAGAGAAAACTGCTGATAAAAACGTGGTTGATGAAACGACTCGTTAGTATTTTTACGATGTAAGTGCATAGTGTCAATTGCTTGAAAAACTCAATATTATTTTGTCTCTCTGTTTAAATTTTATTAATTCGTTATGGTAACAGCAGAATTTTTGAATCGGTATTTATCATGAAACGTGGATTGATAATTGATAATAATCTTACAGTGAATAAAGCAGCGATCTTGCGTGTTGAATTTGATAGTTCATTTATTATGTTGTTCTTCGCAGATCAAACGGTTATTAATATTTGTCTAAAGCAAGATGAGCTACATTTTTCATCAGACCAAGCTTATTATCTCGCTGAAGCTGAGTTTGAGCGTGTTCAAACTGAAATTCAGGCGTATTTTAATAGTGAGTTATAGAAAATAGCGACGAGCTTTTAGTATGCGTTTAAACAGCAAATTGCACTAATTCTTATGAGCTGATGTGTAATTCTTCGCGCTATCGTTTGAATGTATAAAAGTTACGCATATGGTTTTTAAGGCACTTTACAATGTAAAATGTGATCGCTATCATACGCCGCACTTACGGAGAGATGGCTGAGTGGTTGAAAGCACCGGTCTTGAAAACCGGCATACGTTTATAGCGTATCTAGGGTTCAAATCCCTATCTCTCCGCCATATTTAGTTGTTAAGCTTAGGCTTGATGATAAAGCGAAATTTTAGTGCCGACTTAGCTCAGTAGGTAGAGCAACTGACTTGTAATCAGTAGGTCACCAGTTCGACTCCGGTAGTCGGCACCATTAAATTTCGGTGGGGTTCCCGAGTGGCCAAAGGGAGCAGATTGTAAATCTGCCGGCACTGCCTTCGAAGGTTCGAATCCTTCCCCCACCACCATGACAATTCCTCCTTAGTTCAGTCGGTAGAACGGCGGACTGTTAATCCGTATGTCGCTGGTTCAAGTCCAGCAGGAGGAGCCAAATAAAAAAGCCCGCAATTGGTTGCGGGCTTTTTTATTTCTGCAATTTTAAACAAATCTATAAAAAATAAGATTATGCAATCACTCCAATTCCTGGGAGCAATTTTGCTGGGGGAATTGTACGGTTGGTTCTTCCTGAACAAATCCTTTCAACAACCTACTGAAGCTGTGCCATCCATAGATATGTGGCTACCATCCCTATATCAGCCTACTGAGGTTGTCCCCTCCATGGGGAATTCCGTTGTCTTCAACCGTATAAAGATAATATCAATTGCGAGTGATATTGCAGCAGAATGAAAGCAAAATTTTGAGAGCGCACAATATCTTTATCACGCTTTTATATGCAATGAGTTGTTTTTGTCTTATTTCTATTTCATTTCACATCTAAAAATATTAAATGTGATTTAAATCATGTAGTTATATTTATGTTGCAATCTGTTCTATCGGTAATTAGTTGTGTTTTTAATGATGAGTTTTAAGCATTATTGTTGGTAATGTGAGCGAAAATGCCTCAAAGGTTGAGAAATTGTTTGTTTTTGTTGCTGTGTTGTTTTTGCTATTTTATTTTTATTAAATATGATTCATTCAGGAATGTGTTGTTTTAATTATAAATCTTATAGAGAGAGAGGTTGCATGCACGACTTAATAACAGTCGCTATTACTGTATTCATGGGTTTTTTCGCGATGATGAATCCCTTTGCGAATACGGCAGTATTTGTGGGAATGACAGGTGGAATGCCAGCAAAACAAACAAGAGCAATTGCCGTTAAGGCTCTGGTTACGGCTTTTTGTATTATCACAACGTTCTGTTTTTTAGGAAAAGGGATCTTTAGTGTATTTGGTATTACGCTACCTGCATTACGTTTAGCGGGGGGAGTTTTAGTCTTTCTTGTTGGTTATCACATGCTGCAAGGTAATACATCAAGTATGCATGAAACAAAGGAAGAAGAAACATCTGGTAGTGGGGCTGATATTGCGATTTCTCCATTGGCTCTACCGTTACTTGCAGGCCCTGGTACGATTGCGACAGCTATGAACTACTCTGCAGCAGGGGGGATGTTTCATATTCTTGTGACGGTTTCTGCCTTTGCTTTACTGTGTGTTATCACGTTTTTTTGCTTTATTTATGGCCCTAAACTGATAGAAAAAATTGGTCAAAGTGGGATCAGTATTATTACGCGCTTAATGGGATTAATTTTAGCCGTGATTGGGATGCAGATGGGGATCCAAGGGGTTCACGATGCAATCGTGTTATTCTCTAGCGCTAAGTAAGATTCAGTTATATTTATAAATGAATGTGATGATTTATTAGACTAAGCCCATACATAGATTTTATATGTATGGGCTTAGTTTTATTAGACGAGGTATTGACCTTCCCTTTACTGGAACCTTTATGCTCATGACTCTTATTATTTTATGAATAGACAATGTATGAGCTGTTGTAACAAAGCCCCTAAAGGTGGCGCTTCTTTAGGTTTATTACTGAAATTTATTGGCGTTATTTTTTTATTGTTACTGGTGGTTGCGTGTTTCAGTCACTAGCATGATAGAACCGTTTATTTATTGTGTCTGTTGTTATGGGCGTGAGCATAAATAGAGCCCCCTTCTTTAAGTAGGTCTACGATTTCTGGCGTGATCTCTCGTGATATCGCCGGACATCCCCAACTGCGGCCTAGCATCCCAATAGCATGAATAACATTTGGCTCAGCGTAGCTTGCACCGTGTAATACAATTGCACGTTTTCGCGCATTTGAATTACTAGGGCTCATGCCATCTAATCGTAAAGAAATACCGTATTTACCATAATAAGCTTCACCAACACGGTAAGTACCTAAGCTGGTTTGCCTACTGTTCACCGTGTTGGAAAATTGGGTAGCATACAGTTTGCCGCTGTTTATACCGTGAGTGACAAAAGTTCGATGGAGTAGGGCTCTTTTCTCGATATCTATGATTAAAAATCTTTTAGAGTCAGAAGGTTGAGAGTAATCAATAATCGACATTATAGGTTTGTTGGCAACCCGTAAATGCTCACGATAAGCATTGAGAAATATATCAAACTCAACGTAATTTTGGAGCTGAGCATGGTCGTAAACCTTCCAAGCGTGTGTTGCTCTCATTGCGTTAGCGTAAGGACTACTAAAAAGTAAAGATGCGATAATGAGATATTTGAGTTTTAGACGGAAAAAAAGTGAAAACATCATAACCCCCTCCCATATTGAACGTGCTTATTAGATCGGTGATGGTATATAGAAGAGATGTATGAATATTCTGTGCCAATTATCTAAAAGACAATACATTGTTTACACGACTCAGCGTGGGCTTGGTTGCAGTATGTGATGGTCGAAAAGAAGAGATATCTCAGAAGTGAATAAAGAAAACTCGTGCTAAAACGAGCTTTCTAAATGGCATTTTGCAAACAATAAAGCGAATTATGATCGCGCATGAGCGTAAATTGAACCGCCTTCCTTTAACAAGTTGACGACTTTTTTGGTTAACTTCATTGGAATGGCTGGACACCCCCAGCTACGTCCAAGCATACCTAATTTTTTAATGGTACTTGGCTCTGCGTATTTTGCCCCATGCAGCACAATCGCACGTTTTCTTGCATTAGAATTTGATGGACTCATCCCATCAAGACGTAAAGAAAGTCCATACTTACCATGATAGGCCTCAGCAACACGATAGGTGCCTAAGCTGGTTTGTTTACTGTCAACAATATTAGAGAATTGTGTAGCATAAAGATTGCCGCTATTGATGCCGTGTGAAACAAAAGTACGGTAAAGTAGTTTTTTCTTATCGGTATCAATAATAAAAAATCGGCGGTTATTCGATGGCTGGCTGTAATCAATAATCGACATAATCGGTTTATCTGCAACACGAATATGTTCTTTATAAGCCGTCATAAAAATATTGAAGTCTAAGTGCTTCTTAAGTTTTGTTTCTTCATAAATAACTTTGGCT
Organism: Photobacterium sp. GB-50; assembly: GCF_003026755.1. Taxonomy (NCBI): domain Bacteria; kingdom Pseudomonadati; phylum Pseudomonadota; class Gammaproteobacteria; order Vibrionales; family Vibrionaceae; genus Photobacterium; species Photobacterium sp. GB-50. Next base: position 95,419 of record NZ_PYNX01000004.1, read on the forward strand.
TGCTGTTGTAATGAGATCTTTGCATATCCGCTAGAACTAAAACTTAACAGTAAAACTATAAAAACACTCGTCCATACCTTCATCATTGCTTCCTGCAAAAATTTAAAGTGCGACCGTCAGTTTGATATTTGATCGGATTTTAAATAAAGCTATGGCTATTGATTTTTGGCTCAATAAGACAAAAAAATACTTTGGTTAATATTTTTTGATGCAAATATGAATCATTTTTAATGGTGAAATCTATAAAATGTTTAAATTTTGACTTATCGGTGATGTAAATATGACGTTATCAGTTAATCATCAGGTTTTATTATTGGCATGTATGGCATGCTGATCAGTAAACGATGATGTATTAATCGATAAGAGGAATGGTTCAATGGTGATTCAACCTGAAATTCAAGGTGTTGTGGCACGAACAGCACACCCTTATGGTTGCCAGCAAGCAGTACAACAGCAGATTGATTATGTACAGTCTGTTGCGCCGATCACACAAGGTCCTCTCCGAGTATTAATTTTAGGTGCGTCATCTGGATTTGGGCTGGCATCACGTATTGCGTTGACCTTTGGTGGTGCGCAAGCGGAAACCTTGGGTGTCTCTTATGAACGAGGTCCAAGTGATAAGGGAATAGGCTCTGCGGGTTGGTATAACAATATTTTCTTTAAGCAAGCGGCTGAGCAGCAAGGCTATACTGCCAAAAATATTGTGGGTGATGCATTTTCAGATGAAGTGCGTCAACACGTAGCGCAAACAATACGTGATGAGTTTGGCGGACATGTTGATTTAGTGATTTATAGCCTAGCAACCGGTATTCGTCCCGATCCTGAAACGGGTAAGGTATGGCGTTCATGTTTAAAAACCGTGGGTGAAAATTTTTCTGGTTATAGTGTTGATTTAGAAAAAGATAAATTAGTCCCTGCGGAACTAACTGCTGCTAGTGACGAGGAAATTTTCGCTACAACAAAAGTGATGGGCGGTGAAGACTGGCAACAATGGATAAACTTTTTGTTATCTGAAAACCTGTTAGCCCCAAAAGCTAAAACTTTGGCTTACTCATATATCGGTCCTGAGTCGACATATCCTATTTATCATCATGGGACGCTTGGTATTGCCAAGCAGCATTTACATCAAACCGCGCACGCAATTAATCAACAATTAGCTCAGATGATCAATGGTCAAGCTAACGTAGTGGTGTGCAAAGCATTAGTGACAAAAGCCAGTGTCTTTATACCGACATTTTCGCCCTATATATTGGCGTTATTTAAAGTGATGAAGCAAATGGGAAATCATGAAGGGTGTATTGAGCAAATGCAGCGTCTTTTTGCACAAAAAATTTATTCATCGGCTGATACTGAAACAAAACAGCGTAATGATTCAGACGAGCAATCAGATCAGGCTCTGATCAGAATGGACGATTGGGAACTAAAACCTGAAGTACAGTTGCAAGTAAACAAATTAATGGCAGAAATGAACGCTGACAACTTTAGACAGGTTGGCGACTATGCTGGATACAAGTCAGCTTTTTTAGCCCTTAATGGCTTTGGTTTATCATCTGTTGATTATACTCAGCCTGTTGATATTGAAGAGTTATCAAAATTAACGCCCTAATTATTGTAGGGTAACGGTCAATGCCTATATAAAGGATAGATATGCGCCAATTAACGACTTTATTAGAACAATGGCTTAATAGCTTTAATAAAGTGATGGATGAAACCATTGCCAGTGGTATTCCGTTTACCGTACCAACGGTGAGAGAAGGTCTTGCTGCTATTACTCGTGAGCTAGTCACCGAGATTCCCGATATTGCGTTAATTGAGAACTTAACGATTAAAGATAAAGTGCCTATTCGCATTTATCATCCTCAACCAGAGACGGCACTCCCCGTATTAGTTTTTTTTCATGGTGGTGGGCATATGTCGGGTAGTGTCGAGGTTTACGATCCTATTTGTCGGAAATTAGCACAACATAGTCAGTTTATTGTTGTATCGGTTGAATATCCTCTTGCTCCCGAACACCCTTATCCTGCCGCGATTGATGATGGTTATTTGGTTTTACAATCGCTGTTTCAAACTTTGATCCGTGCTGAGTTAAATTTTGTACCGCAACTTTCTATTGCTGGAGATTCAGCGGGTGGTGCTATTTGTGCCACGTTAGCACGAATGGCACAATTTGATGATGAGGTTGAAATTACCAAGCAAGTACTCATTTACCCAAGCCTTGATTACACTTTAAGTTTTCCATCTGTTAATCAAAACGGTATGGGGTATTTGCTACAACAGTCTCGTATTGAATGGTATTTCTCGAATTACTTTCAGCATAATGAAGATAGACGTAAAGCATCACCTGTGTGGGGACCCTATAGTATGGCGCTGCCTGAAAGCTTAGTGATCACGGCTGAGTTTTGCCCACTAAAAGATGAAGGTATCGCGTATGTCGAAGCGTTAAAAAAGCAAGGTGTAGAAGCAGAGCATATCCATTTTGACCAAATGATCCATGCCTTCTTAAATATGGAAAACATAGTAAAGAGAGAGTGTGAGCAGGCTTATACATCTATAGGAGTCTTTCTTAATAAATAATTATGAATACATCTGAAAAAGAAAAGCCGTAATACTGAATTACGGCTTGATACTCGAGATGATTGTATTGCTTGCGTTATTCAAAGAACGATTCAAGTAGTGAATATAAGCCACGAAGTAAATCCATTTAACACCTTCCATAGTCAAAAATTGGCAACAGTAATCTGTGCGACATGCATCTCTGTTGCTCTATTCCAGAATAGATTTATTCGCTTTTTAGTCAATATTTGTTAGCGGGAATATCTCCGATAGTGAAGCTTGATCACGATATTTGAAACTTTGCATTAGTGGTAATACTTATCAGTATTTTCCTTCCGCTACACTTAGAAAAATAGTGGGATAAGGAGGTGCGAAATGTGGTTGAGTTCGAACTGTAGATATCTGTCTTCTTTTCTTTTTATCGTGGCTTTTTCGCTATTACTTACCGCTTGTGATGATAATCACCAAGAGATAGAGCTACATGCGGAAGGGTACCCTGATCTCAGTAGGGTTGCCGCACACTCTGCTACGACACCAAAACAGTACCTTGCGTGCGCTAAAAATTATCGAAATAGCTGTTTAGTCAGCCAATTCCCACCGATAGGGTTAACGTTCAACACTGCAGTGACATTGACGGATATTGAGCAACGAATCTTTGTTTCTCACCCTTGGATGGCCGAGCAATTTTTATCTGCTTTAGCGTTGCTTTCGTCTGACGTCTTGCCTTTATTTCGCTCCGTCAGTGCTATCGTCATTGCTGATGATATTCGTCCTTCTTTTTATAGTGCTAATACTGCAACCATTTATATTGATCCTCGTTATTTATGGCGCAACGAGCAGGAGTGGCTAACAATTATTGCTAAGCCGGACTTTCGTGATCAATTTCAGGTTAATGTACCGTTTTTGGCGGTAAGGCAAAGTGTCGATAGTGAGGGAAATTATGCGCCTTGGGTGAGCAATGAGTATGCAGAAAATAATACGATGCGTACTACTGATCAGTTATTACCCGCCTTATTTAGGCTATTGGTGCATGAATTGGCGCATGCGGTGGATGCGATTCCACCTGCTTCCCTAACATCACTCGATCCTCATCGGACTATTTATCAAAACATCAACGCGATGACCCCATTAAATCAGACTCTCTATGATCGGTTTCCACTGCAAGATGGGCTTTTGTTTGATGCAGCCAATGTACTGTATGACGGTGTTACGCCAAGCTATGAGGTTAGTACACTCACTGCTTTACAAGCTGGTGCGCATTTTGAGGTAGAAGGTGCAAGTGATTTATATGGTTACAGTAACCGCAAAGAAGATATGGCAATGTTATTTCAGTCTTACATGATGTATGAGCACTTTGGCTTGCAGGATAGGTTTTTATTTCTTTCACAAAATGAGGGTATAGCACTGGGTTGTGGTCGTTATACCGTGGAATGGGGACAAACAGGGCGTATGTTTGATCCGTTAGTCTATGAGCGAATGGTGTTAGCGGCTGGAGCAATATTGCAGCGAGATCTCTCCGTTAGCTCTACCCCAGAGCGTAAAGCCATGCAGATCCCCACAGGAACATCTTGGTGTGAAATGATTGATGAATAGGTAGGAAATACGAACACTGTTGTATCTAACAGCATTCGCAAAGCATCATCATAAAACCCAATGTGATGATGTGCTTTATTATATCTAGTCAAACGAAGCATGATAGGGCTAGTCCCAATCCCAATAACTACTTTCATGCTGTTGAGTAAATAACATTCTGTAGCCACTAATTGTATGATGACTGATGTTGGTCATGACTTTTTTAAATTGCTCGGTGGTGAGGTGAATAAGATTTTCATGATCACCCGCTTCAAGGTAAATGTCGTCGATATCAAACAGTATGTTATCGACGATCATATCCAGATGATAGATCTGCCCTAGATTGGGGATCGCGCCGGGGCTACAGTCTTGGAATAGCGATGACAGTTCGTGTTCACCAACTAAATAGTACTTTTTACCCGTAATTTTACTCACCTTATCTAACATAACGCGACGATTTGCCGGTATTACAGCCATGAGGTAGTTGTGTTGTTGATCTTTTAAGATGACAGATTTAGCCACCTTCGTTGTGGGAACGTGTGCTGACATTGCGGAATTAAAGGATGAGTCGGTAGGACGATGGTGAGTTAGTTTAAGTTCAATATTATGGTGTGATAAATATTGTTCGACAGAGATTGCTGTGGCCATCATTGCCTCCTCATATCTTCGCCTTGGTTTATTTTAAAACGCCGATTCTCTTTTACTTATATGCTACTCATAAACGCGACATTTAACAGTAAGTATGGCAGGTATCTGCTGTTGTAGATGAGTTTATCAATAGAAAAATATAGTCAGAGTGGGTGCATTTTATTATTTAAACTGACTTTCTAGTGCGAGTAACTGTTGCTTAATATGATTTCCTCCCGCATATCCTCCTAAATTACCACTTTTAGTGATCACTCGGTGGCACGGTACAATAACGGATAAGGTATTTTTACCGTTAGCGCTACCGACAGCACGACACGCGTTTGGATTATCAATAGCATTTGCTAATTGTTGATAGTGCCATGTCTGACCATAGGGAATTGTCGTTAATGTTTGCCATACACGTTCTTGAAATTGTGTGCCTTGAAACGATAAAGGTACTGAAAATTGTTTTCTATCACCTGAAAAGTATTCAGCTAATTGTTCCTCACATTGCAGCAAGATAGCATGGTCTGGTTTAAGTATGGCGTGATGTAAAGAGGGGATAGTATGGCTTTCAAACCAAACAGAAAGCAGTGCATTATCGTTTGCCGTGAGAGTCATTTTCCCTAATGGGCTATCAATGTGTTTGAAAAAGATATCCATATCGGCTTGCCAAATTCGAGGTGAGTGATGGCTTTATTATGGGGAATATAAATCTGCAATTCAAACGTTGGTATTTAGATGTTAAAAATAACAAAACAAAAGATAGAAAACGCTAACCTTGCATATAAAATAACAAGGTTAGCTGAACATTATTTATTATTTAACGTGTTGCTTTAAATAGTCTAATGCACCTTTAATTGCGGCAACTTGCGCCATATTACATTCTTTTTCTGTCACGCGCGGGCTATCAGGATAGACTTCGGTCGTCGAGGTATACAACGCATCTGTTACGCTTGCACATAATCCTAATGCTTTTAATGGGTAGTTAATTACGCCTTCTTGGGTAATCGCTTCACCAATAATATTTCCGTTGTCATCAGGTGGCGCTATATGGGTAACGTGGCGTACTTCATCAATAATTGCAGTTTGGAAAGCATCTTGAGGGTTTTCAGTATCACCAACCACATAGAAGCCGTCAGGTACACTGTCTTCAATATATTCTTTACCGTCACGCGCTGCTAGTGCAGGACGAAACTCGGACTCGTCGGTATCCGTCGTTTCATGAAGATCAATATGCGCTAGAAATGATGTTTTTTGCTCTTGAACTAAGCGCATTAAAGCCGCTGATTCTTCTGCTGGGCTATTGGGGATGAATGAGCGGTTAGGATCAACAGCGTTAGGGTTCCAACGGTTGATGGTTTCATAGCCCCAAGGGCTCACACAAGGCGCAATCAGAATATTAAAATCATCACTGTAGTGTTTAGCTTCTAAAGCGGCAAATGCAAGTGCGCCGTGGACACCGCTCGTTTCATAACCGTGAATACCACCGGTGATTAAAATTGTTGGTTTATTGCTATCCCAATTACGCGATTTTATCGCAAAAAGAGGGTATTTATCAGGGGCATAAGACAGAGCACCATACTGAGTGACATCAAAATCATTTTTCAATGCATCAATTTTTGTCACAACTTGCTCAAGGTAAGAACGTTTAATGGTTGTCTGTGCTAACCATTGTGCTTTTTCGTCGCTTCCCCAAGCTTTACCTGCTTCACCAATGTGGTAGGTAGATGACTGCATTATTGCCTTCCTATTTTTATTTTTAAATTAAATAACTTTTTACATTATGCTTAAGTTTTTGGCAAATATGGTTTTATTTATAACGAATACTGTTGCTGTAGATATAAGGTAATTTTATATCGAAAAATATTAGATGAATATTATTTATTAAATTCAATCAGGAGCTTGCAGTAAATTAAATATTTTTGATTTTTGATACAAGTAATTAAAGGCTCAATATTAAGTTGCAATAACAACCGACAAAAGAATATTGTCATACAAATTAAAGGGGATATAGTGAATTCGTTGTCACAAATAACATACTAGGAAAAGACGATGAGTACTATCTTGAATGAATCACAAATTGAAGATGCAAAATTACACCTTACTCGTCCTCTAGCCACACCTACAGATTTAAGTGTAGACGCGACTAAAGAGATCAGTGGTGCACTAACAGCGATCCTTGCTGATGTTTATGCAATTTATATGAAGACCAAAAACTTCCATTGGCATATGAGTGGTGCACATTTCCGTGATTATCACTTAATGCTTGATGAGCAAAGTGTTCAATTGTTTGCAATGACCGATGACATTGCTGAACGTGTGCGTAAAATTGGTGGAAAAACTTTACGTTCTATTGGTGAAATATCACGTATGCAGCGTATTTTAGACAATGATGCTGATTATGTTGAACCTGCAGATATGCTTGCTGAACTTTGTAGTGATAACAAACAATTAGCTGCAGAACTTCGTGCTGCGCATACTTTATGTGATGACTGTGGAGACTATTCATCAGTGAGTATGATTGATAACTGGATCGATCAAACCGAGCGTCGTGTTTGGTTCCTTTATGAATCATATCGTCATTGATAATGAATCTCTGTCTATTACGATAGAAAATGAAGCTTCTCTATAAAATTTAATAGAGAAGCTTTTTTATTATATTTGTAGCAAGATGCATTGATTAATAAAGAATAAAAAGAGAAGCATCATATAATAACGATGAAACAAAGCGTTATGTTTGAAAAAAGTTGGTTTATTTTTTGCAGATATTCATTCTTCACAGTGGGAGAGATGAATGAGTATTGTTGCAGGTGTGATTTCAGAAGCTTGGACTTCAGATTTATTGCTCATAAAAAAAGAGATCGCTCAACATTTATCGCGTAATCCAACCGATATAAGGCATGAGTATTTCGATAATCATTTGTATTTTTGCCGAGTCGCCATTGATTGTCATCGCGAATCGAGCTGGGCTGAAAATCATTTACGCTTTTCTATGGTTCTTGGACATACCTTAATGTCTTCTTCACTGACTCAAGACGTTAATACGCTTTTGCAGCAGAGCCTTTCGAATTTCCCACAATTATTGGCTAAGGCTCAAGGTACGTATTGCGTGCTAGATTATAATAAACAACGGCGTGCATTAACTATTTTTGCCGATAGTTTGGCAATACGTCCACTTTATTATATGAAATATAAAGGGAGCGTAATTTTTAGTTCCTGTTTACGTTTGTTCAATGAATTGAGTGTGACGTTAACGACCAACTTAGCAGGGGCGACTGAATATGCGGTAATCGGTTATTCACTTGGCAATAAAACCCACTATAACGAAGTGTACTCTATCCAACCGGGAGAAAAATTAACCTTAACAAGCACTTCACTTGTTAAAGAGCGGTACTTTCGATGGTCTGATATGCCGTTTAATTGTATTGATGATAGTGAGGGAACACTTCAGTTGGATCATGCCTTTAAGCAAGCGGTCGACCTAGCAATAGGTAATGATCTTCATGCGATCAGTACACTGTCGGGGGGGTTAGATTCTCGTGTTATTGTCGCTGAGTTGTTAAAGCGCGGAATAAAATTAGAATGCATGAACTTTTCCTATCAACGGTCGCAAGATGAGGTTTATGCCGAAGTTTTTGCACAATGCCATGATTTTCCACTGCATATTGTGAATGTCAGTGATACTCAAGAGCAGACTGTTGAGCAACGTTTAGGACATTATTGGCGATCGACACAGTATCCATTTTATCTGCAAGTGGAGAGGCCTAGGCTAGTATGGTCGGGTAATGGTGGCAGTGTATGTATTGGTATGGTGTTTTGTGATGATCAGATTCTTGCCGCATGTGCCAGTGGCGATCCTTTTGCTGTGGCAAAAGCATATTTAAAACATCAGCATGCTTATATTCCTAAACGAATGGTAAAACAAGGGGCGAAATTGCAGCAGCAGTTAGAGCTAAATATTGTTGAATGCTTATGTCAGTACTCACACTTACCATTAGATAAAGCATTTCAACTCTTTTTATGGGAAAACGATCAACATCAACATATCGCTCCTGCACTAGAAGATATGGATAAATTTCGATTAGATTTTCACTTACCGTTTTACAGTAAAGCGATGCTGGAAGTGATGTTCGCGTTACCGGTATCTTCAGCGGTAAAACATCAACTCTATATGAAATGGCTTAATCAGTCATATTCAGAAGCGTTACTTACGCCGTGGCAAACCTACCCGGGACATTTACCTTGTCCGCTAAAAAATAATCTATTACCGCCGTTAAGCCAGTGGCAGTTAGCGTCGAATGTTAGAAATAAACTGGATTTACTGAAAATAGGTGTCAGCACCTTATTTGATGCAAAAGGTGAGTTTTATAATCGTCATTATCTAGGGGCTAATTGTATACTGACAGCATTAGGCTTACACCGTGGTGAATCAACATTGAATGTTGTTAAGCGTATGAATCAAGTCCTGAAATCCCCTCATTAGTAATCATAGGCAGAGTTAGCTAAAATACGCAGCCTAGTTATCGACAGTGATGAGTTCTGTGTTATATGCGATTTTTAAAACTATCTGTTCACCCTGATCTTGCCAATATTGACTTTAATACAACTGACTTAGCAATATTTCAACGCGATGCCGCAAGAGCCATTGTATTAAATGGTGAAGATATTTTGATGTTATACACAGAGCGTTATCATGATTACACCTTACCTGGTGGTGGCATTGATGCTGGAGAAGATAAAGTCGAAGGGTTGATCCGAGAATTACAAGAAGAAACTGGCGCAAGAAATATTCGAGATATTAAAGCGTTTGGTCAATATGACGAATATCGCCCGTGGTATAAGCCAGATCATGATGTGGTTTATATGAAATCATACTGTTACGTTTGTACTATTGATAAAGAGTTAGGCGCAACTCGCTTTGAAGATTACGAAATTAAAAATGGTATGAAGCCGGTATGGATCAATATTTTTGATGCGATAGCGCATAATGAAGAGACGATGAAACATTCTGAGAAAAAGGGGATGTCGATTGAGCGTGAAACCTTTTTATTGAAACTGATAGCAGAAGAGCTCATCACTGTTAATGCATAAAAAAAACGGAGGTATTGAGCCTCCGTTGCATTGAAATCAATCGGTGAATTATTTTACTTTCTTAAATGTCACGGTGTGACGTTCAGAGCTGATAATCAATGTGTTCTGGTTCACTAGGTAATCTGATGGACCTGTTAGCATTCTTTTTACGAATCCATCAACAATAGCTTGTTCGTTTTGAATACACATTTTACGGGTTGACGCTAAATTTTTAGTCAGTAAATTCTGGCCAGTTAGTGTCAGCTTGCCTTTTAATGTATTACAGCCGTGGTAAGTGACCGTCAAATTATTATCAATCACTAATTCTGGCTTTTTAGGTAATGCATCTACAGGCTCTGAATGCCCATCAATCGCCATTACTTCCCATGTGCTTGGAAGCGCAGCAGCATCTTTAGGAGAAGAACTACAACCAGTTAATAGTGATGTCAGTAAAAGCGTACTTAATAAAATCTTTTTCATTATTTTTCTCATGTCGTACAGCAAGAAGGTGCGTTAGATACAGGTGTTGACGATGATAAAGAGCAACGGTCAATAGTCAGATGTGTCAAAAATAACGCAATATTATTCTGTGTCTTGCTTACAAAAGTCAGATGAACATTAAAACTTAACAAGCCATGAAGTGTGACAAATAACCGTAAAAATGTAAACGGCATCTGTTTTTTATTTTTATGTTTTTATTCATTCATAAATATATGAATAATAGACGTACTCATGATCATTAAGGATAATTATTTGATGCAGAAGATTACGCTAAGTTCACCCACTGGAGATAAGTATATAACACCATCAAAAGTGGTATGTGTTGGTCGAAATTACGTTGAGCATATCTATGAGTTAAATAATGAAATTCCTACGCAACTTGTCTTGTTTACGAAACCCAATTCTGCCATTTCTCAACAACTCAAAGCTAAGCATAGTAACGATTTCCTACATTATGAAGTTGAAATTTGTTTTATGTACCAACAAGGTCAGTTTATGGCTGCGGGAGTCGGAATAGATTTAACAAAGCGAGAATTGCAAGCGACCTTAAAACAAAAGGGCCTACCGTGGGAACGAGCAAAAGCGTTTGATGGATCCGTGCTTTTTAGTGATTTCGTGCCACTTCCTAATATTGCTGAAACGGAATTTGAAGTGGTGTTTGAACAACAACAAGAGGTTTTACAGCGAGGCGTTAGCTCTCAAATGATCACAAAACCTGCCGCTATTTTGCAGGAAATCCAATCATTCATGACATTAGAAGATGGTGATATTGTTATGACGGGAACACCAAAAGGTGTCGGCGAAGTGAATGCTGGTGGTCATTACACTGCAAGCCTTTATATTGATGGGCAAAGAGTGGTCGCCCAGTCATGGGATGCGGCATAGCGTGATAATCAACTGATTTTTAATTGACAAAAATTTCGCATATTTACAGCTAAGCATTGTTACAATACTTAGCTGTTTTTCTATGTGAAGAAAGTAATGTTTCAGCAAGAGCATGTGATTAAATTAGCAAATATGAAAATGCCGTTTGGTAAGTACGCCGGTCGAATCCTTATCGACTTACCTGAAGAGTATTTATTGTGGTTTCAGAAACAAGGCTTTCCTGACGGTGAGTTAGGTATGCTGATGGCTTTGGCGCTTGATTTTAAAATTGAAGGTCTCGAAAGCGTGATTCGACCATTGCGCAAAGACTAAGCGTCGTTTTAATACCGGTAATAGAAAAGATTTTTAAATGAAAAAAGTACTCTCATCTATATTGCTGTTTTTGGGTGGATTGACACTGTCAGGTTGTGCCCAGCATTATGTGGCAATCAGTGATATTCCGTTTGCTGATGCTAACTTTAAACGTTGCGTCATTTTGCAAGGTAAAGCATATAGCGAACAAATTACCGAGTTGAAATGTGACGGTTTACATATATCAAAAATTAAAGAATTAAGTAATTTTCCTAATCTGCAACAGTTAGATTTATCACATAATCATTTAACCCAGCTTGATGTTAGTCAGAATCCTAAATTAGAGCTACTTAGTGTTGAAAATAATCAGCTTAATAAATTGAATATTAAGCATAATAAACAATTAAGAGTGCTTAATGTGAGTTTCAATCATTTAACATCTCTTGATGTGAAAAAAAATAAAGATCTCACGTATTTAAATTATTCAGGTAATCATATTAAAGATGTGGATATTCAGAATAATCCACACTTATTAGCACCTTATGAAAAAGCCTACATTACTAATGGCCCCTCTAATTAATCTCGTTAAAATCAGATAAGGAAAGCATTTTATGTTTAACGGAATGCACCATGTTGCGATCATATGCTCTGATTATCAGCGTTCTAAGCACTTCTATAGTCAAATATTAAAACTGGAGATCATTAATGAAACCTATAGAGCGCAACGCCAATCGTACAAACTCGATCTCCGTTTACCAGATAATAGCCAAATCGAACTGTTTTCTTTTCCTGATGCACCTCAAAGACCCAGTTATCCTGAGGCCCAAGGGCTACGTCATCTGGCGTTTTCAGTTGATGATGTGGAATCTGTAGCAGCATATTTAGTTGAACATCATATTGAGGTAGAAGCGATCCGTATTGATGAATTAACGGGAAAGAAATTTACTTTTTTTAGCGATCCAGATGGATTACCACTTGAGTTATATCAATCTTAACGTTGAGAAGTGTGGGTTTTTAGCTAACAAAGATATGCATATAAGGGTATATTGTATTGGTTAATAATTAATCATTGGAAGGGATGTAATGCGCAGGATTATATTTAATCAGAAAGGTGGGGTGGGTAAATCAAGTATTACCGTAAATTTAGCGGCTATTAGTGCGGCGAAAGGGTACAAGACATTGGTGATAGATCTCGATGTACAAGGTAATTCAAGCCATTATTTAGGGTTCGATATTAATCAAAAAAGCGATAAAACCATTGCTGATTTACTTAATCAAACCGCTTCTTGGTTTTCAATGGCATCACCAACATTGGATTACCCCCAACCGACCGATTATGATAATTTATTTCTTATTCCATCGAGCCCCAAATTAGATAAATTAGAGCCAGAATTAGAACGCCGCTATAAGATTTATAAGTTACGTGAAACTTTAGATGAATTAGAAAAAGAGTATGAACATATTTATATTGATACCCCACCAAACCTAAATTTCTATACTAAGTCGGGATTAATTGCGGCGCATAACTTATTGATCCCATTTGATTGTGATAGTTTTTCACAACAGGCATTGATCAATTTAATGGACAATTTAGCAGAGCTTCGAGACGATCATAATCGTGAGTTGTCATTAGAAGGTATTGTGGTCAATATGTTTAATGCTCAGGCAAATTTTCCCCGTCAAATTATTGAGAGTGTTAAAGAATTAGGCTTCCCAGTATTAGAGCCTTATCTACCTCAATCGATCAAAATGAAAGAATCACATTTTCAACAAATCCCGCTTATTCATTTCCAACCAAAGCATAAGTTAACTCAGCAATTTTCGCTATTACATCAACAATTAAGTGATGCTAAACAAGCTGTCAAAAGTTAGCCGTATTTTTTATTGCTTACAATTAAAAAGAGCGAGATTAATGCTCGCTCTTTTTCAGGTTAGTCATCTTTGTTGGGAAAATGCTTTTCGTATTCTTCCATAAAATCTTGTCGAATTTCTTGCTCTAAATGCGTCGCTTGCTCTGTTGGACAAAATAACATGAAGTGAACAATTTGCTCTCCTGTCGCACCACTACTGATATGGATATGTGGCTCTGAGCCCGGTAAATCAACACCCGCATGTTTTTCTATCATGCTGTTATAGCGACGAGCGACGTCAATAAAATCTTCACAATGATGCTCTATTTTTTTGACCATAGTTGGTAGTAAAGGATAGAGGTTGAGGAAATTGGGTACGACGATAGAAAAGTTATGGTAAACATAACGCTTCATAAAATTGAGGTTTTTTACTGGGTAAGTGAAAAACATACTATTAGGTAAGGTTGCTGTTTTTCCTGTGTAATGATACTGGCCATGATGAAGATCGATCTCTTGGATAACCGTTGCCATCATATTGTGTTCGATGACTTCGCCACATAACTTGCCCACTTCAATCCAGTCACCGATTCGAAACGAACGTGAGCTTGCGCGTTGAATTGATCCTGTAATACAAAGAATAATTTCTTTCGATGCGACAACAATGGCAACCGCGATCGCTGTGACAGATAATGCAAACTCATTAATTTCTGAGCGCCAAAGGATAAAGAGTAAAAGGATAAGAATAGAAAAGGTGCCATTTTTGGTTCGAGACATCCATTTTCGTTGTTCTTCTGAAAGAAAGAGTTCTTCCCCTCGAATTTTGGTCAAAACCAGACGACGGATCAGTGAAACAATCACAATGATCAGAGCACTTAGCAGTAATTTGTGTGCGATGAGGAAATTAATAACTTCCGTAACCTTATCCATCGTTATTCCTTTTTATTTCAATACATCAATAAAGAGTTATATCAAAAAAAACAGATGAATGTGTTAGAGAAATCAAAACTTTATAGAATTGGGTATAAGACAACTTGGTATTTGAAAATAGAGTACAGAGAAAAAGAGCGATAAGCTCCTTTAAAAATGTGATGAGATCTTATTTATTATCGCGTTTGTATCATTCAGTAAAAGAACGTTGGTAAGCGACGGCAATTTTTTGATGATTTAGTTGGGTGTTAATGGTGAGTGCAATATGAGGTTTTTGATAAAAATAGCCATTATCGAGGAGATAATTAGTGAAACCATCAAAAGTCCATGTTAACTGATTCTATTTAGAGCTTGATGTTCATGTTAGTGTTTTCATTGGGTGTTTTTTATACGGATGTGATGGTGAAAAAACAAGTATGGACACAGTTCAGAAGATAAAGCACAAGCATATAATGAGTTTGTAGTGTTTAGCTCAGTAACAGTCGTCTCTTTACTTGCTAGCATCGCAGGCTTAATAACATGATTGGTTGGTATCAGCTTACCCTTCTTGTCATTCCATTCATGTTCGTCATTATAGCTATGTTGTTTATGTTTAAACCTAAATTAATAGTTTCGATTTAACCTCAAAAGTAACGCTATGTTTATGATTATTTATCGTAATTTTAAGGACTTCAGTCTAAGTTTGATAAAGATAGATCATAAAATGTAGAGAATCTCTGAATATGAAAAGTGACATAATTCTTATCGGTAAGGGCGAAAACAAAATTGGGATCCATCCTAAATATGCCAATCGTCATGGTTTTATTGCTGGAGCAACAGGTACAGGTAAAACGGTAACACTTCAATGTTTAGCTGAGGGTTTTTCATCCCTTGGTGTGCCCGTTTTTCTTGCTGACGTAAAAGGTGACTTATCAGGTATGGCGAAGGCTGGTACTGATAACGCCGTTGTTCAAAAACGTTGTCGAGAAATTGGTATTGATGATTTTCAATTTACTTCCTTTCCCGTTGAGTTCTGGGATTTGTTTGGGAAAGAAGGGGCAAAAATCCGCGCGACGTTAGAAGACATGGGACCGCTATTATTAAGTCGTTTGTTAGATTGTAATGATGTCCAAGAAGGGCTAATTAATTTAGCGTTTGAATATGCAGAAGAAAATCAAATGCCGATGTTGGATTTGGATGATTTTTCTACCGCACTAAATTACTTAGGCGATAATTCAAAACAACTGGGTGGGATGTACGGACGTATCAGTAAGTCCTCTATTGCTGCTATTGAGCGGCGTTTATTGGGCTTTAAACGCCAAGGTGGTAGCGAGTTTTTTGGTGAGCCAGCATTGGATTACCATGATTTCATGAAAACTGCCGCAGATGGTCGAGGCATTATAAATATTCTGGATGCCAGTACCTTGATCCAATCACCAAAGTTGTACTCAACCTTCTTATTATGGTTGTTGTCTGAGCTTTATGAAAACCTACCGGAAGTCGGTGATCTCGATAAACCTAAATTTGTGTTCTTTTTCGACGAGGCTCATCTCCTGTTTGATGATGTACCGAAGGTCTTCTTAGATCAGATTGAGCAAGTGGTACGTTTGATCCGCTCTAAAGCGGTTGGGATCTATTTTGTAAGTCAAAATCCAACCGATATTCCAGATTCAGTATTAGGACAGCTGGGTAATCGCATTCAACATGCGTTACGTGCCTATACCCCAAAAGAGAGAAAAGCCGTAAAAGTTGCAGCTGAATCATTTAGGGATAACCCAAATTTAGATGTAGTTACCTTACTGGGTGAATTAGGCGTAGGTAAAGCACTAGTATCAGTATTAGAAGAGGGCGGTGTACCATCGGTAGTTGAACATGCCACTATTCGCCCTCCAGAGTCGCAAATTGGTCCTATTCGTGCTGATAAGCGCATTGAAATGCTAAACGCCAGTCAGTATTTTCAGCAATATAAAGTAGCAGTGAATCGTGAGTCAGCCCATGAGATATTAAATAAGCGCACAGAGCAGAAAAAGCAGCAAACACAAGAAGCTGAACATGAACGTGCAAGTATTCGAAAGCCTCGTCGCTCTCAGCGCCAAACATACACTGAATCGTTTATTAAAACCTTATTAAGGCAACTTGCGAATGCAATCGTAAGAGCGTTATTCAAGCGGCGTTAATTTGATGACTAAATCTCTTCTGTGTTATCGATAAAGAGATACGGTGTAAATCTTATATTGTTGTCGATAAATATGTTACTGAGCCCATGGCTTTTTTATAAGAAAAGCGTAAGGTCTTAAGCTTCTATTTTTAAAGGATAATAGTAGACGTGCATATTTTTACAGATAGAAAAAAAATCCTGATTGATACGCGAAGTTCTGATGAGTTCTTAGCGGGTCATGTTGAAGGTAGTGTATTTGTTGGATTTGGCGGGAAACAATTTAAATGGTGGCTTGAATTAATGCTACCGGATAAAGACATTCAATTAGACGTTATTGCTTCACCTAATAATCAAGACCAAGTAAAAGAAACATTGCAATCAATAGGTTATACCCATATCCGTTTTCAATCGCTTGAGGGGACACTGTCTCAGGTTGAACATATATCTGCTGAAACGTTAGTAACGAAGGCATCAGATCTAAATATTTTAGATGTGCGTGAACAAGATGAAATAGCAAAAGGTGCGCTACCTAATGCTGAGGTATTACCGTTATCCGATATTGTGCAAGGCAAACTGCCTTCAGAGAAAGATAACTTTGTTGTCCATTGTGCGGGTGGATACCGTTCTTTGATTGCTATCTCATTGCTTAAATTACTACGACAATGCCATTTTATTCAAATTGATGGCGGATTCTCTGCAATTAAACGCCATATATAACTGTTTTATATAAAATTAAGTCATTGATAAATAATGTTTATTGATATTGTTTTTTATAAAAGTTATCGATGGCTTTGTTTTTCTCCTTCTAAAAAAAACTTTTTTTGGCCTAAAAATAGCTTTTCGAGGGGGATTTTTAATACGGTTAAATGTTATCAAAATGTTGTTGATTGTTTGCCTCTTGTTGCAAAATCCATGAAATCTAGAAATTCTTGTACGAATATTTGTGCAAAAGAATTGATCCCTGACTTATTTTTTTTGAAAAATAGCCAGTCTCTGAAATGCTGAATACATGTTTCTACTAATAAAAAAAGTCATACCCTGTACCAGACGTAGAAGCATTATATGCTTAATGTTGAGTATAAATTCAAGGATTGAGAGATAGATTATGATTCGATTTAACCTTTGTGCAGCAGGAATATCCCTTGCACTGTCAGGCGCTGCTTTCGCGGCCCCTACGGCACCAAGCATTGATCTGTATGGTTCTAACAACCTTCAGTTCTCTAAAATTGAGCTAGCGATGGAAACAACATCTGGCTATAACGACATGGTTAAATACCATGACAAAGCTAAGATTAATGTGAAATTTAACCAATGGAGTGGTAAATCAGGCGATACTTACAACATCTATTTTGATGGTGAAAAGGTCGCATCTGGTCCAATCAAAGGTAGTCAAACCACCGCTTCTTTTGAGTACGAGCAAGGCGGCTTGTACCAAATGGAAATCGAAGCCTGTGACGAAACAGGATGTGCGAAAAGTGCGCCAGCACAAATCACCATTGCAGATACAGATGGTTCACACTTACCTCCTCTAGCAATGAATGTTGATCCAAACAACAAATCATTTGATACCGACCCAAGCGTTGTTATGGGGACGTATTTCGTTGAGTGGGGTATCTATGGCCGTGAATATACAGTAGATAACATTCCTGCAGACAACTTGACCCATATTCTTTATGGCTTCATCCCAATTTGTGGTCCAAACGAGTCTGTGAAATCGGTAGGTGGTAATAGCTTCAACGCACTACAAACTGCGTGTAAAGGTGTTAATGATTACGAAGTTGTTATCCATGACCCATGGGCTGCATTCCAAAAGAGCTTTAAGCAAGCAGGTCATGAATATAGCACACCTATCAAGGGTAACTACGCAATGCTAATGGCATTGAAACAGCGTAACCCTGATCTGAAAATTATCCCATCAATCGGTGGCTGGACATTGTCTGACCCATTCTTTGATTTTGTAGATAAAGCAAACCGTGACACATTCGTTGCCTCTGTTGAGAAATTCCTAAAAACATGGAAATTCTATGATGGTGTAGATATTGACTGGGAATTCCCTGGTGGCGGCGGCCAAGCAGCAGATCGCGGTGATGTAGTAAAAGATGGTCCTGCTTACATTGCGTTAATGCGTGAACTGCGTGCGATGCTTGATAAGCTAGAAGCTGATACAGGTCGTACTTATGAGCTAACATCAGCAATCGGTGTTGGTTACGATAAAATTGAAGACGTTGATTATGGCGAAGCTATCCAATACATGGATTACATCTTCGCAATGACATACGACTTCTACGGCGGTTGGAACAACGTTCCTGGTCACCAAACAGCACTTTACTGTGGTAACTTCATGCGTCCTGGTCAGTGTGACGGTACTGGTCTAGATGAAAATGGCGAACCGTACAAAGGACCTGCATACACCTCTGATATTGGTATTCAGTTACTGCTAGATCAGGGCGTTCCTGCTAACAAACTGGTTCTTGGTGCTGCAATGTATGGTCGTGGTTGGACGGGTGTAACACCTGATACGCTAACAGATCCAACAGATCCAATGACAGGTACAGGTACTGGCAAACTGACGGGCAGCAAAGCTCAAGGTGTTTGGGAAGACGGCGTTATTGATTACAAAGGCATTAAATCATACATGCTTGGTGCTAACAGCCAAGGTATCAATGGCTTTGAATATGGTTACGATGAGCAAGCAGAAGCACCGTATGTGTGGAATCGTTCAACAGGTGACTTGATCACATTTGATGATGAGCGTTCTGTTAAAGCTAAAGGTAACTACGTTAAATCACTTGGCCTTGCTGGTTTATTCTCATGGGAAATTGATGCGGATAACGGTGATATCCTAAATGCAATGCATGAAGGTGTATCGGGCGCGGTGATTGATAAGCCAAACAAGGCACCAACAGCAGCAGCTGGCGTGGATCAAACGGTTTCAGGTCCTGCATCTGTAACACTTGATGGTTCAAGCTCGAAAGACTCAGATGGTAGCATTGCTAGTTATGCTTGGGAGCAAGTATCAGGTACAGCGGTAGCATTAACTGGTGCTGATTCTGCTACAGCAAGTTTTGTCGCTGCAGAAGTGGTAGAAGCTGAGCAATTAACGTTCAAACTAACAGTAACAGATAACAAAGGTGCATCGTCATCAGATACTGTTGTTGTCACTGTAACCCCTAAAGATGTTGTCGTACCACCAACAAACACGGCACCAGTTGCAAGTGTAACTGCACCACAAACAGCAAACGCTGGCGATGTAGTTGTTGTTGATGCATCAGCTTCTTCTGATGCAGATGCGGGTGATACGCTAACATTTGATTGGACATTACCAGCTGGTGTTAATGCAACAGTTAATGGTTCACAAGTACTATTTACTGCGGCTGAGTACACGCAAGACACTAACGTAGTCTTTACTGTAACGGTATCTGATGGTGAAGCAAGCTCAAGCGCTTCAGCGACAGTTGTTGTTGCTAAACATACAACGGTAGAGCCACCTGTTGATACATGTGATAACGCATGGGACGCAGCAACAGTTTACACTGGCGGTGACCAAGCGACTAAAGATGGTAAGGTTTGGGAAGCTAAGTGGTGGACACGTGGCGAAGACCCAGCGAAATCTGGTCAATGGGGTGTATGGAAAGAAGTTGGCGTAGCTAACTGTCAATAAGCGTAAAATTAATGAGCTGGTAATAGTGCAGTAATAACCTACTCATCAGCCATTACAACATGCTTTAAGTAATTATCCCCTGAGACATTTAGTGTCTCAGGGGATTTTTTATTATGCGGATAAAAAAGGCGCTAAGCATTAAGCAAAGCGCCTTTAAGATATTGATTACATTATGTTAGTTAATGTATTAACGGCTAAGAAATGCGTAGCCTGTTGTAAATGCTGCTTCTTGGAATTGACGTAAACCGGTATCACGGAAATCAACCGCCATTGGATTACGCTTTAGCTTTTGCTTTATGTCAGCATTGGTCATGAAGTTAACATCAACATCTGGAATAAGCTGGATAGCCGATTCTAATTTAAAGCCTACTGCGCTACCTGCAAACTTACCACGCGTTTCACGGTTACGGATTACAACTTTATCTACTTGGTAATCATCCAGTAGTTTTTTAAATGCGAATTGGAAATCACGCATTTGTTGGTTATCTAGAGAATCTTCCATGATGAACTTTTGTGTACGACATTGTGGAATATCGAACATGCCATTTTGAAGTGAAAGAAGGCAAATAACCGCTTCGTTACTACGTAGCTCAACAGCACAAATTTTCATGTTAACACCTGAATCTGAATATTTTGGCGCTTATTGTAGGCGAAAAAGTGATTTGCTGTTAGTACCTATTACATTTTTATCGTTCTTTGAGTGAGTCTTGGTAAAAGGGCAACGAAAGAGGGGGGTAAGATGAATAAGATATGTAAACGCATTTTTTCGTAATGGTATAGCGTTGCATTATTTTATGATGAACTACATCGTAAAAATCAAATCATTTTAAGATTGTTAAAAAGTAATATGAATAATTACTACTAAGTATTTTGCGTGGTAGTAGTGACAATGTTTCTTAACTTTTTAAGGGTAATATCGGTTTTTTTTTGTAGAAAGAATGGCTCTGATACAGCAAAGCTAGATTTAGCTATCAATGTTTTAGTGCGTTGTATGAAACAACGAATCATGCATTTAGGGCTATTATTGTTAA
Source organism: Photobacterium sp. GB-50 (assembly GCF_003026755.1). Lineage (NCBI taxonomy): Bacteria > Pseudomonadati > Pseudomonadota > Gammaproteobacteria > Vibrionales > Vibrionaceae > Photobacterium > Photobacterium sp. GB-50. The sequence goes on from NZ_PYNX01000004.1 coordinate 116,527, forward strand.
CCATGGTTGTTTCGGTTAACGCAAGAGCTGATAGTGATCATTTATTATTACCTCAAGATCCGTCTTGGATCACTGGAAAGCTTGTTACAGGTTTTACATATCACATATTGCCAGTTGATGAGCAAAGCGATCGAATACAGTTATATCTTCGCGTTAAAGCGGGCTCTGTACAAGAAACGGATCAGCAAAAAGGTTATGCTCATTTGCTTGAGCATATGGCATTTAATGGCACAAAACATTTTCCTAAAAACGAAATTATCAGGCTTTTTGAGCAAGCTGGATTAGAGTTTGGCCGTGATCTAAATGCTTTTACAAGTTTTGAAAATACCGTCTATCAACTAAGCATTCCTGAGGGTAATGAGCAATTATTAAAAAAAGTTTTACAATATTTAGCTGATATTAGTTATCAAATAAATTTGGAACAAGATGAAATAGCGAAAGAGATTGGTGTTGTCCAAGGTGAAATTTATTCTCGTGCTAATTTAATTGATAATCCTTATATTGCTTATATGGAGAATTTTGGTGAGGGAACTAAATATCAATATCAGAAAATAACAGGTACAGTTAATAGTATAAAGAAAGCTACACATAAAGGTCTTAAGGCTTACTATGATAGTTGGTATCACCCTACTAATATGGAGCTTTTAATTGTAGGAAATGTAAAAGAGAAGACCACAGTTAAATTTATAAAAGAACAGTTCTCTGATTTTAAAGGGTATCGTCAATTAGAGTTGAAACAACCACCGCATTTACCAACCTTTAAGCAAACGCCTTTTACCGTTTTTAGCTCACAGATAAAAGAAGAAACGTCATCGCTTGTATTTAATTTGTCAGATTATCAATATAAAACGTATCAAGATGATTATCATAATAGATTAGTTAACTTTTTGAATCAATTGATTAATCATCGTTTAACGCGAAGTAATGAGTTGTTAAAAACACCTTATAAATATGCATATTCTTATCTTGGGACACCGAATGATGCCGGTAATAAGTGGGTTTACTCATTAGGTGTTGGTCATGATAATTTTTATAAGAATAGAAGCGGAGCAATAAAATTTTTAGCAAGTGAAGTGGCTAGATTACATCAATATGGTTTCACCAATGAAGAGTTTGAGCTACAAAAAAATTTATTATCAGCACAGATAATAAAATCAAATGTTGATTATAAAAATCAGAAATCAGTTGATATTATAAACAGAGCGTTAGATTCATTAATACATAATAAAGTGAATGTTTCTCCATCGTTAGATAACACTTTAGCGAAAAAATTTTTAGCTGAAATACGTTTAGATGAAATTAATAATTTTACGTATGAAGTATTAGTTAACCCACAATTTAGCGCGTTTTATACAAAAGGGGCAGGGGCTCCAGATACAGATAAGATTATTGCTGATATTCAGCAGATTCTTTTGACTAAGCAGAGTCTACCTAATGGTAGTTTGGTCACAGAGAGTAAAGCATTAATCGTCAATTTACCTTCCTTAGGTAAAATTGTTAAAAGTAGTGATCATCCTAAATATAATATGCAAGAATTACATTTAGACAATGGCGTCGCGGTTTTATTACAGCCTGATGCCAGTGCTGATGGAAAAGTGTATTTAGAATTTTCAGCGCCAGGTGGTATTACAATACTTGATCCTAAATATAGAGCTGCTGCTGTTGCGTTAACCGATATATATTTTAACAGTGGTTTGTCAGGTATGACGAATCAGCAAACGACACAGTTGTTTCAACTCAATAATACTCAGCTAATTCCTTATATTAGCAATACTACACAAGGCTTCACGATAGAAACGGTGGCAGACAATTTAGATTTTGCGATGTCGAGTATTTATGCTGCTATGTTAAACGGAGAAATTGATGACACTGTGTTTCATCATGTTAAGCAATCTATGATTCAATGGACCAGAAATAATGATCCTAACTTTGAGTCGGTCACGAAAGGTGACTTGTTTTCACATAATCCTTATGAAGGTAAGTTATCACTTAAACAGTTATATGATCTTGATAAAGACAAAGTCAAAACTGTATATAAGTGGTTATTTGGTCATGCGAATGGGTATAAACTCACTGTAATTGGTGATTTTGAACCGTTAAAAGCGAAAGCCTTAATAGAAAAATATATAGGTAGCTTACCAGAAGGCAAAAAGCATCAATATACAACGAAAAAACAACCCGTTTTAAATAAGAAAGTGAGTTTAAAAAGGGGGATTAATAAATTAGATCGTGCAGATTTAGTGTTTAATTTTATTTTTGAGGCAACAGAACCGAATATTAAAGATATATATGCATCGGATCTTATCTCTCGAATCTTACAAAGAAAAATGCTTACCTATGTTAGAGAAGAACTCTCGCTGACCTATTCACCTAACGCTTGGTGTGGCTCTGCAACACCTGGAAGTAATTATGCACGATGTCAGATAAACGTGGTAACTGATAAAAAAGATGCAAAAAAAGGTATTGAGGCGGTGGAGTATGCATTAGCTGATCTTTATAAAACAGGAGTACCGCAATTTGAGTTGGATGAGCATAAAAAAGCTTTAGTTTTAGCGATGCTTGATAATGATAAGTTGCCGAAAGATCGGGCTTGGTTTGTTCATCGAGATTTTATCAATGGCTTTCCTATCGGTGCAGTTCTAGAGCCACAAACTGTGGTTGATGAAATTGATAAGGCTTATATTGACTCATTGATTAACCACTATTTAAAAAATGCGGGGCAGGTCACTTTAACTGTTTTACCTTAGCGTTTTTCAGTGATAAAGCTTTTTAAATTAAATAAGGATAATAAAACTAGAAAACTGTTCCATATTTCTATATTCATGACGTTTTAGTCAGTGTAATTGCATCGATAATGGTGAAATAGGGAAGGGGAAAATCGCATTTGTTCTGTTTTTAGTTACGGTTCTTTTTAGCAAACTGAGTACAGTTTCTAGAGAGGAGAGTCGTTATGACTATAACGAATGTGATGTCGCAATTTTACCTTCAACGTCTTAATGATACTGAAAATAACGAAGAATATGATGCCATAATCAAAATGCTTACGTTATGTAACTGGGTGCCTCGTGTTCAAGATGAAAAAGAATAAGTGTGTAGCTAGAAACCGCCAATAAAAGAACGTTATTGGCGGTGTAAATTCTTTCGTATTAGCTACGTTTTGCAGGTGTGTACGAACGACCTGCAGCTTGATACGTTTCTTTATCGTTAATTTCAAAGGTCGTGTAGAAGAACCATGCAATGAAGCGCATCAGCTCATCATTAGCATTCATTACCCACTCGGCAAACTCTTCTTCTTCGCCTTGATCGTTTTCTTGAGTGAAAACGTGGTAAATACGCTGTTGCCCGTCGATTTCAGCAAGACTAAAGTGACCAATCATTGCTGCTGCTGTTTCTGCAATTTCAGGCTCATCGTTGTCTTTTAAGGCATTTAGGATCGCTGAAACGCTATCGAGTGCTGCCAATTCTTTTACCAAAATCTCAAATTCTTCTTGTTGCATGCTTAATATCTCTGTGACGTTTTACGTTATTGTAATCGTAATTAAATCGACGACCTAATTTTTCCATAGAAAGAGGAGTACTGGCCTTAATCGTTTTTCGGTTGAGAATAAATTGGGCCTAATAGTTCGAGTTGGGTCAGGTACATACGCATATCGAACTCCAATTGGTGATAGCGAGGTTCCATATGGCAACATAATGCGTAGAACGCTTTATTGTGTTCTTTCTCTCGCAAGTGTGCCAATTCATGAACCACAATCATACGTAGGAATTCAAGTGGTGCAGACTTAAAGACGGAAGCAATACGGATTTCATGCTTGGCTTTTAGCTTACTTCCATGAACACGCGAGATGAAGGTATGTAGGCCTAGTGCATGATTAATAACGTTGATCTTATTATCATAAGCCACTTTACTGATCGGTGCTGATTTTTTTAGATAGGCATTTTTAAGTTCAACGACATAATCATACAGTGCTTTTTCTGTTTTGATGTTATGTGGCGTCGGGTAGCGCTTTAAGAGCAGTGTCTTGAGCGTATCATTATCGATAAGCTGTTGTACTTGCTCAGTAAGATGAGTTGGGTAACCCTGTAGATATTTTAGTGGCTGCATAACGTGACAAAATAGATAAAACGGTCATGCTATAAGTTGATCGCATTTGAGGCAAATAAAATATCTACTGGATGTAATTATATCTATAATATCAAAGTGATATCTTTATCTGTTTTAGAAGGCTCTCTGTATGTCGTTGCGTGTCCCTCCTCCAATATTATTGTTATTATCCGTGTTAGCCATGTACTTACTTTCTCGCTTTTATCCGATTCTAACCATTGACTTTAGTGGTAAGAGTTTTCTGGTTTCGGTGTTGTGTTTTATTGGCGCTATTCCAGGATTTACAGCGATAATTGCGTTTGCAAAGGCCAATACAACAATTGATCCCCGCCATCCACAGAAAACATCACGGTTGGTGACGACCGGTATTTATCGCTTTACGCGTAATCCAATGTATATAGGGTTAGTCTTTTTCCTATTAGCTGCTGCTTTTTATTTTTCCGCGCTGAGTTGCTTTGTGATCGTACCTGTTTTTATATGGGTGATGAACAATTTTCAAATAGAGCCAGAAGAAGAGGTATTACTCGCTATGTTTGGTGAAGAATATTTGCAATATTGCAGAAATGTTCGTCGTTGGTGTTAATACGTCAGACGATATTAATTGATAATAGAGAGTGTAAGGAAAATAACGGTTTACCTCGACGTCATTTTCTTTACACTTGCGAGCACGTGAGTTTATTACTTAAAAGATTAAGTAATAAAGAGACAAAAGAAAACTGAGGGAAAACGAATGAGCAAAGCGAAAATTGGTATTGTTACGGTAAGTGATCGCGCAAGTGCTGGCATTTATGAAGACATTTCAGGCCAAGCGATTATCGATACGCTAAATGATTATTTAACCTCAGAGTGGGAGCCTGTTTATAAGGTGATCCCTGATGAGCAAGATGTGATTGAAGCAACACTTATTACAATGGCAGACGAAGAAAATTGCAGCCTTATTGTTACGACGGGCGGCACTGGCCCTGCTAAGCGTGACGTGACACCTGAAGCGACTGAAGCGGTTTGCGATCGTATGATGCCAGGTTTTGGTGAATTGATGCGTGCTGAATCACTTAAGTTTGTACCCACTGCGATATTGTCTCGCCAAACTGCGGGTTTACGTGGCGATAGCTTAATTGTTAATTTACCAGGTAAGCCTAAATCGATTCGCGAATGCTTAGATGCTGTTTTTCCTGCAATTCCATACTGTATTGATTTAATGGATGGTCCATTCTTAGAATGTGATGATGCGGTGATAAAGCCTTTTAGACCAAAACAGAAGTAATATAGCGCTATAAATAAAAAAGTAACCTTATGGTTACTTTTTTATTTAGCCAGAGTAAAAAGGCAGTGTATATATACACAGCATTATGAGTTTCATATCTTTTCTTGTTATTTTTTTGTAAATGAAATTGGTACTTTCTCACGAAATTAAGCATAATATAAATATGAATTCCAAAATTATTTATTCATATTTTCAAAACTGAAATTCAAAAAAAACACGTAAAAAATAAAATCATTTAAAAACATGTAGTTAGTTATTTTTGTTTTTTAAATATATACTTAAACTTATATTTGGTGCCTTTTTGAACAGTATTTGACTTTATATTAATCATTTGTTTTTCAATTGCTATTATAATATTCTATGCGACCAAAGAGGAACATCTCTGATATTTATTACACATACTGTGTATTTATCCATTATATAAATAAACAGTATGTTTTATGGTTTTTAAAGCAGGCTAGAATATGGATGTTAAACAAAGCTGGGGTTTTATTTCAATTTCAATTGGCGTTGTATCGCTATTATGGGCAAGTATTTCTTTAAGTGGTATGGTCGGACAAGAGCACGTACTAATGGAAATGGGTGCATATATTCATGCGAGCAGTACTGATTTGCCTAATGCAAATTATGCAGAAAAAGTTTTAGCCGCTGAGCGTCATAAAAACTTTGTGGTGTTATTAACGGGCCTTGTCATGGCATTGATCGGCTCGATCATGGTTAAAGGTCGATTTAACAAGTTTTAAATTACTTTTTCTTATCAGGATACCGCAACCATGTATGTTAAAAGTACATGGTTGCGGTGTATAAACCGATATTACTGCGCAGATTGTGGTGTTACGTCTTTGGGTACGTAAGCTTTCGTTCCCCAAAGAGGCACAGTTGATAAGCTATGCTTGTAACTGCCTGATGTTTCTTTTGTTGAGTATGATAAATACATCAATGTTTCAGAAGCAGGATCATAAATACGACGAATTTTCATTGTTTTAAAGAAAATACTTTTCGACTTTTTAAATACCACTTCACCCGATTTCGATTTGTCTATTTTTGCAATCATATCAGGTGTAATTTCACCTGTTTGACGACATGAAATCGATGAATCGGATGGATCTGCAAGGCTTAAATCTGCCTCAATACTTGCTATATGACAGGTAACACCGGGCACTAATGGGTCAACTAAAGTATTTAATTTAATATCTTTGGTGGTAAATACCCCTAGTGATACATCGCCAACTTCATTATCTGAACAACCACTTGTTAATAGCGCTGATGCTACCAATCCTGCCACCATTATGGCTTTTTTCATTACTCTCTCCTTAGTCTATTCGCCGTAATCGATTTGTTTTTATTTACGGTAGATCGAATATATAGCTTTATACGTGAAAAATGTCTTATTTTCACTAAACGTTTGATATTTAAACCACATATTAAGGTTTTGCTATTTTTAGGACAAAAAAAACCGAGATACGGCTTGAGTAACTCGGATAAGTGGCGCTACAAGGCTCCAAATCAAAAATGTTTTGTTAGAGGAAATGCATGAAAATCGAACAATATTGGTCATCGTTGATAGTTGTACGAAAAAAAAATAAGAAAAGTTTAAATTTATTTTTATTTGTTTATCTGTATGTTTATTAAAGGTTTTATAGAGTTAGGATAGGGCATGTTAGATTTAAAAAATGTTATACTTATAACGTTTTTTCAAAATTGTGCTTTTCAGAATGAATAAATACACATAGGATAAATGTAACGGTATTGTTACAGGGAAATTTGTTAGGGACTTCACAGTTACTGTCTATGGGAGGATATTATGTCGAATATTCTTACTTTTCCAGTAAAAGAACAACCGAGAGAACGGACACCTTTAGAAACCATTGTTGAGCAGGAACTGCTTGATTTAAATGCTGATCAATACATGATTGATGTCGTTTTAGAGCGAATGGAGAAGTTTTTGGCTCTAGCATCTTTTGAGTTTGATTTAAAAATGAAGGTATCAAAGGAATGTTTAGATGAAATGCATGAGAACGTATTTCCTGCTATATCGGAAATGCAAGCGTCAGTTCGTGACAACATGAATGAAATTCTGACAGAACGTGTATTACATGAGATCCGTCTTTATAATCTTGAAATGCAAGCAGTAAGATAATATATCTATTTTTTTGAGTATCGACTTTGTTACAGATAGCGTTTATAAATAATTTACCGATATAAAGCCACTTTAAACAGTGGCTTTATTTTTGTCATTAAAACGGCAATAGATTGAAACCCCTTCGTCATTTATCCTTTTTATACTGACACCAAATTCGGTGATTTGCGGTGAAAGTATGGAAACGGACACGCCTTTTTTACTTCCAAGAAAAACGCCACTAGGTATTGCTGAGAACGTGGCTGAATGGGTGACAGGACTAAAGCAGCTTAATCAGTATTATTTAAAACGCCCCGTTGATTCAGATAGAACAACTTTTGTGCGCTATGCGTTAGAATCGTTAGGGATTGATTATCAACTCCAACAAGGCTCGGTACAAACGATCCCACAGCAAGGCTCAACCTTGATTGTTGCCAATCATCCTCTTGGCGGTGTGGAAGGCATTATTCTTGCTGAGCTTCTGCTTTCAGTTCGTGCAGATATAAAAATTTTGGCTAATCAATATTTAAAAACAGTGCCTGAATTAGATTCTCTGTTCATTGGCGTTGATGTTTTTGAAAGTCAATCCACAGTAAAAGCGAATGCAAAAGCAGTAAGAGAAGCACATCATCACCTTGCTGCGGGGGGCTTATTGCTGGTATTCCCAGCAGGAGAAGTATCGACTAAAGATCAAAAAAAAAGGTTAGTCGATAAAAGTTGGAATCGCTCGGTCAGTCGCTTTATTCGCCGTCATAAAGCAGTTGTAGTGCCGATTTTTATTAGTGGTGAAAACAGTAAAAAGTTTTATTTAGCAGGGAAAATTCATCCTTTATTACGTACAGCAATGCTTGGGCGAGAGATGCTAAATAAACGCCAACAATGTATAGGGCTAGCGATCGGTGAAGCTATACATTATTCGGAAGTGAAAAATATTAATGATGACTATCAATTAGTTAATTACTTACGGCTCAATACATATCTTTTAGGTTCAAGCTATTTATCTCAGTCAACAAAGCAAGAACCAGTATCGAACCCTGAAATGGCTACGATCCATCCTCCTATCCCAGCTCAATTACTAGCAGCAGAAATTGCACATTTGCCACATGATCAGAAGCTTATTGAAAATTCTCGCTTTGATGTTTATTGCACCACAGCTGCAGACGCGCCACATTTATTAAAAGAAATTGGTAGAGTGCGAGAAGTTAATTTTAGGGCTGTCGGGGAAGGCACTGGAAAAGCATTGGACTTAGATCGGTTTGATGACTTTTATTATCATTTATTCGTATGGGATAAAGAGCAGCAGCAGTTGGTTGGTGCATATCGTTTAGGAGCATCTGATCAAATCATACAGCAGCAAGGGATTGAAGGGTTATACTCAAGAACCTTGTTTAATTATGATCAGGCGTTAGTGAAACAGTTAGGTAATTCATTAGAATTAGGACGTTCTTTTGTTGCTCAGCCTTATCAGCGTAGCCTTAGCCCACTATTGTTACTGTGGAAGGGAATATGCGAATTTGTCTATCGTCATCCGCAATATACGCACTTATTTGGTCCTGTGAGTATAAGTAATGACTATAGTTTAGAGGCTCGCCAATTATTAGCGGCTAGTCTAGAGGTGCACTATTACGATCAGCAGGTAGCAACGTTGGTAAAGCCGAGTTATCCTTTGCCGAAAGGGGATCGTTGTTATCATCATCCCGATATATTGGCCGCGCTTACTGATATTCAACTGCTCTCAAAAGTTGTGAGTCGATTAGATAACGATAAGAAAGGTGTTCCTGTCTTATTAAGGCAATATCTAAGCTTAAATGGCAAGCTACTTTGCTTTAATGTTGATCCTGCTTTTAATGATGCGTTAGATGGTTTAGTTGTGGTTGATTTACGTCAGGTAGCAGAAAAGACGCTGGCTAAGTATATGGGACTTAAAAAGGCCAAACAGTACATAGCCTATCATCGATAGAGATTGAATCGATGACTTTCATAATGGGATAGCTTTACTATTAAGCTATCCCATTTTCATGGTATGGAAGAATGTGTTTTATTTACTGATAAGGTTGCCATAACTTTTCAGCTCGTGTTCCGATAAACCAAAAGCTAAGAGCAAGTATCGCAAAGAAAAGTGCTTTATGGATCTCGCCCCAAAAATACGTGAAATATTCGGTATACAGCACAACTAACATAAAAGTAATACCAAATGCACGCGTCATAACATCATTAGTTTTTATGCCAATAACAATTGCGATAGTACAACAAACCAAAGCTAAAAGGCTCCATGCCCATAATTCCACTTGTTTTATCTGTGACCACTCATGAAAACTGTCATAGTTACCGAATATAGTCAGTAGCCATAAAAAAGTGAAAAAATAGAACAGTCCAGCAAAACGTGTTGCTTCCGTTAGTGGTTTTACTATTTTTATTTTTGGAAAAAACAGACTAATTAAGATAATGATAGCGCCAAAACAAGTAAATTGTAGCGGAATATTCATTCCTAAAAAGAGGTAATGGCTATCACTTAAATAGGACGTTTCTGAGAGTAAATAAAGCCCTGCGCTTAGTAAGAAAAATAACCAAATTAAAACCGATCTTAACTTGATACCTAACCCACAATAGATGCTGGCAGGAATAGCAATAAATAGACTTTCTCGCCAATGTTCAGCGAGTGTTGTTTTACTTAAAAAACCGACAGAAACAGCTGTGAGTAAAACACCAAAAAAGAAAATGGCTTCATTACTAATGCTTTTTTCAGGGAACTTAGTACGTCTTCTAACACCTAGATAGTATAAAGCGGCGGATAAAAACGCGGTAAAAATAGTTAAAACACTGGCAGGAGTATTAATCAATTTGGCCAATAACGACATTAAATAGTTATCAGCAACTAATAAAATGACGGAGAGGATAAAACAAGCAATAGCTATCCAGAATGAATAAACAGCAAGCAGTTTCCAGTCAAAATTTGCGACTTGATAACTTTGTCGTAATTGCTCACTTTGTTCCATAGTTACAAGTTTTTCTTGTTCCCAGTGCGCAATAGCTTCATCAAGGATTTGTGCTTTTCTTTTATTAAGCTTAAGTGTCATTTCACTGTCCTAGTAACAAAAGGCGTGCAAAGCGATCTATATAAGTTAGAACGCCATTTATTATTAAGCGAGAGGTTGCTTTGATAAGCACTGACGACATAAGCAGCGTCCTGAAGGACAATCTGCAGTATCGCGTTTATCTAATTCGAAACACCAACACGTTGTCTTTCCCGCACTAATATCGCAATGTGCGGGCTCATGGCATTCAGGGCAAAAATGAGTATCAGGCTGCCCCTTTATTTCAGCCATAACTGATTCTCGCTTGGCATCATCAAAGTTTTGCCATTCGATAACTTCTTTCATGGTGCGTAAGCAACCACTACAGATACCATCACTATTTTTACACTTGGCAACACATGGGCTTTTCACTACAAGATCCCTTTTTACGATAATTTTTGATGTTGGCGAGTATATCAAAAACATCACTCACTCATAGCGTAGCTTATCAACAATATACTGAGCGATAGGAAAGCATGACGTAGCCGCTGGTGAAGGCGCGTTACATACGACAAGGCTTAATGTTGTTTGATGAAACATAAAATCATCAATCAGTTGGCCTTGTTTATTCACCGCTTGGGCTCGTATCCCACATGGATACGGTTGTAAATCAGAGGTTGTTAATTGAGGGTAATAGCTCTGTACTTTAGCTAAATAAGAAGGCTTCCATACTGCTTGAGTAAACTCTGCCAATGCTGATGATAAGTGTTTGTATAGCAGAGGGTATAAGCCTTTAAAGCTAAGTAAGTCCAAACTATCTTTAAGATTAAACATTGGTGAATCATAAGCTTCACGCGCAAAATTGAGGACGGCATTGGGTCCAACAGTAATGCTGCCATCGATCATTTTAGTTAAGTGGATCCCTAGAAAAGGCAAGGTAGGATCTGGGACAGGATAGATTAAATGGTTTATTTGATCGTTGTGCTTGTTTGGGAGTTGATAGTAATCTCCTCTAAAAGGAACAATAGAAAATGAGGGTTGAGTACCGAGCATAGAAACAATTCTATCGGATTGTAGTCCAGCACACGCAATTAATTTACCCGCGACAAATGTTTTCGTTTTACATTTAACAGCAACGCTATCAGTCTTTTCTTCTATTGCTTCAACGGTTTGGTTAAAAATAACATGACCGTTGTGATGTCGGATCAACTCAACAAGTTTTTGACAAATCAATCGATAATTAACGATGGCAGAATCTGGGACAAAAATAGCACTAATGCCTGTAATGTTAGGCTCTTGTTGTTTCAGTGCATGCTGATCAAGAAGGGTGATATCAATATCAAGATGAGCAGCTCGTATTGCTAGTTGTTGTAATCGTTGTTGCTCGGAAGTGTTTGTGGCAACGACTAATTTTCCGCATTGTTCGAAAGGAATATCAAATTCATTACAAAAGGCTTTAATAGCTTGATTACCACGAAGACAAAAATCACTTTTTAAGCTGCCTGGAGGGTAATAAATACCAGCATGTATGACACCACTATTGTGGCCTGTTTGATGGAAAGCTTCATGAGCTTCTTTTTCGATAACCCATATCTTTTTTTGGGGAAAACGTTGTTGCAGCTCCCATGCTGTACTTAATCCAATTATTCCAGCCCCAATAACTAGAAAGTCACAATCTAACACTAAAACCTCCCATTGGTATGGCGATGCGTGATGAGAGTTATCATAAGGCTATTTACTATACGGAGTCGTTATTCAGTCGGTATCATGCTGAGGTTGTGATCTCATACAGTGAAATGTCATCATTTATATTGTCTATAGAAGCAATAGAAAGTTTATCAACAGGGCACATACCCACTTTTAGCATGACCTTTGCAGGATCTGTGATGCTTTTACTGTGGCGACCATAAATATGTTTGAGATGTAATCGGTTAAAACCAAACTCTTTAAGACGTTCAACCGCTTCAGTACAATATCCATTGCCCCAGTAAGGTACACCAATCCAATAACCCAATTGACCACTCCCGTTTTGTATATTTTCAAGTCCAGCACAGCCAACCAGTTGGTGATTTGCTTTTAATGTTATCGCAAAGATTGCTGAGTTCTGGGTGAGCCAACCACCTAAATGCTTACCAATCCATTTACCCGCCATACCGTCAGAGTAAGGATGAGGAACATTGATAGTACTATTTGCAATATCGATGTTGCCTGCTAAATGTTGAATTTTTGTCGCATCTGATAATTGTAGTGGACGAAGAATTAATCTGTCAGTTGTTAGTAGTGGTTGTGATTGGTACATAGTCTTAACGACCTCTCAACGTAGTTATTAATGCAATTAAAGGCATATTGTTGAGCTATTAAAACGTATTTTGATATGTACGTCCTCGATTCAATCAAAGATCGCGCAACAAGAGGCATGTTTATGGGAAGAGAAAATCAAAAATGTAGAGTTGATCGCGATTTGCTGTTGCGCATTATTTAATGCGGGCTTTGGTTGGAATGTCTTTTATTGAAGTGGTATTACGTGAATAAGGTTTCGCTGTCGTTGTGGATTTCCACATATCTTCACTGTGTTTAATCACGTTTGCTAGTGCTTGTTTTAAGAAGTTTTGTATTTGAAACTTAATTAACCAGCCAGTGCCTTTAATTTTAGGGGAAAAAGTAATGCGATAATGAATTTTACTTTGGGTTGCATTGATACTTTTAAACTTTATCCACCCGCCATGTTCATTCACTGGAGCGCCTTGAATTATTTGATAGTGAATGTGTTCATTTTCTTTAAAATCAATGATTTGCTCTTGATATGTAAATGGCCCTTGAATGACTTCGCGTATAGCACCGATCCCATTAATCTCTGGTTTTCCTGAGCGAATCAACGAGTACTGAGCATTAAAAAAACGCCCTAATTTAGCGTGATCAGAAAGTAATGCAAAGAGGACGGTTTTAGGTACATTAGCGGTTACCTCTAAAGTAACGGTATGAATCGTCATTATCGTCTCCATAGCACTTAATTACATCTAACATACCATTTACAATTGGTTGTTGGAAGCCAAAGCGAAAGCTTTAAAGGGATTTTTTCTTTTTTATGATGGTATTAAAAGGAATGAATTGGTGATGATATTAATAATAAAAAGTGAAAATTGGCTGTTTTGATTAAATTTTTGAGAGGGTAGGACGTTGGTATAGATTGCCGATAGTTATAAAAATATACTTATTTTGCAATAGGTTAAGATTATCGTTAATAGGGTATGATCACTTGTATAATAAAATAAAGAGTTGAATCACAAAAAAAATCTATTTTAGTGGTTGTCAAATGAGCAAAAGATACATATATTAAATTGTCGATATAAATTGTTCGAGGTTTTTTAAAGTAAGAAAACGTAGCTGATAATATTTAGCTATGGTTGCATTTCAATACTTCCTATCGAACCCATATCTATAAAAATCATTTTAATAATCTACTGTGAACTTTTCTGATAGTTTGCTGCCTAAGATATATTAATAAAAAAAGATGTTCACAAAAAAACTATTGTGATGTCATGTTTATGTCACATCAAGTTGTTTAAGTAGAACAGATAAGTAAAGAGTAAGAACGGTATTAATTTTAGTGATATCAACCTTACTCATATAAGATTAATGAGAGGTTTTAAATGAAAACACGTAACCGTAGACAGTGGTTTTACTATAAAAATCAAACTACTAAAGTTGAAAAAGCATAATCAATGCTGACAGAAAGGCTTTCTTTTAGGTGATTCAGAAAGTCTTATACATTTAGCAAATCCCCCGTTAAATGTTCAAAATCTTAGTAATGTAAATTTAAATACTTATTGAGTATCAGTGGCCAGAAATAAATGAATATTTCTGGCTTTCTTATATTTAAAATTCGCATTTAACTATATTTAGATAGGCATTTAAATTAAAAGGCAAACGATTGCTATTTTTAAATGCAAAATAATCCAATGGCTTGTTAATTGATAATACGACCTTTTATTTTTGCATTATCTGGAATGCTTGTTATTTGAGTGCCCTTAATGTGGATATCGCCATCAACGATGATTTGATTAGGAAGTTTAGTTATTTTGCTGTTGTTTAAGTAAAGATCCCCTTTGACATAAAGGTTATCTGGAAGCGTTTGGATCTCCGTTCCCATTAAACTGAGATCTCCCTTTACTCTCATACCATAGTTAAGTGCTTTAATTTTTGAATGAGCAAGGTTAACGAATCCATCGACGTTAAATACCACGGGGAGGTACTCAACTTCAGTATAAGCAAGATTAAGATTACCATTTACAGTCAGGCTACGTGGAAGTTGTGAAATCTTGCTTTTTTCAAGATTCAAGTTACCAGTGATCACAAGAGGATCGGGTAGTTGTATATCTCTACTATTTCTTAATGAGACATTGCCATATGAATCGACATAGTTCAGTAAGTGAATAGGTGAAAGAGCATAAGCATATAGCGGCGCAGAGCTAGCTAGCAATAAGAAAGTGGCGAACGTATGCAGCGTCAATCTTGTTTTTAATTGTTTTTTCATGATTTCGTTATTCGTCATGCTTGAGTTTGGTTGTTCACGAGTGATGTCCATATTATTGCTATCGTGTTTAAAGTGGTTAACTTTAATTATTACCTTATTAGTAATGAAATTTTGTTATTAGAGTAAATAGCGAAAGACTGTTTTGGAACCAAGCTCAACATAAACAAAGCATTCATTCTAAAAAGTCATTAGCTGACAGTCTACGCGAAAAATAAAAAGCATAGTAATGAACCAGAAATCGATTTCTATTTTCTAAATGAATTATCATGTGTTTGAAATAAATACTTACACTTGAAGTGCTTTTTAGACGCTTAAATTCAGCTCTATTCAGGTTGCATTTAGTTAATAAAATAGTGTTTTATTTGTTAAGTTTTCGTACAGGAGAGATGCTTTAGTTTTGTTGCTAACGAAAAGACACAGGTATTTTGAAAGCCAATTAATCTTCCCTTTAGATTAATGACTTTCACTAATAACAATAAGTTAGGAATAAAATCATGAAAAAGTCTATTTTATCTACGGTCGTTTTAGCAGGTATCGTATCAGCGCCAGCGATGGCAACAAATGTGGAAACATTTATGGGTGGTGGTGTGGGTTATCAATTAGATAACTTTAAAGATGCAGCTAAAATGCATAGTGAAGATGCTAGCTATCAAATCCGTGGTGGTGTAATTGTCGATAACCATCACCGCTTAATGGCAACTTACGGTTATAAGAAAGATAAATTCAATATCGCTGAATCTGGAGAAGAAACTATCAAGGCTAAGCATAAACAAGATTTATTTTTAGTTTCTTATGATTACCTAGTACCAGTCACTTCTAATATTAACCTTTTTGCTGGTGCGTCAATGGGTGCTGCTCATAATAAATTAACAGCTAAGACATCAGAAGCGAGTGGTAAAGATAGCTCTACTGATTTTGTATGGGGTGGACAACTAGGTGCAATGGTTCAACTAACGGATAATATTTCATCAGATCTTACATACCGTTATCTTGATCAAAATTACAAAACAGATGGTGTTCGTTTAAAAGGAACAGAGCAAATTGTTTGGAGTGTTGATTATAAATTCTAATAAATTTAATTATTTATAAAAACGTAGCACCTCACATAAAGTGGGGTGCTATGCGATGTAGAAGCTAAAAGGTAAGCAATAAAATTATTTATTTGTTGTAATACTATAATCTGAATCATTACCACTAAGCATAAATGTATTGTCGATAAATCTTTTTATCCTGCCATTTTCAAGTTCGGATTGTTGCATAACACGAAAAGTTCTCTTGATTCCTTCTGCATCTATGGAGTGAGATAAATGCGTGTCTGTTATCTTAGTGCCGTCTTTTGAGGTAAAAAAGTTAACTACTTCAACTTTAACCTTTGCATTCTTTTTCAACCAGACCATACGTTGCTTAAAAGCATCAGCATCATATTCTTTATCGTTAATATTGATATAGCAATCTTCCGTAAAATAATGATGAAACTTTGATGTATCAGGGTTGACTAATATTTCCTGATATAACTTCTCGTAAGTTTTTATATTATCCCAGTCAGGAGCTCTTGATTCTGTCATTGAGTGTACCTTTTGTTGTTTTATTAAAGCTGTGGTTACTTTAACAGACTGTTTTATTTTGTTTTGATAGTACACGACAATTGCTAGTGATTTTTCGCCAAAGATTAAGCGACATCTTTAGTCATTATATCTGTCAATGTTACTTTTAATTGATCGTTAAATGCTCTTTTAGGGGGATCTTGTTCTAGATAAGTCGCTTTTTAGGAAGATACACAATGACGAAAATATGAATTCAGACAAAGTCGTATTATGATATGGCGCGTTTGAGATCATAGGCAGTAATAGTGAATAAGCAAAAGTTATTAAATCAGGTACAAATTAGGCTACAACAAATATTAGAAGCGGCGACTGAAGCGGCTTTACGTGCCTATAATACGGCGACTGATGATGAAAATGTTGCCGAAAATCAATATGACACATTGGCGCTTGAAGCGTCTTATTTAGCGCATGGTCAGGCACAAAGAGTAGAAGAGTGCAAAGCTGATATAGCAGCTTATCAAGTATTACAAGCTAACTTACCTAAAGCCTTTGATACTGTACTACTTGGGCATATTGTAACGTTAGCTGATGAAGATGATAACGTGCGTTTTGTTTTTCTGGGCCCCAGCTCTGGTGGACTAGTCGTAACGTTTGATCAGTATTCTGTCACGATAGTGACACCAACTTCGCCATTTGGTGATGCATTGATTGGTCGTGAGATCGGTGAAGAAGTCGATGTTCATATTGGTGATAATGTCACTTGGTATGAAGTTATGGCGATCAATTAAATCATTTTATTTAAAGGTATCTCGGTATTTTTGATAATACTGATAAATATGCTCAATGAAGAGTTTCACTTTCATTGGTTGCTGTTTGGTATACGGATATACCGCATAAATGCCTAATGATTTCGCAACATAATCAGTGAGAACTTCAATCAAGCGACCTTTTTTAAGATCTTCAGCGACTAATACTTTGGGAATGTAGACTAAGCCTTGTCCGTGTAATGCCGCGCCACGTAAAGCAGAAGCGTTATTAGTGGTAAAGTTGCCTTTTACTTTAACGGTATGAATACCTAATGTATCTTCAATTAGCCATTCGTTCGCCCCTGTTTCTTGGAAGCTATAACCCAGACAGTTATGTTTTTCTAAATCATAAGGCTGTGTTGGTATGCCATATTGCTTGATATAGCTGGGGGATGCACATATCACCCAGCGAGCTTGAACCAATTGACGGGCAATAAAGCTTGAATCTGGCATTGCGCCTGTTCTTATCGCAATATCAAATCCTTCCTGTACTAAATCAACAAAGCGATTGTCGAGTTCCATTTCAATATGAATATCAGGATATTGACGGCTAAATGCTGCAATTGCTTCGGGTAAAATAAGTTCGCCCGAAATGGTAGGGACAGTAATACGGATTTTACCTGTTAAGCTTTCTCCCAAACCACTCATTGCATCTTCTGCATTTTGAACCGCATTGTAGACTTCTCTCGCATGATGATAAAAAACATCACCAGCTTCTGTCAGTGTCAACTTGCGTGTAGTCCGATAAATAAGCTGAACGCCTAACGCTTGTTCAAGTGCTGTGATACGTTTGCTTACCACCGATTTTGTTAAGCCAATGTGTTCGGCTGCTTTGCTAAAGGAGCCTTTATCAATTAGGTGATAAAAAAGGAGTAGATTATTCGTCGTCTTCATTTATTAGTGTACTTTTTTCAACAAACATGTGAATTAGTCAATATTTATCAACCATACAGAGTAAAGTAGAATATACCTATAAGAAATAAAACAATTAACTCGTATATATACATGGAGCCATGATGCAGCAGCCCTACCTTGAACTGATTGCGCTATTAGAACAACAAATAGATAAAAGTCGCATTATCACCGATCCAACACTCGCACTGGCCTATGGTACCGATGCTAGCTTTTACCGTTTAACACCTCAAGTTGTCCTTCAACTGGATAGTTTGCAAGAGGTGATTTTTGCCGTTAAAACGTGCTACGAGCGCCAAATTCCGGTGACATTTAGAGCTGCTGGTACTAGCTTATCTGGTCAAGCTCAGTCCGATTCTGTGTTAATCACGCTGACTCGAAATTGGCGTGATTATGAGATATTAAATGATGGTGAACAGATTTGGCTCCAGCCGGGAATCATTGGTGCTGAAGTCAATGCGTATTTAGCGCCATTTGGCCGTAAAATTGGCCCAGATCCTGGCTCAATCAATACCTGTAAAATTGGTGGTATTGTTGCTAACAATGCGTCAGGTATGTGTTGTGGCACTTCAGAGAATAGTTACCGCACAGTTGCTGGGATGACGGTTGTTTTAGCTGACGGTACAGTGCTAAATACATTAGATAGTGCCAGTGTTGAAGCTTTTAAACTCAGTCATGCAGAAATGATTGATGAGTTGATGACACTCGTCACCCAGTGTCAGGAAGATAGCGAACTGGCAGCTAAGATCCGTCATAAGTACCGTTTAAAAAACACCACAGGTTATAGTCTTAATTCACTGATTGACTTTGATGATCCAATTGACGTTTTGCAACACCTTTTCATTGGTTCAGAAGGCACATTAGGTTTTATTGCTGACGTAACTTACAACACAGTTGTGAATCATGCACACAAAGCATCTGGGTTGTTTGTTTTCAGTGATATTGAGATCACTTGCCTTGCAGTAAGTGAGTTGAGTAAAACTTCAGTCGCTGCGGTTGAATTAATGGATAGCCGTTCTTTAGCTTCTGTTGCCGACAAGCCAGGAATGCCAGGTTTTATCGCAGAGCTTGGTGAAAAAGGTGATACTGAAGCCGCGGCATTATTGATAGAGATTCATGCTGAGAATGAGGCTGCATTACAGCAACAAATTGAACAGTTGCTAGCTATTATTAATGGTTTCTCGCCGATTGCTCAGGTTGATTTTAGTCGTGATACCAAAACCTGTGAGCAGTTATGGGGGATCCGTAAAGAGCTATTCCCATCAGTGGGGGCTGTGCGAGAGACTGGAACCACAGTTATCATTGAAGATGTAGCCTTTCCGATTGAACAATTAGCCCCTGCTGTACGTGAACTACAGGAGTTATTTACTCAGTTCAATTACCATGAAGCGATCATTTTTGGTCACGCATTGGCGGGAAATCTACACTTTGTATTCACTCAGTCATTTGATAGCCAAGTAGAAATAACACGTTATAGTGATTTTATGGATGCAGTGGCTCAGTTAGTGGCCGTTGATTATAAAGGGTCATTAAAAGCAGAGCATGGTACTGGGCGTAATATGGCGCCGTTTATCGAGCTTGAGTGGGGCGCTGATGGCTATCAATTAATGCAAAATATTAAACGCATTTTTGATAAACGCGGCATTTTAAACCCTGGTGTGATCATCAATGAAGACAAAGAATCACATATCAAAAACTTAAAAGGGATGCCTGAAGCAGATGAGTTGATTGATAAGTGTGTTGAATGTGGTTTCTGTGAGCCTGTTTGTCCTTCTCGTAATTTATCGTTAACACCACGCCAACGTAATACAGTATTTCGTGAAATCTCTCGCTTAAGAAAAACTAACGAAGATCCTAGCCGTCTTGCTCAGATGGAAAAAACCTATCGTTACTACGGCCTAGATACCTGTGCCGCAACAGGATTATGTGCCGATCGTTGCCCTGTTGGGATCAATACCGGCGATCTTGTTCGTAAATTACGTCAAAACCATACAGATAAAGCAAAACAAATTGCGAACTGGACTGCGGATCATTTTTCAACCGTTACGTCAGTAGCTAAAACTGGTTTAACTGTCGCAAATGGTATGCATAAGGTACTTGGCACTAATAAAATGCGTAAGTTGACGAAGGCGGCTTATGACTTATCGGGTCATCGTATTCCGATGTGGTCTTCACATATGCCTGTCGCGGTAAAATCCACTGAAATGTTGAAAGTTAAAAAAGTGGGTCGAGAAAAGATCGTTTATTTCCCGAGTTGTTCTGCACGTACAATGGGCACTGAAGCGAATGCAAAAGATCCTCGACCATTAGTCGATGTGACGATCTCTCTGCTTGAAAAAGCGGGCTATGAAGTTGTTATTCCGAAGGATTTAAACAATCAATGTTGTGGTATGCCATATACCAGTAAAGGTTTTCCTGAAACGGCAGCGAAAAAAGCACAGCAATTAGAAAATGCGTTATGGGAAGCATCTAGCCAAGGAACCTATCCTGTATTAATGGATACCAGCCCTTGTGCAAGTACAGGAAAAGAAACACTACGCAGTGAAATTAAAATCTACGAGCCTTTTGAATTTGTCGCAAATTATGTGTTGCCAAAATTAACCATAACACAGCAAGAAGAGCCTGTGATGTTACACATTACCTGTACTTCACGTCGTAAAGGGTTAGCTGGGGTGATGGAAAAAGTCACGAAAGCTTGTGCGAAGACAGTGATTATTCCAGATGACATTACCTGTTGCGGTTTTGCTGGCGATAAAGGTTTTACCAAACCAGAACTTAACGCAAGTTCACTAGCGCCTTTAAAACGTCAAGTACCTGTAGACTGTACTGAAGGTTATTCAAATAGTCGTACTTGTGAGTTAGGGCTATCTGAACATAGCGGGATAGAGTATCGCTCAATTCTCTATTTAGTTGATAAAGTCAGTATGTAAGTGATCAATTTTTAAATGAAAACGCTGATATGAAAGTATCAGCGTTTTTTTATGTTCAATGAGGGTTATTTATAAAATAAGGCTGTTTGGTTGGAACGCTATTTTAAATGACTTATTTTGATATATTACATTGCATAAATGATTGGCTGAAAGTTAAGAGAACATGTTGTTTTTTCGTATACTATTAGATCTATAACTCTATTTAAATATATAGATAGATTAGCCGATAGGTTCTTTTCGGATTTGTAATTTATCCGTTATTACTCATCTAACGATGAGTGAATATTCAGCTATGGATTATAAATCCCATATAATATAAAGGGTTTAATATGCATTTTCACTCAACTGCTCGCGGTATTTTAATTAACGATGATGCAGTGCTTGTAACCCGAGTTAAAGGTGATGATAAAACATTTTTACCTGGTGGACATATTGATGCAAAAGAATCAGCAGCGACAACGGTGATTCGAGAATTGAATGAAGAAGCGAACTTAAAGGTTAACATTGATTGTTTTTTGGGGGCCGTAGAAAATAACTGGCATATAGGGCAAGAATTAAATACTGAACTATGCTTATTATTTTTATTGTCATCAAAAACAGATAATAATCTTGATACTATTAAGAGTTGTGAAGCTCATATCGATTATTTTTGGTTAAAAAAAGAAGATCTGGTAACGAGTAATTTATACCCATTAGCATTAAGAGAGTGGCTAATGTCTTCGCAATTAGAATTTACAAAATCCCAACCAGCATTTTGGGGCAGTGATTTGTAAATACGTGATTTATTACAACAATATATATTTATCATCTAGACTCAAATTTAGCGATATTTCAGCTAAATAGGATATTTTAATGGCAACGACTGATAACTCGCCGTCTGAACAACTTCAGACGCCAGAAAATGATTCACATATGTTCCGTAATCTATTAATTTTTGTACTTTTAGCTGCACTGTTAGGAACGGCTGGGTATTTTTATATTCGCCATCAAAAGTTATATCCAGCGACGGATGATGCCTATGTCCACGCCAATATTTTATATGTTGCACCACAAATTAGTGGCAAAGTACTTACAGTCAATGTGAATGATTACCAGCATGTAGCGGAAGGCGATTTATTATTATCGATTGATCCTGCTCCTTTTGAAATAGAGTTAGAAAAAGCAAAAGCTGCGTATGAAGTTGCGACACAAGAAAATAAAGCGACAGATGATGCAATTTTAGCGGCAAGTGCTAATGTACGATCAGCAGACGCTACGCTTGTTGATGTGCAAAAAAATTATCGTCGAGTAATGGATTTAGTGAATCGCAAATTATTACCTTTACAGCAAGGTGATGATGCTAAAGCTAAATTAGCCTCCGCTCAAACAGCATTAGAAGCTGCGCGTGCTAAAATGAGCCAGTTAATTAACCAGCAAGGTGCTAAAGGTGATGAAGCGCCTCAGGTTAAACAAGCGGCGGCAGCATTAAGCCAAGCGACGTTGAATTTATCCTACACCAATATTTATGCTCCCCATGATGGTAGTTTAGGTAAGGTGAGTGTCCGACCTGGCAGTATTGTATCGCCAGGGTTATCTGTCATGCCTTTGATTGAAGATAATACGGCGTGGCTTCAAGCTAATTACAAAGAAAAGTCGATTGGTTTATTAAAACCAGGCATGAAAGCCAGTATTGTTTTAGATATGTACCCAGATGTGACATATCAAGGCCACGTTATTGCCTTATCACCAGCAAGCGGTTCATCGTTCTCATTACTCCCTCCTGAAAACGCAACGGGTAATTGGGTTAAAGTACCTCAACGTTTCCCTGTTCGTATTCAATTTGATGATTTAAAAGGTAAACCTTTACTTCGTGTTGGAGCGAGTGCGGAAGTCACTATTGATACGTTAACAGAGACTAAGTAATGACGGGTGCTACGTTAACGCCAGCCAATCGGTTGTTGATCACTTTTGCTGTCATGCTATCTGCCATTATGGTGCTGATAGATATGACTATCGCGAATGTTGCTTTGCCTCATATGATGGGAGCGTTAGGCGTAACTTCAGAGCAAGTAACATGGGTGTTAACCTCATATTCGATGGCAGAAGCGATCTTCATTCCTTTAGCGAGCTATTTGGCGCTTAAACTTGGAGTACGTAAATTATTGCTCTTTTCGGTTGCCGGTTTTGTGGCTATGTCTGCTTTATGTGGACAGGCTGACAGCCTTGCTGAAATGGTAACTTTTCGAATATTTCAAGGCGCGTTCGGCGCATCAGTGATCCCCTTATCACAATCTATCATGGTGCAAATATATCCGCCTGAAGAACGTGGTAAAGCAATGGCGTTATTCAGTGTTGGGATATTATTAGGGCCTATTTTAGGCCCTACCGTTGGCGGTATCATTACCGAAAATATGGATTGGCGCTGGATTTTTTACGTTAATGTACCCATTGGTTTGATTTGTTTATCTCTGCTTTATTTCTTTGTGAAGTTAGATGGACGCGGTAAGAGCAAACTAGATTGGCCTTTAGTGATAGGTATGACTATCGGTATTGGGCTGTTACAAATGGTATTAGACAGAGGTAATGAAGAAGGATGGTTTGAATCTAACTTTATTCTGTTCTCTGCGGTGATCAGCGTTATCGCGTGGATTTTCTTTATCGCACGCTCATGGATCACTAAAGGCGATGTTGCTCCTATGTGGTTGCTTAAAGATAGAAACCTTGCTGTTTCTTGTTTAATGATGGCTGGCTTCTCAATGGGGATGTTTGGTATTACCCAATTACAACCTATGATGCTAGAACAGTTACTACATTACCCAGTAGAAGCAACAGGGTTTGCCATGGCGCCTAGGGGATTAACCTCTGCAATTGTACTACTAGTGATTGCTAGATTTATGGATAGATTAGATCCACGTATGCTAGTAGCAGTAGGGCTCGGTTTTAATATTCTTGGTACATACTTAATGATGCAGTATTCAATGAATATTGATTATTACTGGGTAGTAATGCCATCGATTGTTCAGGGGTTAGGGATGGGGCTTGTATTCGCACCATTAAGCCAAATGGCATATCGAACATTAAGTCATACAGATACAATTGGTGGTGCGGTTATTTTCAACCTTTGCCGAACCATTGGTGGTTCATTTGGTATCTCTATTGTTAATACGTATTTTACACGAACAGAGCAACGAGAGTGGCATGCCTTAGGGGCGGATTTAACATTAACTAATCCGCAATTACAGCAGCAGGCAATGATGCAGCATACAACTGTAACCGATCCTCATTTTATCGCCCAAATCAGTGAGCTATTACATCAGCAGTCAACTTTGCTTGCTTTTGTGTATACCTTTGGATTTATTTTTGTCTCTTACATTGTGCTGTTACCACTCTTAACACTGTTCAAGTTTAAGAAAACATAGTCAGTGCCTAAGAATGTAAATATACATTAATCGAGTGATAGAAAAAAAGCAGATCAATAATGATCTGCTTTTTTATAGGTGATATGTGTATTAAATCATTTTAAATCAGTTATTTATAATTTATTTTGGTTTTTTTTATAAAAAACAGTTTACAGTCAATACATTTAATGTGATGATGTCTTCGCTCTGTTGTTCAGAGTTATTAATGAAAAGTTAAGTTAAAGAAAATCTCCAGAAGTATCTTCGTTTAGTTGTACCTTTGTGTTTCCTTCGCTTCATCATATTTAATAATTCAAGCTTTCAGTGCATCGCAATTTTGCGATATTTTCTATGAATTTTATATAAGGGACACATTATGTCTAAGTCAACTGGTATCGTTAAGTGGTTCAACGAAGAGAAAGGTTTTGGTTTCATTACTCAAGACAACGGCGGTGCTGACGTATTCGTTCACTTCCGTGCTATCGCTTCTGAAGGTTTCAAAACTCTTGCTGAAGGCCAAAAAGTGTCTTTTGAAGTAGAGCAAGGCCAAAAAGGTCTTCAAGCTGCAAACGTTGTAGCTCTTTAATTTTATAGTTTCTATAAGATTTCTAAGTGGTGTAACTTGTTACACCACTTAATCCAAAAATATCTTCTGCGCTACACTCTTCGAAATACTTTACTCATCTTGGTTTTACTTCTTAGCAGTTTTGCTAATCGCTATATTCATAATCTTCATTAAAAATTCATAACGCTATAAAACCGTTGATAATTAGCTTTACTAATGTCATAGCTAAAATTCATCAACGCGACAATTTAAAGAGGTATATTATGATTATCAACTTCAAGGTTAATGATCTTAGCTGGAATGCATCTATGCATCAGTTAAATAGTGATGTATTGCGCCGACATGTTTTAATTAACGGTAAGCTAGATACATTAGATGTCAACTTTACGTACTGTGAACAATCAGAAAAAGGCATTATTACTAATCACAATAATAAAGAGATTGGGCATTTTTCAATTGTTGATTAAGGTTTAAAATAACATGTTTGCAAGTCATGGTTTATTTAAAGCAGAGAGGCAGAACGGGGTGTCTGCCTTAAACTAAAACTAGCAAATAGTTACCCGTTAGTAAGTAAAAATCATCATTTGTCTATGGTTATGTTGGCTTACATACACTTCCTTTATTTTCCCATATTGCCAACAACAATCACTTCTTGCCTTGGCTATTCTGCAACTTCTCCTCCTCGTTAACAAAAACATTTAATGCCACACTGATGCGATAAAGTGCATTCGATGACGGCTTAATGTTCAACATACCTATTTTGTCGATGATCCTGACACATTTATTCGTATCCATGATTGAAACTATATGTAGGCTACTTACTTGGTGAGTGTCATTCTCTATGTGTAGTAAAGGGCTAGGTTGATTTTGGCACTGAATTGAATGTGCAAAAGGTAGGATAATGTGGCGCTCGTTATAAAAAAGCTGCAGAACGTTGCGCTCTACAGCTTATTAATAAACCAGTGAGATCTTAATGATTTTCAGCTAGTAGTTGTTCTTGTGTCTGATGACGTGTCGAATATAGTTTGTAGCTCATAATAACAATCACTAATGCTTTAATGATCATCATTTGTGGATTGCCATAATATCCGGCCATACCAACAAAACCTGATGTCAGCATTAACATGCGATAATTTTTCAGTGAAGTCATATAAAGCGCGGCAACAATAACGGCTAAATCTAAATATTGTAATGCGACAGTAATCGTTGGCTCTGCAATGAAAGCACTAATAGCAACGTAAGTTATATATATAATGGCAGATGCCATAATGGCAGCGAGTGTGTGGACTATTGCCTTCCCCATTTTGGTGAAGTCTTTTACATAGCGATAAGCATTAATCGCATTAACGGAAAGGTTTAAAATTACTTTCGGCCACCATCCCATTAGAATTGACCAAACAGTATCATTTGTTGCAGATGCAAAAGCAGCATAACGAGTGAATTTCATGCTGTTAAATATAGTAAGCAGGATATATAAGACGACGGAAGTCCAGCCTAATACTTCTTTTAATAGATCAACCAATGTAAATATCTCTCAGTGATGTCATTGATAGTAATGACATTTAATAGTGCTTGATTCTGTTTATTAACGTTTAAGCAACATTAGTTACTTGTTGTTAAGCTAATTTCGAGGGATCCTACCACAGTTGTCATTTCCATGACATTAGATGAAGCTTCATATTTCAACTAATTTCTTCTTATACGGAATGAATTAAATGTGCTGAGTTCACATAAATTATATCTTGTTCAACGAATCGTTATTCTTGATTAGTACGTATAAATACGTAGTGTAAGTTATTTTATAACTTATTGATAAATAATAATTTAAATTTTATCGTTACGATTTTATACGTGGTTTTCTTTTTGTATTTATTAACGGTTTTTAACTTTTAATCCGTAGTCCTTCTCATTTTATCTTGTATAGCGTTAAGCCAAAGTATGTTGAACATCATTTTGTAGCCTAATCATATAAAGCAAGGATGAGAGAATGACTATTATTGGTAGCGTAGTGAAACGTGTGGTGAAAAAAAGCCTAATCGTTGCACTAGGGTGTGTTGCTATTCTGGCAACAAGCGCACAAGCATCAGAAAAAGTATACCGTTTAAAATTAGCTGAAACATGGGGACCCAATTTTCCGATCTTTGGTGATGCCACAAAGAACATGGCGGCGATGGCAGAAAAAATGTCTAACGGCCGTTTGAAAATTCGTATTGACTCTGCCAATAAGCATAAAGCACCACTTGGTATCTTCGATATGGTGAAATCTGGTCAATACGACATGGGACATTCAGGATCGTATTACTGGAAGGGGAAGGTTCCAAACACCTTATACTTTACCTCTATGCCTTTTGGTATGACCCCTGCTGAGCAATATGCGTGGTTCTATCATGGTGGTGGTATGGAGTTGATGGAGCAAGTCTATTCACCTCATAACTTGCTTTCATTTCCTGGCGGTAATTCAGATATTCAAATGGGGGGATGGTTTCAAAAAGAGATCAATACCGTTGATGATCTGAAAGGGTTGAAAATGAGAATCCCTGGTTTTGCGGGTGAAATTCTTGCTGAAGTTGGTGCTAAGCCAACCAATATTGCACCAGGAGAGCTCTATACTTCACTTGAGCGAAATACCATTGATGCGCTTGAGTGGGTAGGCCCATCATTAGATTTGCGCATGGGTTTTCATAAAATAGCACCTTATTACTACACAGGTTGGCATGAGCCAGGATCAGAATTACAGTTCCTAGTAAATAAGCGCACATGGGAGCGTTTACCTGCCGATCTTCAAGAGATCTTACGTGTTGCAATGCGTACTGCGGCTTATGATATGTATACCCAAGCTACTCATGCAAGCGGTAAAAACTGGTCAACAATTCAACAAACTTACCCTGATATAAAAGTGAAAGATTTCCCGCCAGCAGTGATGAAAGCATTACGTGACGCGAATGATCGCCTCCTTGCACAACATGCAGAAAAAGATGAACAAGCAAAAGCGATCCAAAAATCACAAGCGGATTATCTAAACCAGGTACGTTCATGGACCAATATATCTCATCGTGCCTACCTTAATAGCCAAGCGCAATAAGTCTGTTTAAATAAGGACGTTATTATCCTGCCATTTATGCATATAAGATCGCAGTTATGCGTATTTGGTGGGATTCCATGGAGTAAGGAATGAAAAGTCTGATTACGCTAGAGCGTTTTTTTAATCGTATTGGTGATGTGCTCGGTTGGTTTGCCAGTATCCTATTTATATTATTATTAGTTAATGTCGTTTATGACGTTGTTATGCGCTACGTTTTTAATGATGTTTCCATTGCCCTTCAAGAAATGGAATGGCACCTGTTTTCCGCTGTGTTTTTACTTGGCGTTCCTTACGCGATCCGTTCTGCGGAACATGTTCGTGTTGATGTTTTTTATGAGCGTCTATCCCGTAAAAGCCAAGCGATCATTGATATTTTAGGTACACTTTTCTTTTTACTACCTTTTTGTTTACTGGTGGCATGGTATGGCATTGATTTCGCCAAAGAGAGCTATGCATTAGGCGAAACATCTGGCGATCCTGGTGGTCTTGCTTATCGATGGATAATTAAAGCAATGATCCCTCTCTCATTTGGCTTAATGGCGATCAGCGGTTTAGGGCTGGTTGTTCACTCATTAAATACCTTATTTAATCCGCACCACGCGGCATTAAAACAAGATCAGTAAAGGAATACGTCAATGATCGGAATCGTGATGTTTTTTGTCGCATTATTTGCCTTATTACTGGGCTTTCCTGTGGCATTTACTTTTGGCGGAATAGCCTTAATTTTTGGTGTTTGGGCTGAAGGTTTCGACATGTTTGCATTTATGCCTTATCGCATTCAGTCAATCATGGAAAATACGGTGCTTATGGCGGTGCCTCTGTTTGTTTTTATGGGCTTAGTGCTCCAGAAAACCCGTTTAGCTGAGCAGTTATTAGAGTCAATGGGGCGTCTGTTTGGTGGCGTTCGTGGTGGTATTGCAATTTCGACTGTACTCGTTGGTGCATTACTCGCGGCATCAACGGGTGTGGTCGGGGCATCTGTTGTTGCGATGGGGCTTATCTCATTACCCGTTATGCTCAAATATAATTACGATAAAGGCCTTGCGTGTGGAACTATCTGTGCATCGGGGACATTAGGACAAATTATTCCACCATCGATTGTATTAATACTATTAGGTGATGTGCTAGGTGTGCCTGTTGGTGATTTATTTCAAGCGGCTATTTTACCGGGTTTTGTATTGGTAGGTGCGTACGTCGCTTATATTTTAATTTATGCCAAGTTTAACCCTGAAGCGGCACAGCCAATTGAGCGAGATGACAGCATTAGTCGTTCGCAAGAGGTTTTTACTGCGTTAAAAGCGGTTATTCCACCATTAGCGTTAATTATCGTGGTGCTAGGTTCTATTTTTGCAGGTATTGCGACGCCTACAGAGTCTGCTGCATTAGGTGGATTTGGCGCGATTGTGTTAGCAATTTTATATCGCATGTTTAGTTGGAAAATGATCTATGAGGCAGCAAAAGAAACGGTAAAAGTCACGGCAATGGTCTTTGCTATTTTGTTAGGTGCGACCGCATTTTCGATGGCATTTACCTACACTGGTGGTGATTACTTAGTTGAAGAATGGATGATGGCGCTACCCGGTGAAAAGTGGGGATTTTTGATCATTACTATGCTGGTTATTTTAATACTTGGTTTCTTTATCGATTTTGTTGAGATCTGTTTCATTATCGTACCGATTTTAGCGCCTGTTGCCGAAGCGATGGGATTAAATATGACTTGGTTTGCCATACTTGTCGCGATGAACCTTCAAACTTCATTTTTAACACCACCATTTGGCTTTAGTTTGTTTTACTTGAAAGGTGTTGCACCTGCAGGTGTCACGACACGTGATATTTACCGTGGAGTTATGCCATTTATCGCTATTCAAATTGCGGTACTGGCTTCTATTTTGATTTTCCCGAATTTCTATGGCATGGGTTAATATTGATAATGTGATCTATAAAAGTAAAAAATGATAATAAATTGTTAATATGAGCTGGTGGTAAAACATCAGCTTTTTGCTGTTTGGAGGTCTCTATGCCATTAAAAGCAAAATTGATCTTATTAACTTTATTACCGTTACTGATTGTGACTGTCAGTATCAGTTGGATATCGATTTACCAGGCAAAAACCTTAGGCCAGAAAGAAGTCACTGTTTTTCGTGATAGTTTAATTGATGCCAAAGAAGCAGCATTGAAAGATAGCGTTGATCTTGCTTTAAATGCCATTTCCCATATTTATCATGATTCTACAATTGATGTTGATATAGCGCAGCAGCGTGTTAAAGCAATATTGACTAATTTACGTTATGGAAAAGACGGTTACTTTTTTGTTTATGATAAAAATGGAGTTAGTTTAGTTCATCCGATCATGCCTGAGTTGATTGGTAAAAATCTTATTAAGATACAAGATGAACAAGGCGATTTTTTAATTGCTTCTTTGTTATCGCAAGCACAAAGTGGGGGGGGCTATCATCAGTATTTATGGCAGAAACCATCAACGGGAGAAACGGTTACTAAGTTAAGTTATTCCGCATGGTTAGATAAATGGGATTGGATGATTGGTACCGGATTATATATTGAAGATGTCAGCCAAGATGTCGCGATTATGCAGCAAGCGATTAACCATAATATTGATACGATCTTCTTTTCCATTGTGGTGATATTAACAATAACTGTCGCAGTAATTATCGTGATCACATTGGCAATTAACTTACATGAACATCGATTGGCTGATAGAAATCTTAAAGAGTTAGCGCATAAAACAGTCTTATTTCAAGAAGCTGAAAAAAAACATGTCGCCCGAGAATTACATGATGGGATCAATCAGTTATTAGTCTCAAGTAAATGTCACTTAGAGTTACTTAGCCTTCAGTCCATTGATGTAAAGTTTGTCGATTACCTGAATAAATCGATGCATTCCTTAACATTAGCGATTAATGAAGTAAGGCATATTTCTCATAAATTACGCCCAAGCTCTCTGGATGATATTGGTTTAGAAGCGGCACTCACCACATTATTACTAGACTATCAATCTCACGCCGGTACATCAGTTGATATGCTATTTGATACAAAGGCTGGAAAGCTAGACTCTGATGTTGCAACAACACTTTATCGGGTAGTACAAGAATCGCTAAATAATATTGTTAAGCATGCAGATGCGACGCATGTTGAAGTGCATTTGAAACAACTTGGAAAGTTATTGCAATTGATCATTCGAGATAATGGAAAAGGATTTGATAGCCAAAATCGTTATCATTTAAAAGGGATTGGTTTGCGAAATATGCGCGAGCGAGTGGAGTTTATTGGTGGCGAGTTTGATCTTAATAGTGAGCCCGGATTTGGTACTGAACTCACCGTATTATTAAACTTGGATGGTTTAGTGTATGACAGAACAAACGATTAAAATTGTGATAGTCGATGATCATCAAGTGGTGATTGATGGTTTTATGGCAAGGTTACAATTAGAGCCTGATATCGAGGTCATTGGTACTGCAAGTAATGGCTTAGAGGCACTAGATACCGTCAGTTATCTTCAACCTGACGTTATTTTAATGGATATCAGTATGCCCATCATGAATGGTATTGATGCAACAGAGCAAATTAAAAAAACACTGCCTAATGCAAAAGTATTGATGCTGACGATGCATGATAACCGTGAATATATCATGAAGGTAATGCAGGTTGGTGCAATGGGCTATATGTTGAAAGAAATTTCGGCAGAAAAAATGGTTCAAGCGATTAAAACAGTGAATCAAGGTGCGACATATTTTTGTGAAACGACGAGCCAAACTATTTTTACTCAGACATCTTCACCAGTGAAAAGCCCTGATATTAATCCTTTGAGCCGTCGCGAAGAAAGGGTACTTAAACATGTTGCCGAAGGGTTGAGCAGTAAGCAAATTGCTAAAGCATTAGAGATTAGTTATCGGACCGTTGAGACGCATCGTCAGAATATAAAACATAAGCTTGAATTGCATTCAACAGCCGAGTTAGCGAAATATGCATTAGAAAAAGGGCTTATTGAATAGTATCCAATCATTTTGAAAAAATAGATCTTTCATTATTTATTTACTATATCAATCGCAAAAAATAGTTTTGGTTGTTTAATTATTATATAAGTTATTTGTAAAGTAAGTTCTTATTGTGTTGATAAGGATTTCAAATGAAAAAAATTATAATAATGAATACCTTAGTCTTTCTAAGTTTGCTAGGTTGTGGTGGTGGAGATAGCGGCGATACAGAAAATAAAGGTGATACAAGTATAACCAAAGATAGAAATAGTAAACCTAAATTGAATGGAAGTAATGTTTATTACTACATTGGTAATGATGCTCTCACTCAAAAGTTACCTATCACTGACCAAGATGGTGATAGAGTAACGTTTGAAATCATTAACTCTCCAAAAAGTGGTAACTTTTCAATTGATAATGAAAATAGTGAATTTACATTTATATCTAATTTGTCATCAATAAAAGAAGAGGTTGTTTCTTTAATCGCTTCGGATGGTATTGATGAAACTGAATTTGAGATTACTTTAAAGCCTGAGTTGGTACTTAAACCTGAAGAATTTGAAAGCTTAAACAATATAGTTGAAGGAAAGTTTGAATTTATTGCCGGCGCTGATGTTGAGTTTAGCTATAACGTAATATCAGATGATAATACTCCGTCGTTTATACCGTTAATAAGTGATGTAAATAGAGCGCAAATACCTGATGTCAATTCTTTTGTAATTAATAACGATGGTTCTTTTAAATTAACGGCACAGCCTTATTCAGAGCCCATTTATATTGATGTTACGTTAACAAGTAACAATAAAACGGTAACTGCTCAAATAAAGTATTTAACAGAGCAAAAGAATATCAATATTGATGCTTTTTCCGATCCATTATATTTCCAACAATGGCATCTAAATAATACAGGTCAAGATGCTTACGCGTTATCAAAGGCAAGTGAAGGATTTGATATTAATATTGGCCAACTGCACGCTCAAGGGATAACCGGAAAGGATATTCATGTCGCTATTGTTGATTCCGGTTTAGAAATTGCGCATGAAGATTTAGTTGAGAATGTTATTCCTGGTATGTCATATGATTTCGTCGAGCAGGATAATGATCCTAGTCCGAATCAATATAAAACAGATGGTGATCATGGCACCTCAGTTGCGGGGTTAACCGCTGCCGTTGGTTTTAATGGTAAAGGGGGGCGCGGTGTTGCTCCATCTGCATCTTTGTCTGGTTTTAATTACCTGAAAGAACAAGGTCTTGAAGTTTTTTTTGAAACACATGGTGGTGATAAAACTCAAACAGCTGACGTCATAAATCAAAGTTATGGTTATGGTGCTCCAATAATATACCCTACCAACGCTTTCGATTTTGAGGTGAAAGAAGTATTAATTAACAATCATTATAAAACGGCAAATAAACCTGCGTTAATGATCAAGTCTGCAGGCAATGGTTTTCAAGAATTAGGTTTCTATTGGCGTGTGAATAGTTCTGAAGAGGAAGCGCGATTACCTGCTCAAATCGCTAATTCCGATCCTGAAAATGCGAGTTTTTATAATACGGTCGTTTCTGCTTTAAATGCCAATAGTGAAACACCATTATCGAGCTATTCAACGGTAGGAGCTTCTGTATTGTTTGCTGCTCCTGGTGGAGAATATGGCCTTGAATACCCAGCTATGATAACAACGGATGTTGCTGGCTGTGACCGAGGATATTCAATTGAGTATGAATTTGGCGGCTATTCTGGTGGGTTAGATGATGAAGTACAGAGTGAATCAGAATGTAGCTATACTTCAAGATTTAATGGTACATCATCTGCTGCGCCTGTAGCATCTGGGGTTGCAGCATTAATTATGCAATCAAACCCTGAATTATCGTGGCGTGATGTGAGATATATCATGGCAAAAACAGCCACAAAAATAGATTTAGATTTTGCGCCCGTTATTTTATCACAAGATGGAGAGCAGTATATTGCAGAACCCGGTTGGGTTACTAACGGGGCTGGGAATCGTTATCATAACTGGTATGGCTATGGCATGATTAATGCTGTTGAAGCTGTACAAATGGCAACTCGAAATTATACTTTATTACCTCCGTTGATTGAGTCGGAATTTATCACTAGTGATGTTATCGCAGCTGTTGAAATTCCAGAAAATTTTGAAGGAATAACAAAACAAATTGAAATTACCGACGATATAACAATTGAGGCTATTCAACTAAAACTTGATTTAGACCATGAAAGAATGAGTGATATCGCCGTTGAAGTTATTTCCCCTTCAGGTACACGATCTGTTGTTGCGACACCAAGACATTTACATTATGTCAATCCGAAATATTACTATGGATATGATGCTGAAATTCTATTTCTTAGTCATGCATTTTTAGATGAAGTTGCTGCAGGTATTTGGACTGTTAAGATTGTTGATACAAATAAAAACACCATGAAAATAGCTAAATACGATGATAACGAGCTGGAATTGCCTAACAACTATTTCTCAGGTTTGTTATTTGATGCAAGTATCAAAGTTTATGGACATAAATAAGGATTTATCGTTATGGAAAAGAGCAATCATTTACTATTCATTAGCTTATTTATGTTAACGAGCTGTAGTGCTAATGCCTATACATCTACAACGTTCACTAGTGGTGGTTTAAATTATGAAGTTATTGCGAGTGAACAAACTGCATTTAGTGCGACTCACTCTCAAGACAATAAAGTCACTAAAGGCGTAAAAGTTCAAAATGAAGACCTAAATATTAACGGGCTAGTGTCAGGTAGTATTATTTTAAAAACAATATTTTCTGATGCACTACCATTCGATGAGCCAGATATGTCTAAAAAACGTCTTGGTGGTGGTATTTGGATAATTCAGTATCCTGAAGGCACTGATTTAAGTAAAAAATTAAATTGGTTACAACAGCAGGATGGTGTTAAAAAAGCTGAAATAGAAGTAGTAAATAATCTTTTAAAACCTAATTGATTGTTTGAGGGCATAGAAGCGCGAGTAAATTATTAAAGTTGATTAAAACCTAGCCTGTTGAACGGTTTTTTTAATTAAATAGTTTACAGAAAGTAATAATCTACGTATTATTCGCGCCATTGGAGAGATGGCTGAGTGGTTGAAAGCACCGGTCTTGAAAACCGGCATACGTTTATAGCGTATCTAGGGTTCAAATCCCTATCTCTCCGCCATATTCTAGAAGTTCGATTTTATCGGGTTTCATAAAGAATTGGAGCGGTAGTTCAGTTGGTTAGAATACCGGCCTGTCACGCCGGGGGTCGCGGGTTCGAGTCCCGTCCGCTCCGCCAACACAACGAAGCCTCGTCAGTAATGACGGGGCTTTTTTGTATCTAAAGTTTAAGCTGTTGTTTGTATGTCTTGATGCACCTAGCCGAGGTCGAGAGTCCCGCTGGAATGCCAGCCCAGCCGTTCCGCCAACACAACGAAGCCTCGTCAGCAATGACGGGGCTTTTTTGTATATAAAATCTATGTTGTTACTGAAATATGATGGCTTCTGTATGTAGAAAGCCAGCTATTCACACTGTAAATCAATAGTATAGTAAAAGCCAAACAACGACCTGTTTGGCTTTAGAGACTGGTTTATTCACCGTTATATTGTAATTCTAACGCTTGAGCGGTTTGGTAGCCTTGATGCTTTTGTAGCTGCTCTGCGTAACGTTGAATATTTGGAAACGCAGCTAATACGCCATAGTTACCAAGGATTTCAGTAATAAATGACATCATGAAATCGGCACCGGTTAAACGCTCTTCTACAAGATAAGTTTTATCCACTAACCGTTGATCAAAATATTGCATTACTTTCTGAGTTTCCATGTCAGCATAATCACCAAGGAAATTCATTTTTGCACCATCTTTGGTGACAAACATCTTTAAAAGTAACGGTAAAATGGCTGAACTTTCGGCAAAATGCAGCCATTGAATATAATCAATATAGGCTTGAGTGCCACGTTCAGGCATAAATTTACCGTTACCGTAAGTTTCAATTAAATATTCTGTGATAGCGCCTGATTCGGTAATGATCATTCCGTTATCTTCCAATACCGGTGATTTACCTAGTGGATGAACACTTTTAAGTTCTGGTGGCGCAAGAAATGTGACCTTGTCTCGGCAATAAGGTTGAATTTTATATTCAACACCTAGCTCTTCAAGTAGCCAGATAATACGCTTTGAACGAGATTGATTAAGATGGTGCAATATGATCATGATAAGTCCTTTTTAGGTTTAGTTAGCTAACTTTAACTACAACTTTGCCGAAGTTTTTACCTTCAAGTAAGCCAATAAAAGCGTGTGGAGCTTGCTCTAGGCCTTCGACTCTATCTTCACGGTAATGAATTTTTCCTTCAGCAAGCCATTGCGACATTTGTTGTGCAAATTCGTCATAACGGTGAGCATAATCGTCAAAGATAATGAAACCTTGCATCTTGATACGCTTAACCAGTAGTTGTCCCATTAACATATTCATACGATCTGGGCCGTCTGGAAGCGATGTTGCATTGTATTGAGAGATCAAGCCACAAAGCGGAATGCGTGCGCCTGTATTCAGTAGAGGAAGCACTGCATCAAAGACTTTACCGCCAACATTTTCATAATAAATATCAATGCCATCGGTACATGCCTCTGCTAATTGTTGAGCAAAGTCAGCAGCATGGTGATCAATACATTCATCAAATCCTAATGTCTCTTTTGCGTATTGGCATTTTTCGTTACCACCTGCGATACCAACAACACGACAGCCTTTTATCTTACCAATTTGACCAACCATAGAGCCTACTGCGCCAGTTGCAGCAGCAACAACGATAGTGTCACCTTGCTTTGGTTGACCGATATCGAGTAGCCCCATGTATGCGGTAAAGCCTGGCATACCCATTACTCCTAATGCATAGGATGGGTGAGTGGGATTCATTCCTAACTTTATTAATCCTTCACCATTTGAAACGGCATAATCTTGCCAACCAGAATACGCTAATACCCATTCACCCACTTGATAGTCAGGGTGGTGAGAAGCGGTTACTTGGCATACCGTGCCACCGACCATCACTTCATTAATACCGACAGGCTCAGCATAGGATTTTTTATCACTCATACGCCCACGCATATAAGGGTCGAGTGAGAGATAAACGGTTTTAAGTAGTAACTCGCCTTGTTGCGGGCTTGGGATCGTTGTTTCTGTTAAATGAAAATTTTCAGGAGTTGGTGCGCCTACAGGACGAGAGGCTAATAGTAGTTGGCGATTAGTGGCTGTCATTGCTGATTTCCTTTTTTCAATTAGACCAGTCGTCTAGTTGGTGTTTCAAAAAATCCCGCCTTATCGCATCGTTAATGTGTAGATAGGCGGGCATTATCTTTTCAATACTGCGGTTTATCACTATTACGTGTCTTGTCGATAATCATTTTGGTTGCAGTAGTGATTGTGTTGTTGTTAATGCTTGCTGTAATCCTGATAAATCGTGACTTAGTTTGTTGAGTAAACTTGCTCCAAGCCATAAATTATAAAGAGTTTGGGCGGTTACATGGCTGTCGCAGTTAGCGATTGAGCCATCTTTTATTCCTCTTTCTATTGTTTTGGCGATTAAAGCGACAACACTATCTGCTCCTTGCTTTAATGCTTCTCGCATAGGCTCGGAGAGATCGGAGACTTCTGCACTGAGCTTTACCACCAAACATTTATTGGCATTACAGATGCCGTTTTCAACTTTGATCCATAGCTTGAAATACTCATTGAGTTGTTCAAAGCCTGTGCCTTGCTCGCTTTTTAATACCTGAGCGACACGTTGTAAATAATGATGAAAATAAGAGTGGATCAATGCTTCACCAAATTGCTCTTTAGATTTGAAATAATGATAAAAAGAGCCTTTAGGTACTTCTGCCGCACTTAATAATTGCGATAAACCAACACTCGTAAATCCTTTCGTGACCACTAGCTGGTAACCAACATTAAGAATGTGCTGCCTTGTATCAATTGTTTTTTCGTTCATGAAGTCACTATAGAATAAATTAGACCAGTCGTCTAGTGCTTGGATTTGAATGATTTTACTATAAATTAGCTTAAGAGTAATGATTTGATGTTTGATGCTCTATTTTTAAGTTAGCTCTGCTAAGACTGGTCACCCACTTACTGTTGGGGGATTTGTTTTATTGTGTGTAAAACAAGATTATGAAACTATAACGATCTTCAAGCAGAACGCTTTTCTGCTTATTTTATTGGTTAAAAAGGTTAAGTGATGGATTTTCAAAATTACTACGAGATCATTATAGAAGTACTGGTTGATAATTTTGATTTAGACGATGGCGAATACTATGGCGAGGTCATCTTAACGGATGAGCTTTATCAAACAAGCTGCGATATCGCTAAACAGTTTGACGTTGGCTTTAATGACGAGCATACCGCACTGGCTGTACTTGAAATGTCTAAGCAAGCAGGTGTAGAGCCTAATACATTCTCAGTATCATCAGCCGCTGTTGGTTGTGTTGTTGATTACTTAGAAGATAGCTTCGTTGTCGAATTCGATGATGAAGAGTTTGACGAAGAGTAATGCTCGTCGCATAAAGAAATATAACTATTGAAGCCGACATGATGTCGGCTTTTGATTATCAGAGGCGATGATATGCATCTCAAGACATTAGAATCAATATTAACGACAGAGCTTGAGCTGTTAAATAGTGCAGATGCAGCGCATGATAAAGCGCATGTTTTACGTGTGGTGAAAGTAGCAAAACAGCTTGCTAAGCAAGAGCAAGCACGATTAAACATTACTCTTGCTGCGGCCTATTTACATGACTGTGTTGCCGTTGCTAAAAATGATCCTCGAAGAAAACAAGCTTCAACACTTGCAGCTAATAAAGCGATCGAATTTTTATCAGACAAAAAGTTACTCGTTGACCATCATGATGAGATTCATCATGCGATTGTGGCGCATAGCTTTAGTGCTGATATTAAACCGTTAACATTGGAAGCAAAAATTGTTCAAGATGCTGATAGATTAGATGCACTTGGCGCGATAGGTTTAACACGGTGTATTCAGGTTGGCACATCTTTAGGTCGACCATTGTATGCTCTTGACGATCCTTTTTGTCAAAACCGACAACCTGATGACACGAGTTACACCCTAGATCACTTTTATATTAAGTTACTTGGTTTAGCTGACACCATGCAAACAGATGCTGCGAAGATTGAAGCGGTTAAACGGATCGAGTTTATGAAAAGTTATCTCTTGCAGTTAGAGTCAGAGATAGGGTGAGATAGTACAAAGAATAAGCATTTATGCTGTGTTTGATCTTGCTGAAAGAGTAAATAGTAAGATAACGCTGTAATAGTAACCACTTAATTTAGATGGGTATTTACATCTACATATTATCTCCGTATTATTCGCGCCATGGAGAGATGGCTGAGTGGTTGAAAGCACCGGTCTTGAAAACCGGCATACGTTTATAGCGTATCTAGGGTTCAAATCCCTATCTCTCCGCCATATTTTAAGCCTCGTCAGCAATGACGGGGCTTTTTTGCATCTGAAATTTAAACTGTGAGTTCGCTTCTTTAGCATTGAGTATATTGACTAATAAAATCAGCTTGCGCCATTGCCATAATTGAAGCTGTTAAACGTAGAGCTGCGTTGATTGCATCATCCGATTCATTCAATGATCGTAATAATTCAACATGTCCATCTAGACAACTATAACCTTGGTTTACCATACATGCCGCAATGCAAGCATAGTAGTAAGCAGTTTCATCATCGATATCTAAACTATGTAATGGTTTGAGCTCTAACGCATTAGTTTGTTTGATATTGGATAAATGTAAGCTTTGAATTGCCATATAGTAGTTATTTGTCATGGCCATACGCATGACAGCGTGATTAATATCGGCGAATTGTAAGCTATTAATATCACCGACTTGCTGTTTGATACGTTGTAGCACAGTACTATTTTGTGTCGCGAGTGCTGCTGCATAAGCAATATATTGAATTCGGTTATTCGCAAGTAGCGATTGTCGAGAAATGAGTGAGTGAAGTAAATCAGAATGATCAAAAGTAGTGTCAGTTGGCATAGCAATGCTTCCTTTTACGCTAACAAAATGTGCAAGATAACTGCACGAATGCATTTAATGATATTCCCTTCATTCAGTGACGCAATTGCCAGTTATGCAGCATTACTGTGTAGAAATGATCAGAATAGTTGATGAATAACGTTGTGATAGGTAAGTGATTTAGAGAAGTAGAGGCTTTTGTCTCTTTATTACGCAGTCAAACGGCTACTGATTTACATAACTAAAAATAGCGAGTAGTATTTGCGGCATGGAGAGATGGCTGAGTGGTTGAAAGCACCGGTCTTGAAAACCGGCATACGTTTATAGCGTATCTAGGGTTCAAATCCCTATCTCTCCGCCACATTTTAAACCTCGCCAGAAATGACGAGGTTTTTTTATATCAAAATAGAATTGATGATTATCAATAATCCCCGAAGAGTGATCAAACAAGCTTCAAGAGTCGTAAGATATTTGGCCTAAAAGATTATTGCTGTTTGAATGAAATCGTGTGATTGCAAGTTTATATTTATTTTTAGAAAAGAGTTGTAGCAGAATGCTATAAAATAGAACCATAAACACACTTATTTTATTTTTTTAAGTTATATTTGAAAATAAAATATCTAAATCATAATTTTCTCGTGCTAGTGAACGTTTTAAACTACTTAAGGATTTTATTTGAAGTTGACGTATACGTTCTCTTGTTAATCCAACAGCATCGGCAACTTCTTGTAATGTATGCGGTTCGTAGCCCATCAGGCCATAACGACGACAGATGATCTCCTTATCTCTTGCATTCATTCTATTTAGTATCAAGTTCGTGATTTTTACCATGTCATCATTATCGACCTCTGCACTCGGTGATGTTATTTGTTCATCCGCCACTAAATAAGCAATGGTGTGTGATTGTTCAGTATCACCAATGGTTTGATCGAGTGAAATAACATTGACTTCATTAGAGAATAAGGCTGATATTTCTTTACTT
Source organism: Photobacterium sp. GB-50 (assembly GCF_003026755.1). NCBI lineage: Bacteria > Pseudomonadati > Pseudomonadota > Gammaproteobacteria > Vibrionales > Vibrionaceae > Photobacterium > Photobacterium sp. GB-50. Next base: position 157,790 of record NZ_PYNX01000004.1, read on the forward strand.
TCTTTATTGAGTGCTTGCGCAATATCTTCGTGAGTAGGTTCATTATTATTTCGCTTCATTAGCTCACGATGAGTACGAATTAATGTGTTGATTTCTTTAGAAATATGGACTGGTAAACGTATAGTTCTGTTTTGATTGTGAATAGCACGTTCGATGGTTTGTTTAATCCACCATGAAGCATAAGTAGAGAAACGAAACCCTTTTTCTGGATCGAATTTTTCAACGGCAGTCATTAAACCAATGTTACCTTCATCGATAAGATCACTTAATGAGAGATTAGAAGCACGATATTTTTTTGCAATGCTAACGACAAGCCTTAAATTAGATTCAATAAGAATTTTTTTTGAAGCAAGATCGCCAGTTAAAGACTTACGGCTATATTGAATTTCATCATCTTTATTAAGTAAAGGTTTATTTGAAATATCATTAAGATATAGGCGTATTACATCCACTTCAAAACTTGTCGTTTCCATTTTATTCATCCTTAATAAATAAATGCAGGGGTGCAATCAATCCGTGAACACCTTGTTGATTATATAAATATAAATATAAATGTTAATAAAAAGCAAACATTAATTGTAACATTTATGTAATATTCATGTAATATTCTGTTGGGTGTGGTAAATTTATAAATTTATTGGCTTCATATCTAAATTAAACAATCAATAAACGTAATGTTATTTTTACACTGCTCTTTTTTTGTTGTTTATATATCGTGTTGGTATATATCGTTGTACTATATAAAAAATATATATGAGTTTGTAAATATGTCATCATTAGTTAAAAACGTGTCTCTATCAATCGCACTGTTATCTTCTTTATGTTTTTCTTATGCTAATGCAGCTGAGATATCTGGTAATTCGATTGTGGTTCAATCCTGTATTGATAACCAAAATTTTGATGAGCAAGGCTTGATTCATTGCTATCAACAAGCTGAAGCAACAGCAAAAGATCAAGTTTATAATTTATCAAGTCAAGGTGAGCATTATAAAAGTGCTATCGATAGCCAATGTCAAAAGTTACAAGTAAAACTTAATACAGATACAACAATGATTAAATCTGACAAAGAAGCTAAAATAGCGGCTTGTTATGCTAATGGCTGGTCTCGTGCACGTGATACAGTGTTAAATGAAAAATACTAGTCGAATGGTTGGGGATTATGCGACATTTATCTGACTATCAACAACAGATAGACGTGATTGTTCAAGAGCATTCAGGAAGTCTTGAACAATCACTAGAATCATTACAGCGATTGCTAGATGCTATCGCTGATGATAAAGCATTAACAGATAGTCAATTAAAACAGGATTAAGTTGCTTTAAGAATAAACGGATGAAGATACAATGATCATCCGTTTTTATTTGGTTTTAGATAGTTGCAAAATAGAATTGTATAACAAAACTGTTGATGGGTTATTTTTATTATCTTGAGGACACACGAGATAATAAGTTGGCATTTTATCATTAATGTAAGTGATGTTGAGTCGTTCAACCAAGGTGCCATCATTAAGTTGCTTTTGGACTAAGATTCTATTTACAAAAGCGATGCCTAAACCGTTACAAGCCGCCTCTATGGCTTGAATTGAGTTTTGGAAAAAAACTTTATTCTGATTTCTGTTCGGTTTGATCTTCATATTATGTAAAACAAGATCCCATTGAATTAGACGATTAGTCGTTTCTATCAATGTGATTTCACTGAGTAGTTGCTCTGTGAGTTTTACTTTAGATGAAGGAATATAATCAGGAGTGCAGACTGCAACCATCTTTTCTTTAAATAAGACATCATATTCATGTTGCTCTGGTGGCTTTAATCCATATCGAATCGCAATGTCTATATTCTCTTTGCCAAAATCGAGCGTTTCTAATGTATCAATAAAATTGAGCGAGATCCCTTGCTGAGATAACTGTCGAATATTAATGAGTGGCAAAAGCCATTTATTTAATAACGCAGGTGGTATCGCAACGGTTAACTTTTGATTTTTTTTAGAGATACCGAGATCGGCCGTTGCTTGTTCTAGTTCATTTAAAATTATTGTTGTTCGACTAAAGTAACGAAGACCTGCATTAGTGAGAGTAATACTGCGATTATGTCGCTGAAATAATTTTTGTTCTATAAAATCTTCAAGTGTGCTTATTTGATGACTAACAGCCCCTGGCGTTACATATAATTCTTCTGCGGCTAGTTTAAAGCTTTGTAGTCTTGCAGCGGCTTCAAAATAGACAATGGCTTTTATTGGTGGGATGACCCGCATTGGTATACCTTCAAGTTATTTTTTCTAAGTTCACAAAATATTATTATCGATTTGTAGTATTTATTTTTTGTGCATATAATTCAAAACGAACAAAAAGTGTTTGGCAGTATACCAATTTAGAATAACATTATGCTGTTAAATCGTTATTAATCTATAATGATGAGTACTAACAATGAAGATCAAACAAGTAGTAGCAGCTGTACTTCTAGCAGTTCCTGCATTTATGTCGCAAGCGATGGTGCTAACGAGCCACGATATTACTAATGATAAAACATTACAAAATCAGCAACTGTTTAACCAATGGGGTTGTACAGGCAAGAATGTATCACCACAATTAACATGGAAAGATGTTCCTGCTGGAACAAAAAGCTTCGCTGTTACGATGTATGATCCTGATGCACCAACAGGTAGTGGTTGGTGGCATTGGAGTGTTATTAACATTCCTGCTGATGTACATAGTTTAGCTGCGGGCGCGGGTGCTGTTGGCGGTAAAGAATTACCAAAAGGCGCAAGTATGGTAACGAATGATTTTGGCTTTAAAGGTTTTGGTGGTGCATGTCCTCCGCCAAACTCAAAACCGCATAATTATGAAATTACAGTGTATGCATTAAATACGGCGAATATTAAATTACCAGAGAATGCATCACCAGCATTAGCAGGCTATAACATTCTTGCTCATGTTATTGGTAAAGCTGTGCTTGTTGCGCCAACGAATGCACGTTAATTGAAATTAGATGAAAAAGCCACTTACCTAAACTATCAATCGTTTTTGTAAGTGGCTTTTTGTTAAGTATTTTTTCATTTACGACGTTTTTACAGGTAATGTTGCCGTGATATATATTTAATCCATTACGTAGATGTTTATCTGTGAGAAGTGCTTGTTTATAATCTTTATATGCTAATGCAAGAATATAAGGCAGTGTTGCGTTATTTAAAGCAATGGCACCTGGCATATTGGCAATACAATAATGTAAGTGGGATCATCATGTGTTGTTGGGTGTGATGTTTCTACACAGCCACTTTGGTCAATAGCAACATCTACAATAGCAGTTCCAGGCTTCATTTTTCTATCATTGCTTTTGTGAACAGTTTAGGTGCTGCTACGCCTGCAATAAGACCCCTCCAATAACAAGATCAGCTCTTATTACATGATCTTCTATAGTTGCACTCGTTGCATATTTTGTATTGATTTCACCATCAAATTGTATACTCCCAAGCAATATGAAAATAACCTGCGATTACATGGGGTTAGTTTCTTAGAATGTAAAGTCGTGAAAGAATTTGCAACTTAAGCTCACTTAGGCATAACAGTATCTATGTGCCTCCATATCATTATAACGTAACATTCTGAGTTCATTTGTCTTTTGTATTATTATAAATATCTATTGCTGTTATTAGAGTGGTACTAGAGATCAATAATAAAATGAGCAACACAGAAAGATAAGTAGAGGAGAGGCGTTAACGGTGAATATAAGGAATGAGTAAAAGTCGCTATTTACTAGCGACTTTTTACTTAATGTCACGAAATTAAATTTCGAACTCAGAAAGTTGTGCGCCATTATCTAGCAGTTGTTGCAGTGCTTTTGGAGTACGGCCTTGGCCTGTCCATGTTTTTTCTTCGCCGTTTTCATCTGTAAACTTATATTTAGCAGGGCGAGCAGCACGTTTTTTCTTTGCTTTAGGTGCATCACCTAAAAGGGCAACAAGCTCTTCGGCAGTAATACCTTCAGCTTCAAGCATGTCTCGGTATTTTTGAAGCTTAGCTTCTTGCTCTTTGTTTATAGCATTTGCTGCTTCTTCTTCCTCACGTCGTTCTTCAACAACTTGAGTGAATTTTTGTAGGCCTTCTTGAAGATCTGCAACTGACATTTCACGTGCTTGTGCACGCAATGAACGTAGGTTTAAAAGAATATCAATCATGTAATTTGATTCTGAAATAAAAAGAAGTATTAGATCCTATTGTACTTAAGTTTTTAAATAAGGCACGAAAAATAAAGCGATATATTTGAAACTAAATCTCATTTTTAAAAAATTAATAAAATAGAAATGCCGTAATTAAAAATATAGAAATGAAACATTCTAAATATAGAATGCTATTTTATCTAAAGTGCTAAAATGACGGAGTGTAAGCATAAAAAATCGTTTTTTGAACAATGTTCAGGAATTCCAATATGAGCATTTATTCACTGCAATTATTATCGGCTCACTCGTTTTATCTCATTTGTTGTTGCGTAGATAGAAGGTAGAAGTTGCTATTAAACACCAAATAAAAATGAAATGGTAATACAAATCAATATCATTAAGTGTGTGGTTTTGACCTGTACTCTTACTATAGACGTTGTAAATGATTTTTTACCTGTAGTGTTGGAAATACCTTAATAATTTAATGTTTAAAATAAAACTGACGATTAAATAGTAGGTAGATTGTAATCTTAAATATTTTTCAATTATCGACTGTCGATATATTGACATATTTGCAGCTGATTTTTTGACGTGGCAATAATATATTCTTATTTTTAATTTTTTTATTTTAATAATGGTGATGTGTGATGTTTATTTTTAAAAATATATCAATTTAACATTTTTAAATGTAACAAAAAGTATTGTTTCAACGCATCTGTGATGTAATTATTTCTTTTAAAACAATTGGTTGGGTTGTTGTTGTTTGTGGTTTTATCGTATTGATTAATTTTGTTTATTATACGTTTTTTGTTCTATGCATTATAAAATGCAGCAGCGGATGGAATGAGTTCTTTGCGCTTTCACTGTATAAAAATAACCATAAAAGTGGATTAAAACAGTGGTTATAGAATAGTGTTCTAAATTTTAAATAAAACTTAGGTCACGACACATTTATTGAGAGAAAATAATGTCATCTAAATTAAAAAAACTATCTTTATCTGTAGCATTTGCTCTAGCTAATATAGCTGCAATTGGTGCTGCAAATGCTCACGGTTGGGCTGAGTTCCCAAGTGCTCGTCAAAACACGTGTTATAACGATGGTGGTTTTTGGTCAAATGCGATCCCTAACGCAGCGTGTAAAGCATCGTACGAAAAATCAGGTGTAGAGGCATTCATTCAACGTAATGAAGTGGCATCTTTGAATCCTAATTACAATGATATCAATACGGTTAAAGCGAACATTAAAGATGGTCAACTTTGTGCCGCGGGTATGCCAGGTAAAACGGGTCTAGATATCCCACATAAAGATTGGCAAAAAACGGAAATCGTTCTTGATTCAAACGGTGAGTTCGATTTCGTGTGGACAGCAACAGCACCACATAACCCATCGTTCTGGGAATTTTACCTGACGAAACCCGGTCACGATTTTTCACAACCTTTAAACTGGGATGATCTAGAACTTGTTCATACGGCAGGTAATGTGATGCCAAGTGATGGCTCACCTTACAAAACGTATAACTTTAAAGTGAAGCTTCCAAAGGATCGTTCAGGTGATGCAGTACTTTACACTCGCTGGCAGCGTATTGATCCAGTGGGTGAAGGTTTCTACAACTGTAGTGATATTATCATTAAGCAGTCTGGTAATGGTGGTGAAGTGACGCCTCCACCAGTTGTTGGTGGTGATATGAACGCAATTCCAGGTTACTTTGTACCTGCGGGTTACCAAGTACCAGCTGAAGGTGACATTGTCCGTTTCCGTCTAATGGCACCAGTAACGGGTGCAGAAGTGTTTGATCACCGTTTAGTGATCACTGCTGCTAACCAAGCTACATGGGTAGAAACACTAGCATCTGAGATTAATGCTCTAGATTCAGAAAAGCTTATTGTAGGTGTATGGAACCAAACTTCAGGTCAATACGAATTTAATGACTCTAATATTCATGCAAACCAAGTATGGGTATCAGAGAAAGATTACGCTTTTGCTGTTAGTACGATTAAAGCACTAGAGCCACTACCACCAGTTCCACCTGTTGATCCTGAAGAGCCAGAAACAGAAGTGCCTGAAGGTAGCTGGAGCAAAACGGCTGTTTATAACGATGGTGATGTGGTAACTCACCTAGGTAAGACATGGAAAGCTGGTTGGTACACTAAAGGCGAAGAGCCAAGCAAAGCAGATGTGTGGAAACAAGTACTCGCTGAAGGTGAAAAACCAGAACTGGGAGCTTGGTCTTCTTCTAGAGTTTACAACGAGAATGACGTTGTAACTCACAACGGCTCAAGTTGGAAAGCTGGTTGGTACACTAAAGGCGAAGAGCCAGGAACAACGGGTGATTGGGGTGTTTGGCGTAAGCTGTAACCTTAACTAAAAGAGAAGCCTATATCTACTGGATATAGGCTTTTTTCTATTCGATAAGTTAGAACTTATGAGTTCGTCAGATATTTTGTCGGCAAGAATAGCAAGAAGTTTTGATCGCGCTCTATCTAAAAAGCTATCTAACATTATGCTCTATTATTGAAAGCCAATATGAGAGTAAGCAAAACTACCCAATGTTGTTGCACAAAAACACAGATAAAATTGTTCAGTATTCTGCTTTTAAAGATCCAAGAATAAAAGGATTTGATCTTGCTCGATATAAATTTAAGCAGCCCAAAAAGTAAGGTGAAAGTAAATACTTATCAATGACCTCATTATTTGATTTAGCTTAATCATCATTTATAAAGTGAAGCCCGAATAGGGCTTCGCTTTTTTTTTAGGGATATTTATGATCTGGTTCGATATAAAGTATGAATAGGTTGTTAATAGCTACTTATCAGAGTGAATATTTTTGAAAGAGAGGGGGAGATGTGAAAAGGAAAGTAAGAGCTCTCAATTGTATCAAAATGTTAATTCAGTAACGTGTTACCGTCTGTTTTTTAATATATATGCGGATTAGTGCTCAGAAAATGAATAAAAACAGAATCGATAAAAAAAACTTATAACCTCAATTAAGTTTTCTGTTTGTGTTGTTGTTGTTAAAAGATGAACATTAGTTTTACTTTTATGGACTATGTGTAGCAGTAAGGAAACATAGTGAACACAATACAAAAAAACTTTAAGTTGATCGATAAGCCAACATTCTTTGGCGCACTCGCAATGTTGATCTCGGTGGTTGTTCCACTGATCCTTTTCCCTAAAGAAGGGGCTATCTGGATTGCGACAGCAAAAACATTCATGACAGATAAACTCGGTTTCTTATACCTAGCGTTAGGTTTAGCTGCTGTATTCTTTATGGTTTACATTATCTTCTCTGATATAGGCCAAATTAAATTGGGTGATGCAGACGAAGAGCCTGAATTTAAAACTGCATCATGGGCTGCAATGCTATTTTGTGGTGGTATTGGTGCAAGTATCCTTTATTGGGGTGCTATTGAGTGGGCTTACTACTACCAAAGTCCGCCTTTCCAATTAACACCAGGAAGTGAAGAAGCGGTACGTTGGGCTGCGACCTACGGTGTATTCCACTGGGGACCTGTTGCGTGGGCTATCTACCTTGTACCGGCTGTGCCAATTGCTTATTTCTTCTATGTTCGTAAGCAGCCTGTCTTAAAAGTTTCTGCAGCGCTAATGCCTGTTATTGGTGAAGCACGTAGCTACGGTTGGACAGGTAAAGTTATCGATGTTCTTTTTATTTTTGGTTTACTAGGTGGTGGTGCAACAACATTAGGTTTAGCCGCACCTCTTATTACTGAAGGTTCAAACTACCTGTTCGGCACACCAAAAAATACAGAAACACAAATTTTCGTACTACTGATTTGTACTTTAATTTTTGGTTACTCAGCATATGCGGGTATGGAAAAAGGCATCAAGATCCTAAGTAATATCAACTTCTGGGGTGCGCTTGGCTTACTTGCGTTTATCTTGGCTGTTGGTCCTACTATTTTCATGCTGGAAACAGGCTTAGATTCACTAGGTCGTATGCTGTCTAATTTCTTTGTGATGGCAACATGGGCAGAGCCATTTGGCGGCTACGGTTCATTTGAAGACACGCACTTCCCACAAGATTGGACAATCTTCTACTGGGCATGGTGGTTAGTGTTTGCACCAAGTATGGGTCTGTTTATCGCACGTATCTCTCGTGGTCGTACGATCAAGCAAATGGTAGCGGGTTCTATCTTCTTCGGTTCAATGGGCTGTTTCCTATTCTTCATGGTACTGGGTAACTATGGTTTATCGCTACAGCTATCGGGTCAGTTAGATGTGGTGTCAATCCTGAATGCTGAAGGTGCAACAAAAGCGATCTTCTCTATCCTAGAACAACTGCCATTTAGCACATTAGTTATCGCTGTATTTACTGGATTATGTTTAATCTTTACAGCGACAACGTTTGACTCAATCTCGTACATTCTGGCCTCTGTTGTACAAAACGACGTAACAGAAGAGCCAATGCGATGGAACCGTCTGTTCTGGGCTTTCGCAATGTCATTTATGCCATCGGTATTGATGTTCATGGGCGGCTTAGCAACATTGCAAACTGCGGCGATTGTAGGTGGCTTACCATTACTGTTCATTACTGTAATGCTAATGATTTCAGCAGTTAAAGCTGCAACATTAGACTTGAGTCACCAAGAAGGCTACGAAGATCCTGTTATTAACATCGAAGATTTACCTGATGTTGATCCATGGTCAAAAGAAGGCATGGCGTTAGCGAAGTTTGAGCAATTGAAAGATGTTGCGATTGAAGCGGCAGATGCTGAGCGTGATGCACTGAATGCAATCTGGAAAATTAAGAAAACAATTCGAGCTGAAGCATTAGCCCGTGGTGATAGTGGCGCGGATATGGGTGAGGTTCCTGCTGAATTAGCAGAAGAGTTACACCGCCTAACCACAGAAGCGATGGCAGCGAAAGAAACCAAGCTTGAAGCATCAGCACAAGCACAGGAAGCACGTGTTGTTTTCAATGAGTTGATGAAAGAGAGAGAACAAGCAGCAATAACTGAAGCAACCGCTTAATAACTAACGTTATTGCATTCATAAAGCGATCCTTAGGGGTCGCTTTTTTTATTTTACTGGCATTGAGATAACAAAATAAAAATATCAAAGAAGTAACAAGTATCTTTGTAAACATTGATACGTTAAAGTTTTGACTTACCGATACGCAAAACATAGCACAAGAAGGGGAATGATAATGACAAGCCGAGTATATGTACTTGCTCAATTTAAACCAAAAGCAGGGAAAGAAGCTGAATTATTTGATGTGCTAAAAGCATTAGAGCCGGATTCATACCGTGAAGAAGGTTGTATTCAATATATGTTGACGCGTCAGATTGATCACCCTAGTGCAACTCGAAATGATTACCCGATTGTTTTTAATGAAATCTGGCAAGATGCTGAATCGTGGGCCGCTCATGGTCGACGTAAACAAATCCAACATTTTTTTAATAGCCAAGTTAAAGATCCAGCAGGGTTAGTCGAAGATGCCATTGTTACCGCTTACAGTGATGAAGGTTACGATTATGATGCGCCGTGTTTTGATGTATAGATAGAGGTCATATTTTTTGAATGTTAAAGATGCCCTGATAATGTTGATATTACAGGGCATATTTTGATTAGATCGGTATTTTAAAATGCGAAAAACAGATAAAAAAATAGATAACACCATTATTTCGGCCTTAACGGATGTTTGCCATATTGCCCAACAAAGCCAGCCAGGTTTTCAATGGTTAACACACAATGTTAATTATCAATCTTTTCCAGATAGTTTAACGGTTACGTGCGTTTATGAGATTGAGCCGACCGATACGGTTAAAAATGAGATGCGTTTATTAGTAGCAGATAAACTCGCTGAAATTGGTATTGTTTTAAAAGATAACCATCGTAAAATTTTATTTGCGAATAAATAGCCGCAGTAATGGTGTTATTGGATGATGTATAGCGTCATAAATTTGGCATAGGTTGCAACTTTGATGTAATTATTGATAGCTCTCTTGTTATTTTGTCTTACCACTTGTGTTATTTCTCTAAAAATTGTGGGTTTGGTTGCGATGTAAAAATGCGCTCGCAATACTGAAAAAGTATATCCACGATAAAATAACAAGTTGAGAAATAGAGGTTGAGGGTTTAAACATAGCTCTCATTATTCATCATCATTTATTTTGTCATCTTGTAAACTTCCAAATCAAGGATGATAAAATGCTGAGAATTAAACCAGCAAATAAAGTCGCTTCAATTGCTTTATACCTATCAGCTGCAATAGGGCTATTTGCCACCCATGTTTCTGCTAAAGAAATCCCTTTTGAGCTTGGTGTTACGAAAGTCATTAATGGCGATATTGTCTCTTTTAAAGGGGAATGTTACACCGCAAAAAATAACCCGGGAACTTGGGAAGCACCAAAATCAGGTTCATGGTTTTGGGTGCCGGTAATCTGCTCAAGTGATACCGTTGAACCGCCTGTCGCGCCTCCTGTTGTAGAACTTCCTGTTACTGAGCCACCCGTCATAGACCCAGAGCCACCAACAATAGACATACCTTCTGATATTACCACTTTTGTGTTAGGTGAAACTCGTGTAGCTAATGGTGATATTGTTTCTTATCAACGACAGTGTTTTATTGCTCAAAATAACCCTGGGGTATGGGAAGCACCAAAAGCCAGTTCATGGTTCTGGGCTCAAACAAGTTGTGGCACTGTTGAGCCACCAATTACTTGTGAGTTACCTGAAGTATTAATTGAAAATCAATGTGTGATAGCGCCTGTTGAATGTCCTGATGGCAGCAACGCAGCAACGGTAGATGAGTGCCCAGTTGCTCCGCCTGTGGTGTGTTCTGATGGAAATTCTGCTGATTCTGTTGAGTTTTGTCCGCCAGAAAAAGTGGTCTGTGAAGATGGTAGCCAAGTTGATGATATTGCACAGTGCCCTGTCATACCTGTGACGTGTCCTGATGGAACAACTGCAACTAAGGTTGAAGATTGCCCGGCTATTGATGTACCAACAACCATGACAGTAACCTCTGATGGTAACGGAGGATACTTAATTCCACGTGCTGAGTTTATTGCAATTGAACAAAGCCTAACCAGTGGTGAGTTATTCGATCGAGTACGTTCAGATACTGTAACGTTAGATAACGTATCAGTAGAAGCGGTATTACCATTACGTGCAGCGAATCCTGAAAACGTAAAACGAGCAGAGTCGATTGTAAATGAAGCATTATGGGAGTTCTTGTTCCCGATCCGCAATCAAGCTTATACCTATAATCGTTTCCTTCAAGCGATTGCAAAATTCCCTGCGTTTTGCCGTACCTATAATGATGGTCGAGACTCTTTAGCGATCTGTAAGCGTTCACTTGCCACTATGTTTGCTCATTTTGTACAAGAAACGGGGGCTCATGCGCCAAACTGGGAAGGAGCATTAGGTAATCCTGAGTGGCGTCAAGGATTGTATTATGTGCGTGAAATTAACAAGTCAGAAAGTGATACCACAGGCCCTTACAATAAATGTACTGGGTGGGCTGGTGATCGCTGGCCTTGTGCAAATAAGAGTTACTTTGGACGTGGAGCAAAACAGTTAAGTTGGAACTATAACTACGGACCTTTCTCTGAGGCTATGTTTGACGACAAAATGGTGCTGTTAGAAAAACCAGAGCTGGTGGCTGATACATGGTTAAATCTTGCGTCTGCAGTTTTCTTTTATGTCTATCCACAACCACCAAAGCCGAGTATGTTACATGTTATTGATGGTACGTGGCAGCCAAATGCAGCAGACAAAGCCAACGGTATTGAGCATGGCTTTGGCGCCACGATTCAAATCATTAACGGTGCCTTTGAATGTACGAAAGGATCGACAACACCACAAGCTAAAGCGCGTATTGCTTATTATAAAGAAATCACTAATTACTTAAATCTTGATATCTCAGGCGAGAAGTTAGATTGCGCTGATATGAAACCGTTTAATACGAGCGGTGCAGGAGCACTAGAAGTGTACTGGGACAAAGATTGGAGCTGGGATGCGAATACTCCAAGTAATGCTAGCTTCAAATGTAAGTTAGTGGGTTATCAAACCGCTTACAGTGCATGGAATGCTGGCGATTACGAGCTGTGTGTTGAAGATAATTTCAATGTACAGGCAACGGGCGTGAATGGTGACATTATTCCTAATTAATTAAGATCCAAAAGTAAATAACAAAGCCCACAGTGATGATGAATTTCAGCTGTGGGCTTTTTCTTTATAGCAAGAAGACGCTATAAAAAGGGATATTATAACCAACCTTTACGTTTAAAGTAGAGGTAAGGTGCAAAACCTGCCAGTAGCATGAGCAATAGCGCATAAGGATAACCGAGCTCCCAATGAAGTTCAGGCATAAACTTAAAGTTCATACCATAGCTAGATGCAACTAATGTTGGCGGAAGAAATATTACTGATACCACCGAAAATATTTTAATAATTCGGTTTTGCTCAATATTAATGAAACCCATAGCCGCATCCATCAGGAAGTTAACCTTTTGGAATAAAGATTCATTGTAGGGCAATAGAGATTCAATATCGCGTAATACTTCGCGTGCTTGCTCTAACTCACTTGCTGGTAAACGCGCTTTTCTTACTAAAAAGCTTAGTGCGCGCTGAGTATCCATAAGACATAAACGAATCTTCCATCCTGCATCTTCTTGCTCTGCAAGACTAGATAAGGCTTTGTCAAAATGCTCGCCCGGTTTACCACCTAAAATGACCTTACCAATTGACTCTAACGCGCTGTAAATGTCTTCAATAACATCAGCCAGTTGCTCAATTTTTGTTTCAAATAGATCTAACAGCAACTCATAAGCACTACCTTGTTGTAAATGTTGAGTACGTGCTCGCATTCGGTAAAGACGAAATGCAGGTAATTCACGCTCACGTAAGGTAAATAAGCGACCATCACGGATGGTAAAAGCCACTGTTGAGTTAGTGGCATAATCTTCAGCATCCTCATAATAGAAGAAAGAGTGAATATGAAGACCGTCTTCATCTTCAAAAAAGCGCGCACTAGCCTCAATATCTTCTAGTTCAGGGCGAGTTGCTAACTCTTGACCTAGTTCTATTTGAACGCGATCTCGTTCTTCTTCATTGGGTTCGATAAGATCAACCCATAATGCTGATGAGATTGGATCTTTATCTTCTAAATTCAAACGTTGTAAACGGAAATCGTTCAATTTAAATGCGTTTAGCATGTTTATATCTCCGCGAATGGTGATGATATTAACAACACATTAAAACACAATTTGAAGCAAGATAAACAGAGCTTCTACCAATACAAACTGGTGGAATAAGATTTAAACAAAAGCAACGAACAATAGGGCTGCGTATGCTGACAGTTAAACGTTGTCAACTCACACGCAAAAGCAGGGGAGGACAGATTAACGAGGAAAAATATTATTCCAGTATCGACTGGGAGTGTTCAAAGTGGTGTCCTCTCAAATGATGGTGTGCGCATGTTACGCTTGAGCTCATAGAACATCAACTAGCGCTATTGCAACATTAGATTTGCGCTAAGATAAGTTAGGTAAATGGCTCATTCAGCGTTGATTCAGGAAAGTTATTGTGAGCAGATAGCTGCTAGGACGGTTGTGGTTGTGTTATGTAGAGAGGCGTCTTCTCTACTAACGCGAGGAGTATTAATGAGTAACTATGGGAAAGAATAAAGCCTTCTTCAAACACGGAAGTCGCGAAGAAAAAGGCTATATCAAATTATGACTTTCTATTTTTTAAATATAAAATCAATAACTTACTCTTTACCGTAAACGTTGTTTTCTTGCTCTTGTACTCGAATAAATGTCGTACGCTTAGTTAGCTCTTTAAGCTGCGCGGCACCGACATAAGTACATGTTGAGCGGACACCACCCATAATATCTTGGATTGTATTTTCAACAGGGCCACGGTAAGGAAGCAGTACAGTTTTACCTTCTGCTGCACGGTATTTCGCCACGCCACCTGAGTGCTTGTCCATTGCACTTTGGCTAGACATACCGTAGAACTTCATAAATGTTTTGCCATCTTGCTCGATAAGTTCGCCGCCGCTTTCATCGTGCGCCGCTAACATACCACCAAGCATAACGAAATCAGCACCGCCACCAAATGCTTTTGATACGTCGCCAGCACATGAACAACCACCGTCACCAATGATACGGCCACCTAGGCCGTGCGCAGCATCTGCACACTCAATAATAGCGGATAGTTGAGGGTAGCCGACACCCGTTTTTACACGTGTTGTACATACTGAACCTGGGCCAATACCCACTTTAACAATATCAGCACCTGCAAGAATCAGTTCCTCAACCATATCACCTGTTACAACGTTACCAGCACTGATCACTTTATCTGGGAATGCCGCACGTACTTTTTCAACATACTCAACAAGGTGTTCAGAGTAACCATTAGCAATATCAATACAAATGAAGATTAAATCATCTGTCATAGCCATGATGTCTTTGGTTTTTTGGAAATCAGCGTCAGAAGTGCCAGTAGAAACCATGGCATTATTCAGAACAGAGGCGTCGTTGCTGTTAATAAAGTCAGCCCATTGCTCTACCGTATAGTGTTTATGAACTGCTGTCATCACATTGTGTTTTGATAAGGATTTAACCATTTCAAAGCTACCAACAGAGTCCATGTTTGCAGCAATAATGGGTACGCCAGACCATTGACGACCACTATGTTTGAATGTAAAATCGCGGGTTAATTCAACTTGAGAGCGACTTTTTAAGGTTGAACGTTTTGGACGAAACAGTACATCTTTAAAGCCCAATTTCAAGTCTTGTTCGATACGCATGGTTATTCCTTAAACTTATCTTATCGAATGCTGCTCAACGAAATCGTTACTGGCAGGTAAACATTTTCGCCTAGTGAGCAGGCACAAAAAAACCGGAGCGTTGTCAGACGCTCCGGTTTTCAACATTATAGGAAGCAAATTTTCAAAAACAAGCCTATAAATGTAAATAAATGTGTATTTGTGACGATAAATGAAGATAAAACTAGCCTGATTTACTATCAAAGTAATACTTTTTATAAACTTTTCGCTTCCATTCTTGGTAAATCCTTGCATAATTTCCTGCGTAGTTTGTACTGATAAAAATAAAATTTGAAATAATTCGTATCTTTAAAATGAGAAGCTATTCTTAAAAGGTGGCCAGTTTGTAAAGCTATCTTTTTCTACGAAGGGTTGTGGGAAGGTTTAATTTGTTGAAGAAAAGAAAGGTAAGGAAAATTTTTCCTCTCGATTTTTACGGGGAAGATGGAAGTTGGCGTTTCATCATTCGGGCAGAGCAGCCTGAAGAGATCATTGATGCAATGTATTGGCGTGCTTATATTTCTTGTCATCGTAAAGATTTTGATTTGTTGCATATGGCGTGCGATAAATTTAACTACAAATATAACTACTCATCATCTGATTCTTCTGAAATACACTATGGTTTAGGCGGAACACCGTTGCGTGTCAATATGATGGGGCCTATCGTGTTGATGTCGACAATCCGAGATAAAGTGATTAACGTTACAGCCGATGGCACGGATATAACTGCACAAGCTGTCGCTTAAATTAATGATTAAAATTGAAAAAAGCGTTAAATAACTGAGTTATTTAACGCTTTTTTGTATCTGCTATTTATGATTTTTGTTTTTCTAGTAAACGCTGCTGATATTGTATTGGCGTTACCCCTCGATTTCTTTGAAAGGCTTTGTTAAAGCTTTGGACATTTTTATAACTTAAATTTGCCGCGATCTCTGTTATGGGCAGCCCGCGTTGCATGTACTTTATTGCAATGTTACATAATACATAGTTAGTGGTATCGGTGAATGTCCAGCCAAAGCGGTGCAATCGTCGTTGTAACTGTTGCTTTGATAAGTCTAAACGTTGTGCAATAAAATCGAGATTAGGGTACTGGTAGTAGCGTGAATAATTGATCAACTCAAACATTAATTTTGCGGTATCAGTCGGTTGTGGCATGTTTAAAAAATCATCAAGTTGTAAATTTGACATTAACATGGGTTTTTTGAATTTAAGCACACGATTATCGACATGCTCTAATACTGACATAGGCAGCCAAACTTGGGTTGAATGTGCGTTCCAGCGAATAGGGCATTGAAAATAATCATTGATAGCTGAGTTGTGGGTTTCAGTGGCATTTAGTTGGATCTTTAATGGAGTGAAGTCGTCACCCAAATACTCACGAATTGTTTGAACAAATAAGATAGCTACCCGCAAATTATCATGCAGCCCTCCTCGTCCTTTAGAGTAAGGGTTGTGATAAGTCCATTTTAAGATATTGCCCGAGAGTTCGCTGTGGTATGACGCACCACTTTGCAAGCATGATAAGCCATAGTTGATTCGTCTCAGTGCTAATGGCAAATCGGGGCAACTTAAATACCATTCTCCTAATCCTCCCATTTGTTCAAATGTTATCTCTTTAGCCAGCTTTACCATATAAGCGGAGTCATCGGTGAGTTGTTCAATACGTTCTAACCAAGCCAAATAATCATTAAAAGGGAGCAGCGACATGCTTTCTTTAAGCAATAAATCTGGCACTTCAAGGTGGCTGAATGAAAGGTCGTAATGCTTTATGAGTGCACTATTGAGAGGCTTGATAAATAAGGTTCTTATAAAAGCAATATCTAACATGTTAGCAGACCGACAAAAAGTATGTAATGGATAGAATATATCAAATAGTAGTAATAAATGATGCTTTCAGCCCGTTTTTATTTCTCGATACACAAAATTACTCACAATGAACTCAATTAATAACGCTAATCCGTTAAATAAGAATAATGACTAAATGACCGGAGAATTTAATGAGTTTATTTAGTATGCCTTTCACTGGCACGAACATAGATATGGTATTACATATTGTTGCAGGTGTTGTCTTGATTGGCACAATTGCAGCTATTGGCATTGGTTTTTGGAAACTACATGAATTACCTATTCATAAAGCATCAAGTAGTCAACATCACCAAATAGGATTAATTACAGCATTAACTTGGATAGGCTTTATCTGGCATTGGGTATGGGTTCTTGCCGTGATTATTGCGTTCGTTGATGGAGAGCAAGCACTGAAGCGATTACGTGATATCTGGCATGGCGATAGTCCTAATACAAAAACGAATGGTGTAGATAATGATTCATCTTTAGCGCCACCAACAAAAGAGGAGCAGACGAATGCTTGAAGGTTTAGCAGTATGGGCGCTATTTATTTATCTGCTTCGTTTGGTGGGTATGCCATGGAATAAGTTTACTAAGGCTTTTGCGTATATTGGCGGTGGTAGTTGGCTAGTGTTTGTATGGTACGGGTTAATTACGTTCGCACCGATGGATTTATCTGGAGGCTCACTAGTACAGTCACCCCATATTCAGTTAAGGCCTGCAGCAACAACAATTAATGGCCATGTTAAGGCTATTCACGTTACACCAAATAGTCAGGTGAAAGAAGGGGATTTAGTGTATGAGCTTGATACGGAACCCTATCGTATTGCGCTTAATAAAGCCCAAGCAAGTTTAGCATCAGCAGAAGTGGCTTTAGATATTGCTAAAGAAGATGTTGATATGGCCCAAGCGAGTTATCACGCCGCAGATAAAGATATTGAGATCGCGCAAAACCAGCTTGTTGCCGCGAATGAAGATTATAAATTAAAACAAGCAATGCTGAATCGTTATATTAAGCAAAATAAAGTCGTACAACATACGATTACGCAAAGTAAATTAGATGAGCAACGGACAGCTGTAGAAGTTGCTAAGTCACAAAAGGTGATGCTTGCTTCACAAATTGAAAAAGCAAAAATATCAGTGAAGAAAGCGAAGTTGGCATTAGAAAAGTCACGTTTAGCCGTGAATAGCCGTGAAGTTGATGTTGATACACAGCATGAAAATGTAGCAAAAGCACAATGGGATTTAGATCATACTAAAGTATATGCGCCTGCAGATGGTTATGTAACAAACTTTATTATGCGTGAAGGGCAGTTTGTCGGCTCTGTACCTCGTATGCAAATGTATACCGACGAAAAATACGTATTAATGCGAGTTAACCATCAGGCTATCCGTAATGTAAAAGTGGGACAACTGGCTGAATTTGCAACGGCAGTTTACCCTGGAAAGGTGTTTACCGCTGAAGTGGAAGGTATTGTTGAAGCGACGGGTGAATCACAAGGTAACTTGATTGGTCGAGAAACCAATGTGCGTCAAACAACGGGGGCGAATATGGCAAATAAACATCACTTCGTCCGCCTGAAAGTACTTGAAACGGAAGGTTATGATATTCCTGTCGGATCGGTCGGTATCGGTTGGATCAGCGCAGAAAAGCCGATTAGCTTCTTAGGTTTCTTAGATGTGGTACGTGGGATCATCATTCGAATGAAGTCTCAGCTATTCTATGTGTGGTCAATGTAGGTAATCACTTACAATATATAATAAGCCAGCTCTCTTATTATAAAGAAGCTGGCTTTTTTAGTCTTGGCGTAACGTATTAATATTCGATATAGGGGTTGGGTAACGACTCACTATCCAATAGGTTGAAAGAATGAAAGTTGTTAATGTTACGATCTGAATAAATGTCTTTCCTTGTTCTGAAATTAATCCATTAGCGACGGCAGTGTAAGCGAGCAATAAAGAAAACTCGCTGGCTTGGCTTAATCTTGCACTCAACTCTTTGTTGATAGGAGCTTCTGTGTTTGAAATGATAAGAGCGCGATAAAATCCCCATGCCTTTAGACGAATCAGTACTACACCAAATAAAATCCCCCATAAAGTATAAATATCGCTGGCCAGTAAGTTAATGTTCGCACCAATAGCGAAAAAGAACAGGATTAAAAAAAACTCTCGCAATGGTTTCAAGTGAATAGAAATAACATTGGAAATGGGGCTAACGGCTAACAATGTACCCGCGATAAACGCTCCTGTTTCGTACGATAGACCAATACGATGGCTGATTTCAGCCCAACAGAAACACCACGCTAGGGTTGCGACAAAACTGTATTCTTGAATAACATCAAACTTTTTCATTAGCGGAAGCAGCATGAGCTTAACGGCGAAGTATGCACTTACAATCACAATGAGAAGCTTGGCGAATATCAAAACGATAGCAAGGTCGATACGCTGCTCGGTATCGATATTGAGCAGTAGTAAAACAGTAATGGCTAAAATATCTTGAATTAACAAGATACTGGTCATTATTTCTCCCATTTTCTGGTGGTGAAGCGTTGTGGTAGGAATTAACTTAAGGCCAATAACGGTACTAGAAAACATCATTGCGGCCGCTGTGATAATGGCATCTTTGAGAGGAAGTTGGATCATTAATGCGAAAAGCAATGTGCAAATGAAGAAGAATAGACTGCAACAAAGCGTGATAAGTGCACTTTCTTTAAACAGACGCAGCAAGCGTTGAGGTTGTAAGTTTAGGCCAAGTAAGAAAAGCAGTAAAATGACGCCAATATGCCCCATTTGGGTCATCGCTTCAGCATTATTGATCATGCCGAGCCCATAAGGACCAATAATAATACCCGCAACGATGTACGCGATGATGATCGGTTGCTTGGCAAAGAGGAACAAACTCCCTAAGCCCGCAGCGCTAATCACAATCGCGCAAAGCTCGAAAATCATGGTATTGATACTATCAACCATCGACACCTACCTAGCTATGAAACGCAGCATGCGTAGTTGATTGCAGAAGGCAATGATAAAAGCATAGTGGTTGCAAAAAAATTGGGTTGAATGTTTTTGCGACAAGAAATTAGGAATAGGTAAAAGCGGGTGTGTAACGTGATAAATAGCGAAGAGATAACGAGAAATAAACATAGATAACGCTTAGTTATCTATGTTTATTGATACTATTAAGCGCGATACCGTTTGTATTGCGATAAAATATCGGCAATCAATTCAGGCTCAGACAGCCCATCAACTAAATACGATTGTTGATTGTTTTTAATCATTACCTCAAGATGAATTTGTTCATTATCAGTGTTTTTATGGAGCTGTAATGCGTATTCATAAGGTTGATGTCGATTGTTATCAATCACCAAACGAATACGACCATCGATACAATAAAGATCGGTGTCAAAACCATCATCGGCCAGCTTTTTACTGGCTTTGGTTAAGGCTGATCTTGCAATTGTATAGATATCGGCATGGGAAGAATACTGCGCCATGACTTGTCTCCCTCTGTTCTAAAATATGCTAGGACGTTGGTAAACGTCTGTCGCTGTCAGAAGATTTTATCGGGCAAAGACAAGGTGTTACCAACTAAAAAAATCTATCATTATCATCAGTTCTACTTATTAAAATGTAACCAATTATTAACGCATAACTCACTGATTTTAAAGCCATATGAAAGGAGGGGATATCCATTTCAGGAATAATCAATAGTCGATTTTTTTTATTATTTCATTTTAGTCTGAAATTTTAATCTCTGTTGCTACTATTGATAGGTGCAATAAATTCAATATGTTAAAGGAATATATGAATGTGTAAGCGTTACCTTACTTTAATCCCAGTGGTTGCTTTATTGACTCTCTCAACGGCCCATGCCGATTCTCTAATTCAAGGGTTAAATCGTGTCGATAACTCTATAGATAAAGTACAAAATACAATTCATGGAACGCAGAACTCGATACGCAATGGCCAGAATAAAGTTGATAATACACAACGTGCTATCAGTGAAATTCAAGATGGTACTTATGTAGAAAAGCGTGTTGAAAAAAAAGTACGCAACCAAAAGCGTAAAGTCGTGAATGGGGTCATTAATAAGTCATCGAATGCGATACGTAAAGCAACGAACGTTTATTAAGTTAAGCATAACTAAGTTAAGTATAGTGATAAAAAAGCGGCGATATCATTATCTATATAAATAGAATGATATCGCCGCTTTTTTTACCCATAATTTGGGTTAAGTATATAAGTCGTAATTATGAGTTTTGTAATTTCGCCTTCGCTTCTTTTCGCTCTGCTGCTCGACATGCTGCAGCGGTAAATACCACATCCGTTGAACTGTTGAGTGCCGTTTCTGCTGAATCTTGAATCACACCAATAATAAAGCCAACAGCAACAACCTGCATAGCTACTTCACTAGGGATACCAAATAAGCTTGAAGCTAAAGGGATCAACAGTAGTGAACCACCGGCGACACCTGATGCACCACAAGCCGAAACCGCAGCAACAACACTCAGTAAAACGGCTGTTGCTAAATCGACTTCAATACCTAAGGTATGAACGGCTGCAAGGGTTAATACAGTAATAGTGATTGCCGCTCCCCCCATATTGATGGTAGCGCCCAGTGGGATAGACACAGAGTAAGTATCTTCATGCAGGTTAAGATCTTTACAAAGTTTCATATTTACTGGGATGTTAGCGGCAGAGCTACGAGTGAAGAAAGCGGTAATACCACTTTCACGTACACAACGGAAAACAAGTGGGTAAGGGTTTTCAGCTGTTTTTACGTAAACAATGATTGGGTTAATAACAAAAGCAAGAATTGCCATTGAGCCTAATAGTACACCTAATAAGTGGGCGTATCCCGCCAATGCTGCAAAGCCTGTTTTAGCAAAGGTTTCAGAGACTAAGCCAAAAATACCGATAGGTGCTAAACGAATAATAAAGCGAACAATGAGTGTAACGCCATTCGACATATCATGGAAAACTTGTTTCGTTGCATCGCTTGCTTGGTGAAGCGCAAAACCAAGCGCTATAGCCCATGCCAAAATCCCAATAAAGTTACCGTTCATAAGTGCATGAACTGGATTATCAACAATCTTAAATAGCAGGGAACTAATGACTTCTGCGATACCTTCCGGTGGTGCAATTGAGTTAGAACTAGCAACAAGCGTTAAAGTGGTCGGGAAAAGAAAGCTCATCGCGACAGCAGTAAATGCCGCCATTAAGGTGCCAAATAAATACAACACGATAATTGGCTTCATGTTGGTATGAGTGCCTTTCTTTTGGTTGGCAATAGATGAAGCAACCAAAATGAAAACAAGAATAGGGGCAACGGCTTTTAGCGCTGCAACAAATAACCCCCCAAGAAAACTCACACTCATCGCTGATGATGGTGATAGTATTGCAAGTAATACACCAGCAACAATACCGACCATAATTTGTATAACTAAACTACCATTGGCCACTCTGGCTAAAAAAGGTTGTGATTGACTCATATAACATCCTGCATTTTATATTCTGTGAATAGCTTTTTATTTTGCTTCTGAAACATTTTTTAACAGGATCTGTTTGAAATAGCCAGTTATCTTTTTATAAGGTTTTAACCAACATTAATATAACGTTATATTTAACATTTTTTTATCAAAACATGGTGAATCGGCATACAAACAGCTTGTTTGATAACGATAAATGACAGTGAATGTATAATGTGTGTTAATGGATGTTGTGTGGTTATGCCAATCGTGATGAAAAGGCAAAAAAACAGAAAGAATTAAATGCTTTAATATGTAAGAAAATAAAACCTCTGCTACAGCATTTATATCTGCCACAGAGGTTTTTGAGGTCGCTATTAAATTTATATATTTATTTAGGATCTAAGTCTGAGAGAGATGATGCACGTGATGCAGTTGCTTTCAGTTGCTGTGCTTGATTAAGCAATTGCATAATACGTTTATCATTCCATTGCTGGCGATCTTGGCTGTAAGTTGATGCCATAATTTCAGCGACAGCATTATCTAATTGTTCTGCTAGATCTGGATTGGCAGAGAGTTTCTCACGCTGCTGCTGTTTCCATTGTTGGTAGTAAGTTTGAATTTGTACAGTTTCACGTTTGGTAATGGCTTCTTTCAACGCTTGCTCTACATTCGTCGTTCCTGATTGAAGCACGATTTCGGTATGTGATGCAGGCTGCGCTTTACGGGCTTTAATTAATAGTCCTAGTGTTATTAACCAAAGTAAGGCAAATACTGCTGTCGCCCATTGCCAGTAGTCATGTTGTGCTACATTATTACCCGCATTGTTAGTATTAGCGCTATGTTGAGGCGTAACAACGGATGGGGTTGTTAATGCTGGTGGCGTAATTGTATTGCCTGCATTGGGATCGACCGTTACATTTAATGTTAATCCATCAACTTTTGTGGTTTGCTGCTTTTCTTGCTGGGTATTCCACCAATTAATGCTAACCGCAGGTAATTCAATCGTGCCTGTTTCACGAGGAATGATGACTTGCTTTAACGTCATTGTTGTATAGCCATTCCCTTCTGAATATTCAGGTTTCTCATCATAACTTCTTACCGATGTTGGATACGTTAAGCTGATATTCGGCATATTACTTTGGGCAATATTTTTAATACGTAAGGTTAAAATACGTGTAATAGGCTCGCCTACTTTTGCATCTACGGTTGTTTTACCATTGACCGATGGTTGCCATACCTGATTGAGTTGCAAATCAGAGGTTGGTAGCCATAAACCTTTATAGTTACTTGGTTTTGCTTTAATTGTTAGTTCAATATTTTTTGCTGTTTTATCCACTGGCACTGTTAATGTTGAGCCGAAGCCACGACTCCCTTTAATCACGCTACCGCTGAATTTCGCACCATGTAAGGTAATATTCCCTGGCTTATCTGCTGTGATCTGGTAATTGCGGGTGATCACAATATAGCGACGTCCATTTTGAACAACTTCGTTTTGAGCATCTTGCCCAACTTGCGTTGCTGTTAGTCCATCACCATAAGGTGGTGCTAAAGTCGCTTGATCCATTTGCTCGCCAATTAAGATACGCACCCGATAATTAATTGATTCGCCCACATAGATGGTTGATTTATCGTTAATACCTTCAATGGAAATAGATGATTGCTTCGCATTGGCTGCCTGTGTTTGTTTACTGCTTTTTAAAACAGTAATCGTAATTGGTTCGGTTTTTGAGCTACCAATTTGAAACGCAGGGATAGTAAGAGTGCCAACCTTGGTTGCAGCTAGTGCTACTGTCCAACTAGTATTACGTGAGATAACCCCATTAATCATCGAAGTCCCGCTACTTACGCTAGGACGACCATAAGCAAAATCAGGACTTAATGGCGCAAGATCAAGTGAATTGGTATTCACACTATCATCGACAGCAACCGTTAATTGGAAAACCTCATTAACACCAACAATATTTTTAGACACTGTTGCTTCCGCTTGTGCCGCCATCACTTGGGTTGATAGTAGCGCACTGAA
Organism: Photobacterium sp. GB-50; assembly: GCF_003026755.1. Classification (NCBI taxonomy): domain Bacteria; kingdom Pseudomonadati; phylum Pseudomonadota; class Gammaproteobacteria; order Vibrionales; family Vibrionaceae; genus Photobacterium; species Photobacterium sp. GB-50. The sequence goes on from NZ_PYNX01000004.1 coordinate 182,078, forward strand.
AAACAAAGCAATGTACAACAATGGTGTCGTTACTTTTTTGCCAAAAAATAATTTATTCATAAATCTATTCATTGTCCTATTACCATGAGTTCTCAGTTTTTTGCTGCGCTTCTTTCTGTTGCGCTTGCAAAATTAATTGAGCTCGGATCAAACCACTGGTGTCATCAGGCACTTGTTCCAATTTTTTCAAAATAGGGTTACTGGCTGAAAGCACATCCCCGTCTTTTGCTGCTTGGTCACTCATTCGTACTTGATTGTTGTTGGTTGTTTCTTTGTTTTTATCTTGTTCTGACTTAGTGGCTGATTTTGACTCTGCTTGCTGTTGCTGTTGCTGTTGCTGTTGCTGTTGCTGTTGCTGTTGCTGTTGCTGTTGCTGTTGCTGTTGCTGTTGCTGTTGCTGTTGCTGTTGCTGTTGCTGTTGCTGTTGCTGTTGCTGTTGCTGTTGCTTTGCTGCTTGTTTCGCATTTTCATCAGCACGTTGTTGTTCAGCCGCTTTTTGCTCGGCAGTTTTCTCTTTTTCTGGCTGTGATTGTTTATCACTACCTGCTTGCTGAGATTGCTGCTGTTCTTTCCCTTGTTGTTTATCAGACTGACCTTGTTGCTGTTTACTCGTGTTGCTCTGATCCTGCTTTTGGTCATTTTGTTTCGATTGTGAAGACTGCTTATCATTAGATTGTTTGTTATCTGATGATTTCTGCTGATCTTGGTTTTGTTGTGACTGCTGGCTGTTATCTTGGCTCTGATTTTTGTTGTTAGAGCCTTGTGATTGCTGCTGTTGCTTGTCACTCTTCTGCTGATTCTGCTGATTCTGCTGATTCTGCTGATTCTGCTGATTCTGCTGATTCTGCTGATTCTGTTGCTGTTGTTTCTTTTGTTGCTCCAGTGCTTTCTTCACTATATCGAGGTTTTTCTTAACATCGGGGTAGTTAGGATCGGCTTTCTGTAGCTTTTCATAGGTATCTACTGCTTGCTGTAACTTCCCACTTTGTGCATAAGCATTACCTAGGTTGTACTGCGACATTGAATCATGTAATGGTTTTAAGGTTTCAATGGCTTGTGCATAATTTTTTGCTTTATATTCAGCGATACCTTTCCATTGCGGAGATTCAAAATCTTGTGCCGCTTGCTTATATTTACCATCGGTATAAGTTTGGTAAGCTTGCTGCTCAGCATTTACCCATGGGCTCGCTTGTGCATGATCAATAGGTAAAAAGAAGAACATAGTGGCAATGACAACGCCACGGCGGAAACCCAGTAATGCCAGTAATAACAAAGGTAAAACTAACCAAAATCCGCCATTTAAACGTTCTTGCAGTTCTTTTTGTTGATCTTTTTTACCGCTATCTTGTGGTTTTGCAGTGAAGTGGACAATCGCATTAACATCTTGATCTGTCGGTTGAACCATCTGCAAAATACCACCCGTTTGCTTAACAATAGGTTCTAGTGTTTTCAGGTTAATTTTTGAAATAACAGGAGAGCCATTATCCATTAATAATCGACCATCAGGCAGTGGAACAGGTGCTCCATCAACTGTGCCCATTGCTAAGATAGAGACACGATATTTAGTACCTTTTAATTCGGCTAAACTTTTAGCTGATTCCTGCTTAGACATACCATCGGTCACTAAGATAATATCACCCGTACTATTACCAGCCTGTTTAAGTAACTTTATCGCTTCAGCAATACCTGCCGCGGCATTACTACCAGGAATTGGCATAATCTTTGGCGATAGGCTAGGGATCAAGTTTGCTAAAGTATGGCTATCTTCAGTTAACGGGCTGACTTCATAGCCATCTCCCGCATAGGTGACTAACCCCGTACTGCCTTCTTTCCAGCCCGGTAACATATCAAGCGCTTTAAAACGCGCCTGTGTTAAACGGTTCGGTTTTATATCGGTCGCATACATAGAGCGGGACATATCCATTACCAATACGCGTGCGCCACTTAAGTTATAAGCAGGTAGTTTTACTTTTTGCCAACTAGGACCAGCCATCGCAATAACAGCGATTAGCCAGCCCAAAGTGAGTATGGCAATGGGCCATGATGTCGATTTAGGCTGAGCCATACCTAATTTTTTTGCTAGGTGTGGCGCAATTAACCCCGTGGTTTGTTTCTTGGTTTTAAGCCAAGGTAAAAGAAAGACTAATGGCACAAGTGCCAAAAACCACATAGGGTGCATAAAAGTAAAATTAGCCATGACGTCTCCTCATAACAGCAATGACGACAGAAAGTAGTAATGCTATGGCTAAAGGATATCGGAACAACTCATCACGTGGACGCCATGTTTGCTGGGCGTTATTGACAGGTTGAAGTTTATTGATGATGTCGTAAATTTTCTCAAGCTGTTGTGGATTACGTGCTCGGAAATATTCACCGCCCGTCATCTTGGCGATTTCAGTTAAAGTCTTTTCATCAAGATCTTGTGATGGATTGACGATGCGATCACCGAAGAAACCTTGTTGCACCATTTGATCGGCACCAACACCTACGGTATAGATTTTCACACCGCTTTCTTTGGCTAATTTAGCGGCTTCAAGTGGATCAATTACACCAGAGGTATTTGCACCATCACTTAATAAAATAATTACCCGTTGTGGCGCTTTACTGTTAATAAAGGTTTTTGTCGCAATACCTAGGCCTTCACCAATTGCAGTGCTTTGCCCAATTAAGCCTAAAACAGTACGATCTAGTTGTTGTTCAACCGTCTTACGGTCAAATGTAAGAGGTGTTTGTAAGTAAGCATGATCAGCGAAAAGGACTAAACCTAAGCGATCACCTTTTCGTTTTTCAATAAAATCCGATAACACATGTTTTACTGCGGTTAAGCGATCAATACTTTTCCCATTTTTAGTCACCATATCTGGAATTGACATTGAGCCTGATAAATCGACAGCTAATAACATGTCACGGTGTTCTGGTTTTATTTCGATAGGATTCCCGTACCAAACCGGTCTTGCAGCAGCACAGACAAGACAAGTCCACAGTAAAGCCATTAATACTTTACGTATGATTGAGCGAGGCTGTTTTTGACCAACACCGCTGGGTAATTTGGGTAATTGAATTGCCGCAGGTTGCACAACCGGTTTACTAAAACGGTAAACGAGCCATGCTAAAGGCAACAATGCCCAAGCCCAAAGCCATACAAATTCAAACATTTGAAGACTCCTTTTGCGTCATGCTGGGTAGTTTTCGTGGCGGCAAAGCATGTTTAAGCCATGTGTTTGCCATTGTTTTACATTGTTGAAAGTCATCATGACTCAGTGGCGTATTTGAAAATGAACCTGATAGCCATACCGATTTAAGTTCTGAAAAACCACTATATTTTACGGGCAGTTGATTATCTAAAAATGCCAACCATGCCTCACCTGTTAATGGTGCAACAATGGTGCGCGAGTAATAACTTAACGCGGATTGTTTTAGTAACGTATTGAGAGCGGGTAACCCTTGTTCTGCTGTTATTAGCGACAGTTTCTGTAATGCTTCTTTTTGTGCAGCATCAGCATGCTTTTTACGCCGAATAAAAGTGACGACAACTGCAATAGCGAGGATCACCACGGCAAATAATACCCACCATCCCCATGCTAAAGGCCAAAAGTTTGGAGCTTGAGGAAGATGTATATCCGCTAAAGGGAGTTGCTGAACGCTTGGTGTTGCCATTACTTAACTCCTTTGACGCGTTGTTAATTGCTGCAACAAAGGTTCCGCTGCAGATAAATAATGTAGAGGGATCGCAAGTGATTTCGCAATATCAGCCACAAAGTTTTGATGCGTTAGATACTGCTGACTTAATGAATCACGTGTTTTCTTTGATGAAAAATTAAGCCATGCAGATTGCTCTTTATCAGCAACATGTTCATAGCCTCTAAATTGTGTTTGTCCTTGTTCTAGTGGGTCATGGATTTGGACAAACTGAATTCGATTATGTTGACGTAATTGTGTTAAACGTCGCTTATCATTAAGCGATAATTGGTTAAAATCGCTGATAACAATAATTTCACTACCTTTAGAACAAAGGTGGTGTAACCGTTTTAATGCATCAGAAAAGTTAAATTGTTGAGGCTGTTCTAATGAATTTAATGCTAACTGTTGTGATTCAATCAGCTTATTGATGATATGAAGTGGACCTTGCTGGCGTGCCGTTGGCTTACATTCATTAACATTCAAACCGTTATAAATTACTGCCCCTATACGATCTTGTTCACTTATAGCAAGCCAGCTTAATAAGCTAGCAAAGTGAGCCGCTTGAACAGATTTCAGCATTAATTGTGAGCCAAATTGCATGCTTCGGCTTAAATCAATAAGCAACATAACGGGTTGCTCGCGTTCTTCGGTAAATAGTTTGGTATGTGTTTTGCCAGTACGTGCGGTTACACGCCAATCAATAGCTCTAATATCATCACCAGCTTGATAGGGACGTACTTCTGAGAAGTTCATCCCACGTCCTTTGTGGCGACTTTGATGTAGGCCATTTAATTGTGACCAGATACTGTGCGCTGGTGGCAACCAACGCACGACCTGATTCTTATATTGCAGTAGCTCAGCCAAACACACATTAACCCCATCGCTATGGGGTGGCAGCGCTACGGTTAAGTGTGATTTGCTCATATACTAGCAACCTGTGAAATCAATTCTTCAACTACGCGATCTGCGGCAATACCTTCTGCTTGTGCTTCATAGCTAAGTAATAAGCGATGACGTAAAACAGGATATGCCATTATTTGGATATCTTCTGGTGTAACAAAATCACGACCACTTAGCCAAGCATGAGCACGAGCACAACGATCAAGAGCTAGTGTTGCTCGTGGGCTAACACCCATTTGAAGCCAATCTTTTAGCTGAGAGCTGAATTTTTCAGATTGGCGTGTCGCCATGACGAGACGAATAATGTAATGCTCTACATCTTCTGCCATATGAATGTTAAGCACTTCTTTTCGCGCAGCAAAAATATCATGTTGGCTAATATGAATAGGCTCTGCTTTTTCAATACCTAATGCTTCACCACGGTTCAGACGTAATATCTCTAATTCACTTTCAGCACTAGGATAATCGACATTAAGTTGTAATAAGAAACGGTCTAATTGTGCCTCAGGCAGTGGGTAAGTACCTTCTTGCTCAATTGGGTTTTGCGTTGCCATTACGAGAAATAACTCAGGTAATGGGTATGTTTTTCGACCAGCGGTGATCTGCTTTTCAGCCATCGCTTCAAGCATTGCGGCTTGCACTTTTGCCGGCGCACGGTTGATTTCATCTGCAAGAATTAATGAGTTGAAAATAGGGCCTGGCTGGAAAATAAATTCAGCTGTCTCAGGACGAAAAATATCAGTACCTGTTAAATCAGCAGGTAATAGATCGGGCGTAAACTGAATACGGTGAAATTCACCTTCAATACAATCAGAAAGCACTTTAACAGCGCGTGTTTTTGCTAGTCCTGGAGGCCCCTCTACAAGGATGTGTCCATCAGCCAGTAAAGCAATTAATAACTGTTTCACTAAATCGGGTTGACCAATGACTTGGCTTTGTAAGTAGTGATTTAATCGTTGAAAAGTACTCGCTAACATAAATTCATTTTCCTATAGAGCTTACTTAATACATTAAGTAAAAAACCTGAGACTATCTAATATGGCTTTAGTTCACGTTTTTTAGATTATCAGAATAGCTGTTAACCATTCATTCGATACGTTTCATGGCGTTTTATATATATCAGGGCAGCAAGAAAGTTATCAAGTCACTTATGTCGTCTTATGTTTTGAATTACTGCAAACAAAGGTTGAGATAGAGCTGCTCAAAAAGTAAACGCTAAGTAGTATTTCAAAGATGGCGCATAACTTTTCTCACAACGTCTTAATAAGAAATGCATTATTAACAAATATATAATGTGTTTTATTGCACGGTTAACAAGATTTCTAACAGTATTTTTTTTATTGGAATAATAAATTTATCCAAGAATGCTCTGATATTAATCCATAAATATATTGTTAAATTCAAATTTGTCACTTTAGTTATATTAACACTTTTGTTAATACCAGTGACAAATAGCGTTGAAATTGTTAATTCCTTTCTTGCCATCAATATGCATCTGTGTTGTTATATTAAATATGCAACGTGTTTGTAATACATCTGTATTATATGCGGCTTAATATGTGAGCTATGTTGTATTAATGATTAGATAGAGCTCATAGGTTGAATTGTTTAAATTTATGGAACAAACCTTGAGCTTATTAAGTGTATTAATAATTTGATAGAAAGGAAGGAGCCTTAAATGAGTAAGGTAGCATTAGTTACAGGTGCTAAAGGTGGTATTGGTTCATCGATCACTCAAGCATTAGTCGATGCAGGTTTTCGAGTAGTTGCAACATATTATCCAACAGGTGAAAAAGCGGCTCAAGAGTGGTTCGCGGATAATAATTATTCATCTGAGTCTGTTCGACTATTTCCACTCGACGTAACTGATACGAATTACTGTCAAGAAGCGTTAGCAACATTGCTTCAGGAAGAAGGTCAAATCGATGTGCTAGTTAACAACGCAGGTATCACTAAAGATACGACATTCAAGCGTATGACTGCTGATCAATGGAATGCAGTAATCAACACAAATTTAAATAGTCTGTTCAATGTTACTCAGCCTTTATTCGACTCAATGTGTAATAAAGGTAATGCTCGCATTATTAATATTACATCAGTAAATGGACTTAAAGGTCAGTTTGGTCAAGCAAACTATTCAGCAGCTAAAGCTGGCATGATTGGCTTTACAAAAGCACTAGCAGCAGAAGGCGCACGTGCTGGCGTAACGGTAAATGCGGTCGCTCCTGGTTATACCGGCACGCCAATGGTTGAAGCGATTAAACCTGAAATACTTGATTCAATTAAAGCTGAAATTCCGATGCGCCGTTTAGCGCTACCACAAGAAGTAGCGGCAACAGTGACATTTTTAGCAAGTGATGCAGCAGCCTATATTACTGGTGAAACATTATCAGTAAATGGCGGCTTATACATGAACTGATCAAGATTGACTGATTATTGAATTTTTAAGTAAGGACGCGAATTAATATGGCTAGGGTATTTATTGTTGCTGCAAAACGTACACCAATCGGTAGTTTTAGCGGTGCACTAAAATCAGTAACAGCAGCAGAACTTGGCGCAGCCTCAATCAAAGGCGCGTTAGCAGAAACATCAGTACCAGTAGAAGCGATTGATGAAGTGATTTTCGGAAATGTCGTTGGTGCTGGTCAAGGTATGGGACCGGGTCGACAAGCAGCTTTAAAAGCGGGCATTCCTAATGAAGTACCTGCATACACATTAAACATGGTGTGTGGTAGTGGTATGAAAGCGGTAATGGATGCTGCCGCCCACATCAAAGCAGGTGATGCTGATATCGTGGTTGCTGCAGGCGCAGAAAACATGTCTCAAATTCCATTTTGTGCATCATCGAAAATTCGTGATGGGCAAAAAATGGGTAATCTGGAACTTAGCGATTTATTAATTGCTGACGGTTTAACGGATGCCTTTAATAATTACCACATGGGTGTAACCGCTGAGAATGTTGTTGAGAAAGTAGGCTTAACACGTGAACAGCAAGATAATTTCGCACTAGCGAGCCAACAAAAAGCCGTTGCTGCTATTGAGCAAGGCAAGTTTGTTGATGAAATTACACCTGTAGAAGTAGTAGGTCGTCGTGCAACGGTTATTGTTGATACCGATGAGTACCCGAAACAAGATGCTTCAATCGAAGGTCTGGCAAAACTACGTCCTGCATTTAAACGTGATGGTTCTGTTACTGCAGGTAACGCATCAGGTATTAATGATGGCGGTAGTGCAATTATTGTTGTTTCAGAAGCGGCAGTAAATAAATATAACCTGACGCCACTTGCTGAAATTGAAAGTTATGCGCAAGCAGGTATTGCTCCTGAAATCATGGGCTTAGGGCCTGTGCCAGCAGTACTTAAAGCATTAGATAAAGCACAACTATCAATTGATAAAATTGAGCGTTTAGAGTTTAACGAGGCTTTTGCTGGCCAAGCGTTGGGTGTGCTTTATGAAGTAGCAAAAGAAACGAATTCAAAAGTTGAAGATCTCGTTGAACGTGTAAACGTCAATGGCGGAGCCATCGCTCTAGGTCACCCATTAGGTGCATCAGGTAATCGTATTTTAGTGAGCTTATTACATGAAATGCGCCGCCGCGAAGATAAGTACGGTATTGCGACCTTATGTGTAGGTGGTGGTATGGGTACAGCGGTCATTCTAAAACGCGTTTAATTTTTATCTAAATATCGGCGCTGTATGAGGATACATGCAGTGCTTTATTACTATCAATGAGGAAAGATCTATGTATACGGAAATGTTTAAGTCGTTCTCTGAACAAACTGAGAAATCTCTAGCACCATACGTTAAGTTCAACAAACTATTCACTAAGAATGTTGAAGAACTAACTGAACTTCAACTTGCTGCTGTTCGCGCATACAGTGATTTAGGTCTGTCTCAGCTTAAAGCTGTTAGCGAAGTAAAAGATATCCAATCTCTAACTGCGTTCAATAGCCAACAACTTGAAACGTTGACTAAGCTTTCTAAGCAGCTTATTGATGATAGCAACAAGTTCAACGCTGTTGCTCAATCATTCAAAACAGAAGTAGAAGAGCTTGTTGCTGACAATGTTAAAAAAGCAACGCCAGTAGCTTAAGGTTTATTTCTAGTCGCTCTCATTTATATGAGGGCGACTTTTTTGTTACAGCTTATCTCAATTATGCTGAGTCAACTGTTCCTTAGTGTAATTGAATTAGTCCAAGTACAGGGTTTTTGTTATGAACAATCACTTCTTTTCGGACTACTTTGCCAAGCTCCAAGATATGAACCAGCTATGGTGGAAGGAGTTAGACTCCGGCAAGGCAGCCATGAACACCCCATTAAATAAAGCGCTGAATGATATTAATTTGGAAGATACTGCAGAGTTTTTTGAAAAAGCAGCATCACAGCCAGCAGCACTTGCTCAAGTCCAAATGGATTGGTGGGAAAAACAAGTAAAAATCTGGCAGAACATCGCGATGCCATCAACTGATGGTGGACAATCTCTAATTAAGCCAGCAAAAGATGATAAACGTTTTAGCGATCCTGCGTGGGAAAATGAAGCGTTTTACAATTATATTAAGCAATCTTATTTGCTTTTTAGCGACTCAATGCGTGAAGCGATTGATTCTATTGAAGGTGTTGATGAGAAGGCAAAAGAGCGTTTAGGCTTTTTTTCACGCCAAGCAATCAATGCGATGTCGCCAACAAACTTTGTTACTACAAACCCAGAACTGGCTAAGTTGACCGTTGAAACTAATGGTGAAAACTTAATTAAAGGGATGGAGTTACTGCAAGAAGACATGCAGAGCAGTGCGGATGTCCTGAAAATTCGCATGACTAATCGCGACGCATTCCAACTGGGTGTCAATATTGCAAATACTGATGGTGACGTCGTATTTAAAAATGAGTTATTTGAACTTATTCAATATAAGCCATTAACTGAAAATGTTAATAGTACACCATTGTTAATTGTTCCTCCGTTTATCAATAAATATTATATCCTTGATTTACGTGAAAATAACTCAATGGTTCGTTGGCTTGTAGAGCAAGGTCATACTGTCTTTATGATGTCTTGGAGAAATCCAGGTACACCACAAAGGGAGGTGGATTTTGAAAACTATGTACTAGACGGTGTTATCCCTGCCGTTGACGCTATTGAAGATATCACTGGCGAAAAACAAATCAATGCAGCGGGTTACTGTATTGGTGGTACATTATTAGCTACTACTCTGGCGTATTACGCAGCAAAACGCATGCGTAATCGTATTAAATCAGCAACATTCTTCACAACATTACTCGATTTTTCACAACCGGGTGAAATTGGTGCTTATGTTAATGATCCATTAGTATCAGCAATTGAAGCACAGAACGATGTTAATGGTTATATGGACGGCCGCTCTTTGAGTGTGACGTTTAGTTTATTGCGTGAAAATAGCCTTTATTGGAATTATTATGTCAATAATTACTTAAAAGGTAATAGTCCAATAGACTTCGATTTACTTTATTGGAACGGTGATAGTACGAATGTTACAGCTGCATGTCATAGTACTATTTTACGCGAGTTTTATTTAAATAATAAGTTAGTCGATAATAAAGGAATAAAAATTGGTGGTGTTTTTATTGATTTATCTAAAATCAAAGTACCAACATACTTTATTTCTACTCAAGAAGATCATATCGCTTTATGGCAAGGTACATACAGAGGCGCTCAGAAATTAAGTGGGAAGTCGACATTTGTACTAGGAGAGTCTGGTCATATTGCTGGGATTGTAAATCATCCTAAAAAGAATAAATATGGTTTTTGGCTAAGTGATAAGCAAGAAGAAAACCCAGAATCTTGGTTAGATAATGCTAAACGTCAAGATGGCTCTTGGTGGACGCATTGGGATACTTGGTTAGGGGATTTTAATAAGAAAGAAAAAGTGCCGGCACGCGAAATTGGAAGTGATAATTATAAAGCACTTTATACAGCGCCTGGAGATTATGTGAAAGAAACACTGCCACTTAAATAACTCCTCTGAATGAATAAGGCTCAGCATTATAAATGCTGAGCTTTTTTTTTGACATAAATATGATATTTTAAATCAGCCATTTTAGATAAAATGTATATACTAGTTGTGATTCATGTATTATTTAACGATTTACGATGTTGATATCTGAACAAAAATAAAAATAATTGTCAGAATGTAGACTTTTCCTATTGGAAATAAAACGGGCGTGTTAATGAATAGAAAAACTCTTGAAGTAGCCGATGATGGTTATTCATTTATAATTAATTTTTTTGATTTTTTAGTTATAAATTTCTCTCTTACTCTTGTCTATGCATTTTTTGCCCAAGAACCATCACCGTTTGATTTATTATACGGTATTTTTATCAGCGTTACTTTCGTCGGTTGTGGCCACTACGTTGGTTTTTATGACAAAGAAAATCGTGCTAACTATCGACGAATGACTTTGCGCTTATTAGGTAACTTTTTACTTGTTGAGTTCTGTGTTTTATCGATAACGTTTTTCTTCGCTTTCATTGATCATGTCAATGTACGGGGCTTTATTGGAAATATAGGACTTTCGTGGTTTTTATTATCGTTTCTGATTATTTGGAGTTCGCGTATTGCTGTTTATTATGTAACTAAATACATTGGTCGCCATAAAAAAACACATCGTATTGCTATTCTAGGAATGACAACAGCGGGTTTAGCAATAGAGAAAGCATTATTAGAGAAATACAAAAATACGAATTTTGAAATTAGTTATTATGATGATCGTGGTGAAGAACGCTTTAGTTATTTAACGAAATCTCAGTGTAAAGGGAAAGTTAACAAGCTTATTTCCTTTGCAAAAAAAGGCGAAATTGATGATGTGTATGTCGCTTTGCCTATGGTTGCCAAAGAACGTATACATTTCTTCTTACATCAGTTATCAGATACAACGGTTGATACTTTTGTGGTACCTGATCTCTTTACTTATAATTTGAATGCTTCTCAAATTTGTCGTGTGGGTAATGTGGAGACATTGAGTGTTTTTGCGAGTCCTTTTGAAGGTATTGGTGATTACATTAAGCGTCTGGAAGATTTGATTATTGGTAGTGTGATTACGCTTCTTATCTCACCTGTACTTATCGCTGTTGCTATCGGTGTTAAATTGAGTTCGCCTGGTCCTATTTTATTTAAGCAAGATCGTTATGGTCTTCGTGGTAACAAAATTAAAGTGTGGAAATTCCGTTCCATGAAAGTAATGGAAAATAACCATGTGGTGAAACAAGCAACTAAAAATGATCCACGAGTGACTAAATTCGGTGCGTTTATTCGTCGAACATCACTAGATGAATTGCCACAGTTTATTAATGTATTGCAAGGCACCATGTCGATTGTAGGTCCGCGTCCTCACGCTGTCGCACACAATGAAGAATATCGAATTCTTGTCGATAACTATATGATTCGTCATAAAATCAAACCTGGCATCACGGGGCTTGCACAAATAAGTGGTTATCGTGGTGAAACGGACACGCTTGATAAGATGGAAAAACGAATTCAATATGATATTCGTTATATGCAGAATTGGAGCTTAGTCTTAGATTTAAAGATTATTTTCTTAACCATTTTTAAAGGCTTTGTCAGCGAAACGGCATATTAATTTACCTCCATTACTGGATTGAAATTATTTTTTGCATTTTTTTGAGTTTTTTAATTTTCTGTTGTCTATTATGTTGTAACGACGGGCTTTATTTAATATTTGGAGCGGGTAATGACTAAACTAGCAACTATTGAAGGTATCGGTGAAGTATATGCGGCTAAATTAGAAGCGGCAGATGTCCATACGATGGAGCAATTATTAGATAAAGGTCAGAAACCTGCAGGCCGAAAAGCTATTGCTGAAGCAACGGGCATTAGTAGTAAATTAGTATTAAAGTGGATTAACCGAGCTGATTTATCTCGTGTTAAAGGTATTAGCACTCAATACGCTGATTTATTAGAGTTTTCTGGTGTTGATACGGTTCCAGAACTTGCGCAGCGTAATGCAGAAAATTTACATGCAAAAATGCTAGAAGTGAATGAAGAAAAGGCACTAGTTCGTCAATTACCGGCATTGAAAAGTGTTCAAGATTGGATTGCACAAGCGAAGGAATTGCCTCGAGCAATTGAATATTAATATTTTATCTAATCAGAAAGCAGCCATTTTGGCTGCTTTTTTATTATTTGAAATATATAGTCGCCTATAGAAATAAAGGATATGAATGGAGTTTGGGATGATGAACGGGCGTTCTATTAATTGTTTCGTAATAAGTTGCTTAGTAATGATGCTCTTAAGCCTACCGACACAGGCGAAAAACTACAGTGTTACAGATACGTCAAAAATAGAGCCAAGTATTGAGTTTAATCTTGATGGGCAAGTAACCAATCAGCGTTTATGCTTCTATGAGGATAAAGCTTATTCATTGGGCGCGATTATTGATATCGATGGTTATAAACTTCAGTGTGCTGTTGAAAATGAAGTGGAATTAAACGGTCGCTTAATGTGGAAAAACTTAGTACCAGTAAAATAAAAGAAAGCCAGCAATGATTATCTATATTGATAATCATTGCTGGCTTAAGCTAAAGAACAATAATTACTTAGCTAGAGAGCGGCTACGAAGTTCGAAAATTAGCTTCTCAGCACTGCATTCGAATTGAATACGCGCTGTTAATTCAGTGCTATTTTCATCTACTGGGGTTGTTTCAACTTTGTAGTTAGCATTCACTTCTTTTGCTAGTGCAAGGTAGTTTGCTAATTCTACTTCTAGTGCATCTTTACCTTGAGCAAAGATTTGAACGTCTGCAGTATCATCGTTTTCTTTGATGATAAAACCGAGTTCACCTGATACACCACATGCTTCACAAACTTGGTATTCTTCTTTTTCAATAGTCATAACTTTAATCCCCATCGGTTAAGGGGCTATTCTAGAACGTTGTGATGTAGATCGCTATTCATTAATAATGAAAAGTGAGTTTCATATATCTAAATTGATAAAGAATTAACATAGATTAGCCATATAAGCGTGTAATGTGAGCAAAAGTTTGCTCAAAGGGGTACGCTTCAAGTTGACCAAAACCATCAAATTGCTTGGCTTTTATCTTGGTGGTCAATGGTGTTGTCATACCATTTAAAAATCGTGTAATAGCAGCAACAGATGGTGCTATATCACATGCATTGATGAATTGATCGCACCATTGGGTTAAAACGTGATCGGAAACCTCTGGTAGTGTCGGTAATGGTGGCAATGTGATACTTTTTCCTCGACAAACAGAGCAATGGTTACAATGTTCCGGAGCATGATGATCAGCAAAATAACGCGCTAATTGATAACTTAAACAGGTTTTGCTTTCAAAAAAATCAATCATACTATTGATACGTTTTATTTCACTATGCTCTTTTTGTTGGAACAGTTGATACAGCGCCTCACTCTCAACACCGATATCAAAGTGATGATTTTTGATAGCATATACGTCAGTCATTTGTTTGCTTTCTAAAGTGATCCAACCTTTTTCATTAAAATAGTCAATCGCAGCAACAACACGTTTTCTATCTGCATTATAGCCTTGCCATAATGCGTCCATATCTAGTGTATTCCATACTCTTGCTTTTGTTGAACAAGCAAAAATTGCTTCGACGAACTGGCGACGCTCATTATTAAAATGCGATAAAATTTCATGCTGGCTAATGTTGAGCTTGTAACGGTAATCAGCAAAATAAGTATATTGAGGCTCAATGATCTGGCGAATCTCTAAATAGACCAATAGTGTTTTTAAAGGCAATAATCGAATATTGGCATCTTTTGATAGCCGATTATTCATTACTTCCCACTGTTGTGATTGTGCTTTGATTTCATGTAATACGGTTGCTATCGAACTGCGATCAGGAGTATCTCCATAAATGAAATTTTGTAGCACATTTAGACCTGATTTATTTGCAATGACTGTGCAGGTTGAGTTTTCACCATCACGACCAGCACGACCTATTTCCTGACTATAGTTTTCAATTGATTTTGGTAGATCGAAGTGTATCACTTGGCGAATATCAGATTTGTCGATCCCCATGCCAAAGGCGATGGTGGCAACAATGCAATTGATTTCTCCTGCCATAAACTGTTGTTGTATATGCTGGCGGCGATCGGCATCCATACCTGCATGGTAAGCTTGAGCGGGAATATGATTACTTGTGAGAGTTGCCGCAATCTCTTCTGCAGTATGCTGTAAAGTGACGTAAACAATAGATGGTGTATTGGGTTGTGCTATCAATTGTTGCTGTAGTACATCCAATTTTTCATCATCTTGGGCTGCCAAAATAGAGAGATCAAGATTCTTGCGATAGAAACCTGTTACGACGATATCATCTTTTGCAATATTGAATTTATCTTGCATATCATTAATAACAGCTGGCGTCGCCGTGGCTGTTAGTAGTAATACTTGTGGAATATTTAAAGACTGTTGGTAATAAGGTAATTTCAGGTAATCGGGTCTGAAATTGTGCCCCCATTCTGAAATACAGTGAGCTTCATCAACGACGAGTAATGAGATAGGGACTTGACTGATAAAATGTCTAAAGCGCTCATTTTTCAATCGCTCAACAGAGATCATTAATACTTTAATTTCGCCTTGGCGAATATTTTGCATAACTTGCTGAGTCTGTTGCCAAGTTTGGCTTGAGTCGATAGATGCTGCGGGAATACCTTTTGATGCAAGGAAATCCAACTGATCTTTCATTAATGCTAAGAGTGGTGAGATCACCAGTGTTAAGTGTGGTAATTCAATTGCTGGGAGTTGGTAACACAGTGATTTACCCGAGCCAGTAGGAAAAATAGCGGCTGCAGAATGGCCATCAAGAACACGAGTAATGACTTCTTCCTGACCTGTTCTAAGAGAATCAAAACCAAAATATTTTTTAAGTGTTTGATGATACATGCTGAATACTCAATTGTCTTAATTGATAGCATCATACCGTATGTTGATGTCATAAGGGGAATGAGATATTAAATCACGTTACAAAATTGCGAAATAATTATCGTTGTATTCCTACCGACTAAATATATTTAAAGGAATATGTAAATGGAAACCATAAGCATCATTCTCACTATACGACGTGATATACAAACGTGTATCAGAATCAAAACTTATGGCGATATTTGCTTCTTGATAGTGAGATGATGTTGGTTTTAACGAAAGTGGCTGAAAATTGTTTAACGCTTTGTTTGCACATAAGCCAGCATGGAAAAATGATAGTTGGAGGAGTGTATTACAGTTTGAAGAATCAAACGTTAATGCTGTTTTTGCTTCGAAGGTAGTAATAGGGGAATGATTATTAAAACTATACGCTGATGGTGATGAAAGAAGCACAAAAAACAATAAGTATAATTTCATTGGTCTTTCTCGTTATTGGGATATAACAAGAAAATGCATATAGTGTTCCAATATGATGTTTATTGCTAATTATTCGAGAAAAAGGAAAAATAAATCGTTTGTAGATAACGCGTGAACGCATCCTTGCGTTGCTGTTTACTTAGTGTTTTGTGATTTTATCAAGATATCCCATAGCAAAAGCAGATAATACAAAGGTAATATGAATTAGCAGGTACCATATTAATTTTGAGTTATCAATATTTTCTATATTCATAAATATTTTTAATAAATGAATTGAAGATATTGCAACAATAGAGGCTGATACTTTGTTTTTCAATGAGCTTGCATCAAGTTTACCTAACCAGCCTAATTTGTCGTCATGATCATCGAGATCTAGGCGTGAAACGAAGTTTTCATAGCCAGAAAACATCACCATAACAACGAGTCCGCCAACAAGAGCAATATCAACAAGTGAAAGAATAATCAGAACTAAGTCCATACTTTTCATTGTGATAATAACTGGGATTAGATCAAATATCTCTTGAAAGAATTTCACTGAAAGTGCCAATAACACAAAGCTGAGACCGAAGTAGATAGGTGCCATTAACCAACGTGACCCATACATTATTCGTTCAAATAGTTTTTCCATCACAAAGTGTCTCGTAAAAGGGGGGAAGGGTAATCTAAAGTGGGATTTTAGATCGAAAATCTAGAAGTGAATAGTTAGAATGCACGATGAAAGCATTTTTTGCTGAAAATTTTATGCTTGAAGTAAATAAAAGGCTCTATCTTAAGATTACAGATAGAACCTCTTTACTGATTAAAAAGAAAAACCAATACCACCTGCATTATCGTAATGGTTGTAGTCAGAGATCGAAATACCGTAACCACTTTCTAACATCATATATCCACGTAGGCGCTTATAGATTGGAAAACTCCAGGTAATGCGCTCATAACCACGTGAAAATCCACTTTCTAAAGCGTTACGCACGGTTAATGAAATCAGATTATTATTATCAACAGCCCAGTTCATGCTGATGCGTCCGTATCCCATGTAGTTGGTAATATCTTTATTGTAATCTTTTGCACCAAAGTCGAGACGTAGCCATGGCTTGATACTTAATGTGTAGTTGTTATGTTCGAATGTGAAATCAGCAAATGCACGATTCCAGCTTCTTTCTTGTTCGCCGCCTCTACCATTAGATTCATGGACGAGACCAACCGTTGTTCCAGCATACCCCAACGCATTATTTTCGGCTTTTTCAGGAAGGGTCCAAAAAATAGATGGCTCATATTCAGTGTCCCTAAAATAGGCTGAAGAAGCGTACGCTTGCCAATTTGAACGCTGTGTATAAGTAACATAGAGCTTGTCGTTTCTATTTAAAACACCAGATGCTAAACGGTACTTTAGGCTGATCTGAAAGTTAACGTTGTACTTACTTAATTTACCGTCTTCAGGAATAATCGATTGGTATTCTTGATAGTTAGGTTTTTGAGTGTAGTAAAAAGGTAGAACGTAATTGTCTTTGTACTGCTGAAGCAATAGATTATTTGAGCTTGAGTAATCTAACGAGTTATTAACCACTTCTTCAGCTAAAACATTACTAGAAAAAAAAGAACAGCCAATTAGCAGGGTAGAAAAAAGTAGAGGGTATCTAATTGGTTGCCATACAAATTGCGTCATAATTTTTATCGTCACAGTCATTTAAGAGTAAATTCTTATTATCATAGACAGAATTTTTATATTATGTATACAGATATTAATGAAATCATAAATTGGTTGGGTTTATTTATTAAAATAAGTATGAAAAAGGGACGTATTACAATACGTCCCTTGGATAAGATATCTGGCTATGTGGTTACTATTGTGATTCGATTTCCACTTTAAACAGTACTGCATAAAGTAGTGGAATAATCACCAAAGTTAAAATGGTTGCAAACAATAAACCAAACATGATTGTTACTGCCATACTCTTGAAGAAAGGATCAATAAGTAAAGGAGCAACGCCTAAAATTGTGGTTAATGCACCAAGTAAAACAGGGCGTGCACGACTTAAGGCTGAGTCAATAATCGCTTGATAAGGTGTTTTGCCTTCTTTTATTTCTACATCTGTTTGGTCAACCAGAACAATCGCATTTTTAACCATCATACCAATTAAGCTAAGGAAGCCAAGAATAGCCATAAACTCGAAAGGTGTTTGGAAAATAACCAGACCAATGGTAACGCCAATAATAGCTAATGGCGCTGTTAGCCAAATAATCAATGGCTGTTTTAATGCATTAAACATAAATATCACGGATAAAATCATCGCAGCAAAACCATAAGGTGCAGAAATCGCGAGTCCTTCATTTGCGTCTTTGGATGCTTTATATTCACCGTACCATGTCAATTTATAACCTGGTGGTAACTCGATAGCTTCGATTTTTCCACGCAGTTCATTAAATGCATCGGCCGTCAGTACACCTGGTGCAGGATCTGCCTGAACCAAAATGGTTGGTATACGGTTAATTCGACGTAAGATGGCATCTTCCCACGTGACATTAACAGATTCGATTAATTGGCTAACAGAGATTGGTCCATTGACCATACGACTATGGACTTCTGTGTTTTCAATAGCACGTTCATGAGTACGTTCACTTTCTGGCGCACGAACAACAATTGGAATTAAGTCATTTCCTTCACGATATACACCAACCGTTCGACCTGATAGCGTTTGTGCAATTGCTTGGCTAATTTCCTGATTGGTTAGTCCATAACGTTGCGCTTTTTCTGTTGAATAAACAGGTTTAATAACAGGTACTTGTTGACGCCAATCATCTTGAACGGCAATCAAGTTTTGATCAGACAGCATGATTGACTTCGCTTGTTCAGCAAGATCACGTAGGACTCTACTGTCAGGGCCTTGGAAACCGGCTTCAATTTTTTTACCGCCCCCACGACCTAGCATGAATTTCCATACTTTGATCGAGGCTTCTGGGTATTTATTATCAAGCTCAGTTTGTAACTCAACAAGTAATGGAGCTATGTTACGGTAATCATCAATATCAATCAGTAATTGACCATAACTTGGATTGCGTGCTTCTGGTGCATAAGTCAGCATAAAGCGTAAGCCACCACCACCAATGAAGCTTGAGATATTCCCGATACCTTCTTTATTGGTAATATCTTGTTCAATCCGAGCGATCGTTTTTTCTGTATTGGTGATGTCTGTTCCCTGAGGAAGGTAGACATCAACAACAAATTGCGCACGTTGTGATTCTGGCATAAAGCCAGGTGGTACAAATTTCATCCCCCAAATAGCGCCAACCAGTGTTGCCAGTAGCAATGCCCCAGTTATTTTACGGTGTGACAAAACCCAAGTTAATAAAGCTTTGTAACTTTCTACAATTTTACTTGGCTTAGTATCTTGTTGTTTGATCTTAACTTTTAAGAACTGATGGCACAGTAACGGTGTTACGGTAACAGCAAAGACCCAGCTAAGTAACATTGAGTATAAGATCACCCAAAATAGCGAACCGGCATATTCACCCATATCTGACGGTGATAAGCCAATCGCACTGAAAGCACAAATACCCACAACAGTACCGCCTAAAAGCGGCCATTTAGTTGCATTGACAACCTCTGGAATAACGACATTACGATCTTCATTGTTTTGGAGGCGTACCAGAATACTGTCAGTTACCACAATGGCATTATCTACTAACATGCCTAATGCGATGATCAGCGCACCTAACGAAATTCGTTGCATTGCGATGTCATCAATTAACATGATGCATAGAGTACCGGCCACTGTTAAAAGCAATACAAAGCCAATAATCACGCCAGATCGAATACCCATAAATAGCAGTAAAACGATGAAAACAATCACCACAGCAGCAATCAAGTTATCGATAAAATTCGTTACCGAATCACGAACAGAGTCTGATTGCATTGAGATAATATGAAGATCCATACCCAGTGGACGTTGGTTTTCAAGTTCAGCAATACGCGCTTTAACCGCATCACCCATATCAACCACGTTACCACCAGTGACATTGGAAATACCAAAGCCAATCGCCCGTTCACCATTAAAGCGCATTAGCATGCTAGTGGGTTCTTGATAACCTCGGCTAACATCGGCAATGTCTTTTAAACGTAAAACAGTATGGTTATCACCAATACCAATTTGAAGGTTACGTAAATCTTCAAATGAATTAACGTTAGGTGTTGGAATAACAGGTAAACGCATACCATTAGATGTCAGACTACCTGCAACATTAACAATATTTTGTTTTTGTAATACTGATAAAACGTTATCAACTGACAAACCATAATTAGCTAAGCGCTCACTGGTGATCTCAACAAAAATACCTTCTTGTTGCTCTGCTAATGTTGCCGTTTTAGCTACACCAGGTACTAACACAAGTTCACGACGCAGTGAATCAACATAGTCTTGTATTTGCTTATCGGTAAAGCCTTCTCCCGTTACAGCGAAAAATAGCGCATAAACATCAGAGAAGTCATCGTTTACGATTGATGGGCCAGCACCAGGAGGAAGAAGACGTTGGGCATCAACAACTTTACGACGTAGCTTATCCCAAACTTGTTGAAGCGCTGCCTGATCTTTTGAAAATTCAAGTTTTATCTCAACAGTAACTTCTGACATCCCTTGTTTGGAAACAGACTTAACTTCTTTTAGTTCCTGTAAAGATTGCACCGCACCTTCAATGACATCTGTGACTTCGTCGGAAACTTCTTGTGCTGTTGCTCCTGAATAAGGGGTAACAATGACGGCTTGGCGGATCACAAATTCAGGATCTTCAAAACGACCTAGCTTTAAGTAACTGATGTAACCGCCAATTAAGATCAGTGCAATGATCACCCAAACACTTGTTCGTTTGGCGATGGTATAGCGAGCGATATCCATCTATTTACGCTCCATTTTTTGTGTTATCAGTGTATGGGCGTACTTCCATACCTGGCTTCAACTTAGATACACCAGCGATGACAATACGTTCACCAACTGTTAGGCCATTAAGAACGGTAATACAGTTTTTGTTGACACTCCCCACTGTGATGTAGCGTTTTGATACTGAATTGTCTTTATTCACCACCCATACAAATTGTTTGCTCTTGTTATCTGGAACGACAGATGCCAGTGGAACAATAATTGGGTTTCGGTTTTCTTGTGGACACAATGCTAGGTTTGGAGAAACTTTAACGGGCATACCTGGTAAGAGATTTAACCCTTTGTCGTCGTTAATACTAAGGACAACAGAGAAGGTTTGTGTGATCGGATCGGCTTGGGTTGAGTAGGTACGCAAACTCAAAGGTAATAATTGATCTGTATTGTTATTTAACTCTGCAACAGCTTTATTACATGTCATTCCTGCAAGCATGACACTGTCTGTAATATTAATAACCACTTCTAAGTCATCAATATTATGTAATGTTAATACCGGATTATTAGCTTGAATTTGAACGTGATTATCAATTAATTTACGTCCAATGATACCACTAAATGGTGCAACTAACTGGGTGTAATTTAGCTTGTTTTTCGCTTCTTTTACCCGGTTTTGTGCCAAGTTATATCGGACAATAAGTTTATCTAAATCACTTTTAGAAATCGCTTGGCTGCTTTCATAGATGGCTTTACCACGTTGGTAAGCTTTGCTTGCATCTGTTAATTCAAGTTGTGCAGCGGCAAAAATAGTTTGGGCATCTTTGGGATCAAGCTTTGCTAATAGTTGACCTTTAGTCACACGGTCACCTTCGTTAACAAAGATATGGTTTACTCGACCTGTAACTTGAAATGATAAATCGGCACGTTGCGCAGAACGAATGACACCGTTAAAGCTCAAATTAGTATTTGCTTTGGGCTTTACAATTTCAGTAAGCGCAGGGCTAATGATGGGTTCTTGAACTTGTTCTTGTTGTTCTTTATCGCCACAACCTGACAGTGCGACAAGCACGATTGAAAAACTCACTGCGAGTTTACTAAATGAGAATGATGCCATTTTAGACATTGCTGATTGAGTTTTCACCGGATTCTCCGCTATCAGTATGGGACGGTATAAAAATTAGAAAACATGTTTATTTGTATGGAAATATAACAAGTAAACTTTTGGGTGTATTTTATGGGGGAATGGTATTTTGTAAACTACTAAGTGTACTTTTTTGTGACAAAATGTTAGATTAGGATCACAGGTGGTGAAAATAGGCAGTGAATCAATGAAGCAAACAGAACGTAAACATTTAGCAATTATTGCGGCAGCAAAAGCAGAATTTATCGAACATGGATTTATTGCTGCCAATATGGATAGAATTTCACAGGTTGCTGAAGTATCAAAACGGACTTTATATCGTCATTTTGATAGTAAAGAAACGCTATTTATTTCAGTATTGAAGATCATTCAAGACTCAGTGAATGAAAATGTGCAATACCATTTTGATCCACAAATGCCATTAAAAACACAGTTAATTGAAATTACACGTCGTGAAGTTGATATTTTGTACCATACGTATGGTATTTCTCTTTCTCGTATTATTGTAATGGAATTTATTCGCCAGCCAGAATTAGCTAAAAACTTAGTGAAAGATTTGTATAGCACCAGTGCAATTGCAGATTGGTTTAAATTGGCTATTGAAGAAAAAGCAATTGTTGATAAAGATGTCGCTTTGTTAACAAATATCTACATGAGTTTATTCCAAGGCTTATTTTTCTGGCCTCAAGTCATGGAGCTAGCGCCACCTTGTGAAGGTATGCAAGTAGAAGAAAATATTAATACTGTTGTTGATGTATTTTTGAATTCGTTTGCTATTGCCAAGTAATATTCTTCATAAAAAAGATATCTCGATATTTACAATATTACTTCACGTTTATTTGATATATAGCATGATATAATCCCTCTAAGAAATAGGTTGGGAAAGTAAATACTTATTTGTAGTTATTGAATGGTGGTGTATATTTGCTTTAGCAATAACACTTATTGTCAACCGTAATATAATATTCATAACATCGGATTAACGTGATGAAAAAATTATTAGTTGTTTCTGCTTTTCTTCTTGCATCAACGTCAGCGTTTGCTGCAACTACCGCTGCACCGGCACAACCTGCTCACGGTGGGTTCACTGGTCCTTCAGTAACACCTGTTATTAATACAATTAGCCAAGTTAAAAATGCACAAGATGACGCGGCTGTTGAATTAACAGGTTACATCACAACTTCACTGG
The DNA here is from genome assembly GCF_003026755.1 of Photobacterium sp. GB-50. NCBI lineage: Bacteria > Pseudomonadati > Pseudomonadota > Gammaproteobacteria > Vibrionales > Vibrionaceae > Photobacterium > Photobacterium sp. GB-50. Next base: position 205,223 of record NZ_PYNX01000004.1, read on the forward strand.
GTAATGATGATTACATGTTTAAAGACAATACCGGTGAAATCAAAGTTGAAATCGATCATAATGATTGGAACGGCGTGAATGCAACACCATCAACGAAACTTAAGATCCGTGGCGAAGTAGACAAAGATTGGTCTGAGCGTACGATTGATGTAAAAGCCGTTGCTTTAGCTAACTAATTATTTCCTCAAAAATAATTTGAATAAATCGCTATTTCTGATTTAGAAATAGCGATTTTTTTGTTATTTATCTAAAATAAACTGCTGAATAACTTTGGCAACACCTGCATTATTGTTAGTGTCAGTAATAAAATTAGCGATAGCTTTCGTTTCTTCTGTTGCATTTCCCATTGCAACACCAAGACCAGCATACTCAATCATATGGTGATCATTGCCGGCATCCCCCATACAAATAACTTCACTTTGTTTGATGTCTAAGTATTCTGCTAGCGCTTCAACACCTACACCTTTATTACTATTTGGATTCATAAATTCAAGAAAAAAGGGAGCACTTTGTACAATCGTGTAGGATTGATAAAACGCTTTTGGTAATTGAGCAATGGCGGCTGATAGGCGATCAGGTTCATCGATTATCATTACTTTCATCACTTCTTCGTCATTTTCTAGTGTTGCAAAGTCTTCAACAGTAATTTCAAGACCATTAATTTTTGCTTCATGATCAGTGTAATAGTTATTTTCTGGTGTAATCAGGCCTTGACGACGAGTAAATGCATGAACATGAACACCAAGCTCATGAGCCAGTGAAGCAATGTTTTTAGCGTCCAAACCCGTTAATGTTTCGCTACGAATAATCTCTTTATTAGAGACGCGTTGAACGAGTGAAGCATTGTAACTTAAAACAAAGTCATTACTGCCTGTCATTTCTAGTTCGTTTAGTGCCCATGTCATCCCTTCTAAAGGGCGTCCTGACGCTAACACAATTGATACCCCTTGCTTGCGAGCCGCTGAAATTGCAGCTTTATTTTCTTGGGAAATCGTACCGTCAGAACTCAGAAGAGTACCGTCCATATCAAGCGCAACTAATTTATACATCATTCTACCCATTACAGAATTAAAACGGTTTTCATCATAAGCAAATTGAGCGCCGAAAACGATAAGAATAATGTTTAATAAGCGTTCTTTTGATCATTAATCGCTGACAAGTTTATGAATGTAATAAGCATTAATGTATTATTAAAAATTGTTACCAAATAATTATTTATTGTTAATAAACTTGGTATTTTTAGTTTAATTTGTTTAGACTACTTAATAAATTGGCACAATAAATTGCCTTTTGAGTAGTTATTAGCGCACAGAAAAATTGTTTTTTACTCGTTTGCGCTGACCGATTCGATATAAATGATAAGGATAATATTTATGCGAAAGCTTCTGGCTGCGACGGTATTGCTATCAGCAATGTCAGCATCTCAAGTTCATGCAAGTGAATGTGGAAAAGTCACTATTGCTGATATGAATTGGAACTCAGCAACATTATTAGCCAACGTCGACAGTTTCATTTTACAGCATGGATATGGTTGTGAAACGGATCTTGTTCCTGGCGATACGATGCCGACTGGTACATCAATGGTTGAGAAGGGCGAACCGGATATTGCACCTGAATTTTGGAGTAATTCGATGAAAGCCGCGTTAGATCGTGGTGTTGAAGAAGGGCGTATCCAATATGCAGGTACGAGCTTTTCTGATGGTGGTGAAGAAGGCTTTTGGGTTCCAGAATACATGGTGAAAAAAGATCCAAGCCTAGCGACTATTGCGGGCATTAAGAAGAATGCCAAACTTTTCACTCACCCAGAAGATCCTGAAAAAGCAGCATTTTATAATTGTCCAGCAGGTTGGAACTGCCAGATTTCTGCTGGTAACCTATTCGAAGCACTAAAACTTGAAGATGCAGGGTTTGATCTTATTGATCCAGGTTCAGGTGCAGGCCTTTCAGGTTCAATTGCTAAAGCTTATGAGCGTGGTGAAGCATGGTTTGGTTATTACTGGGCACCGACAGCGGTGTTAGGTAAATACAAAATGGTAAAAGTGGACTTTGGCTCAGGTGTTGATGCGAAGTACTTTAAAGAGTGTTTAACCAAGCCTGAATGTGTTGATCCGAAAGTTTCTATGTACCCACCGTCAGAAGTCGATACCGTTATTACCACCTCGTTTGCGAAACGTGCACCTGAAGCGGTGAAATACCTAGGTCAACGTTCTTTTACTAATGCACAAATGAATAGCCTTTTAGCGTGGATGGAAGATAACCAAGCTGATGGCGAAACCGTAATGGAAGAGATTTTAACGAATCACGAAGATATTTGGGTGAAGTGGGTTTCTCCTGAAGTTGCAGATAAAGTACGTGGTGCTTTAGCTGATTTGTAAGCTGTACGTCTACAGTGGTAGCTAACTACCACTGTAGCCACTTCGCTAAGGATATAGCGTAAGTGGGGAATAAAAGTAGTATGTATGGATAACAGTTATGTCAGATAAATCATGGTTAACTGAATTTCCGCAGCTTGAGCGTGCTCAGCTAGTTGAAATTCGAAAAACGTTGGACGGTGCTTATCGTTCTTTTTCTCGTGAATATGGCGACACAATCGAAGGCTTCTTCGATCCTCTTCTTTCTTTTCTTATCTGGTTTGAAAAACTTTTACTCGCCACTCCTTGGTGGATAGTGATTGCTGTATTGGCAGCGATTGCTTTCGTCGCAAGCCGATCGTGGAAATTATCACTTGGTGTCGTGTTGTCTTTTGGTTTCATCGGTGTGTTTGGTATGTGGGATAATACCATGCGAACCATGAGTATTATTTTAGTTTCTACGATGGTTGCCATAGGGATCGGAATACCAATAGGTATTGCTATGGCACGTTCTGAGAAGGTTCAGCGGGTTGTCACACCACTACTTGATGTGATGCAGACTATGCCAGCCTTTGTTTATTTGATCCCCGTTGTTATGTTACTCGGTCTTGGTAAAATTCCAGGCTTAATCGCTGTTGTTATTTATTCTGTCCCACCTGTTATTCGCTTAACCAACCTTGGTATTCGTTTGGTTGATGAAGAGGTGCTTGAGGCAGCGACAGCCTATGGCGCAAGTCCAATGCAGCGCTTATTTGGGGTGCAGATTCCACTGGCAATGCCTAATATTATGGCAGGGATAAACCAAACCATCATGATGGCACTTGCGATGGTTGTTATTGCTTCAATGATTGGTGTGAAAGGGTTAGGTCAACCGGTATTAAAATCGATTACCAACCAGTATTTCACCTTAGGTTTATTAAACGGCTTAGCGATTGTTGCGCTCGCAATTATTTTTGATCGTATATCACAAAGCTATGCTAAACGTACACAGCAACACTTAGGAGGTCGATCATGAGTTCATTATCAAAGCAGGATCCCCTCATTAGAGTGAAAAACCTCTATAAAGTGTTCGGTCCAAAAGCAAAAAAAGTTGTTCAACAAGTGAAAGATGGTGCATCTAAAGATGACATTTTAGCGAAAACCGGTCATACGGTTGGATTAAGCGATATCAACTTAGATATTTATCCGGGTGAAATTTTTGTGATTATGGGCCTATCAGGTTCTGGTAAATCAACCCTGATCCGTCACTTTAATCGCTTGATTGATCCAACTGAAGGGGTCATTGAAATTGAAGGGACAGATGTTATGTCACTCAATGAAAAGCAGCTTCAGGATTTTCGCCGTCATAAAATGTCGATGGTTTTCCAACGCTTTGGTTTAATGCCGCATCGCACGGTTTTACAAAATGTTGGTTATGGGTTGCAAGTACAGGGACTGAGTAAAAGCGCATGGCAAGCCAAAGCCAAAGAGTGGTTAGCGACTGTTGGTTTGACGGGATATGAAAATAGCTACCCAGCAAATCTTTCTGGTGGTCAGCAACAACGTGTTGGTTTAGCTCGCGCATTATGTACTGATGCTGAAATTTTATTAATGGATGAAGCATTCTCTGCACTTGATCCTTTGATTCGAAGTGAAATGCAAGATCAGCTTATTGAGTTACAAGAAAAGTTACATAAAACAATTGTCTTTATTACCCACGATTTAGATGAAGCATTACGGTTAGGCGATCGTATTGCCATTTTACGAGATGGGGTATTAGTGCAGCAGGGTAAACCTGTTGATATTTTATTAAACCCAGCTGACGACTATGTCGAAGCGTTTGTGAAAGACGTTAACCGTGCTCGAGCACTGACGGTTGAAACGGTTATGAAGCCACAAGTTGTTCGTATCTCTTCTGAAACGATTGGCGAAGCTGTTGCTGAAATGCGTAAAGTAAAAGATGATTTCGCGTATTACGTTGATAATCAAGGTTATCAAGGGGTCATCACGCAAGAGAAATTAGAGAGCGTAAAAGAATCTGATTATGCTAATGCAATAGACGCTTCAATGCTCGAAGATGTCCCAGCAGTTTCAACTGATGCGCTACTTGAAACCGTGATCCCTGAGACTTTAGATAGTGATCATCCACTGCCAGTAGTTGATGCTGATGGACAGGTAACAGGGCGATTGTCTCGTTCAACATTGGCTGAAGTATTGAGTGATCATGCAAATGACGCGGCCTCAGATAAAAATGTTGAAGTCATTAAAAAAGTAGAATCTAAAGTCGCTTAAGTCAGCTTTTCTTACCATTGATTGGCGATAAAAATATAACCAGTGTGTTATTGCTTTTATTAGTAATTACCACTGGTTTTTTCGTTGTAAGGTATTAAATATGTTAACAAGGTACCGATAATGCGTCATGGATAGCGCAAATTGCTGACATTTTTTTTAAATAGTGGTCAAATACACGAAATAGTAAATAGCCTATATTCGCTCTATTTCTCAATGCATTCGCTGATTAAAAGCGAGAAATAGTCTAATGTCGTATGGTGAGCAAAAGACATGAGTATCTCTAAACAAATCCTCGTCGTTGATGATGATAAAGAAATCCGTGAACTACTGGAGGAGTACTTAACCAAGAACGGTTTTGAAGTCCAAACTGCCGCGGAAGGCGAGGAAATGAAACGTTGCCTTGCTGGTGGATATCCAGATTTGATTCTTCTCGATATCATGATGCCTGGTGATGATGGGTTTACCTTATGTCAGCATATTCGCAAAAAGTCAGATGTCCCTATTATTATGTTGACGGCTGTTTCTGAAGAGATGGATCAAATCATAGGACTTGAAATTGGAGCCGATGACTATATCGCCAAACCCTTTAGTCCTAGACAGCTGTTAGCTCGTATTAAAGCGATATTACGTCGTAGCAAAGTGTCAGATAACCAACATTCTAACCCTAGTGCAAAATTTATTAGTTTTTCTAATTGGCGTTTAGATACCACAGCACATCGTTTAGTGAATGTACTTAATAATGAAGCGTTTGAGTTAACAAGTGGTGATTATTCATTGTTGATGCTATTTCTATCGAGACCGAATCAAATTTTAGATCGCGATACTATTTCATGTGCGACTCGAGGAAGAGATGCACAACCGTCAGAGCGTGGTATTGATGTCGCATTAAGTCGTTTACGTAACCGTTTAGGCGACAAAGGTCGTACTCAGCGTTTAATTAAAACCAGTCGTGGTAACGGTTATATATTTACTGCCGATGTTCGTTATAACGACCATGTGTAAAGTTAGCCACATTATAGAGAAATAATATTAAGTGTGGTGATAGCCACACTTTTTTAATATCTTGAGATAGGTAGATATTGAATTATGAAATGGAAATCATTGTGGCCTAAATCATTGGTTTCACGTACTTTATGGTTAACTTTGTTGGCCGTCTTTCTTGCTCAAGTGATCGCAACAGGCATTTGGTACACCCAATCAAAAAAACGAGATTTAGAGGGGTTGCAATCAACATCTGCGAGCATGGCAACCATGTTTGCATCGACAGTGAATTTCTTTCAATCATTGCCGCTAGAATATCGCCATATTGTATTAGAGCAGTTGCGCAATATGGGCGGGACACGGTTTTTTGTATCGTTTAATGATCAAGAAATCAATATTAAGCCAATTAAAAATACTGAACAAAAAGAAATGGCAGTGTCAGTTTTTAAAACGGTGTTACATGAAAAATTACCTACCCTTAGTAATATTCAGGTTGAGTTTTCACGACCAGAAACGCTGCATGTATTAAAAAATGATATTTTGCTGTCAGATCTACCGCGTTCTTGGGTACATAATACGCTAAGTTTAGAGCCACTTAATCCCCCTATTTTAGTGGTGCAAATAGAGCTTGATAAAGGTCAGTGGTTATATATTGCAGCGTTATTGCCTGCCCCTTATATGATGCTAAAAGATGAGATTATTACGCGCCAGCAAATTATATTCCTAACCTTTAGTACCGTTTTATTACTGCTGTTTACTTACATCATGGTAAGACGACAAACACGACCATTAAAACAATTGGCGGATGCTGCTAACGCGTTAAGTCTTGATATTTACCAGCCGCCATTAAAAGAGCAAGGGGCGAGTGAATTAGTGATGGCAACGCAAGCATTTAATCGAATGCAGTTGCGTTTAAGAAAATATATTGAAGATCGTGAACAGCTATTTTCCTCTATATCACATGATTTAAAAACGCCGATTACTCGCTTACGGTTACGTGCAGAATTGATCGATGATGATGAAAAAATTGATAAATTTAATCACGATCTCGATGAACTCGAAATCATGGTGAAAGGGGCGCTACAGTGTGTAAAAGATACCGATTTACATGAGAATTTGGTGACCATTGATGTCGAACTTTTATTAAATAGTATTGCTGAACATCATAATCATAAAGACACCAAAGTTCGTTTACCTCAACACCCTATTTTGCCGATTATGGCAAAACCGTTAGCTTTAAAACGTTGTTTAAGTAACTTAATCGATAATGGTGTGAAATATGGACACAGCGTGACGATAAATGTCATTGATAGTCCAGATAAACTGATCATCACCATTAGTGATAAGGGACAAGGGATCCCTGATACAAAGCTAAAAACGGTATTTGAACCCTATGTTCGCTTAGCGACTGACAATACGGGGCATGGGCTTGGGATGGGAATTTCACGCAATATCGTACGAGCTCATGGTGGTCAGTTAACGATCAAAAACAGTATTAAAGGTGGGTTGTTAGTGACTGTTGTACTTCCTCGGTTATTAAAAAATGCTTAATGTTATTGTCGGATATAAGATGAAAATGAATATCAAGCAATGGCGTCTCTGCGCCTTATTACTGCTTGTTTGTCAGCCAGCTTTTGCAGAAGGGACTGTTGAAGTATTGCATTGGTGGACGTCAAAAGGCGAATCTAAAGCGATTCAAGTTTTAAAAGAGAAAATGGAAACGAAAGGGCATCACTGGAAAGATTTTGCCATTGCCGGTGGTGGTGGCCAAAGTGCGATGACCGTCCTAAAAATGCGGGCAATCTCGGGGAATCCACCCACCGCGGCACAGTTAAAAGGGCAAGATATTCAAGAGTGGGGACGTTTAGGCTTTCTAACATCACTTGATAAAGTTGCAGAACAAGATCATTGGGATAACGTGTTATTACCTGAAGTGCAGCAAATCGTTAATGATCTTCAGTTGATAAAATATGACGGTCATTATGTGGCAGCACCAGTAACTTTACATCGTGTCAATTGGCTATGGATCAATCCACATATATTTAAACTTGCAGGCGCAAAAGTACCCACAACCTTAGCTGAATTTTATGTGGCGGCTGACAAAATCAAAGCGGCAGGTTATATCCCATTAGCTCATGGTGGCGAGTCTTGGCAAGATGCGACTTTGTTCGAAGCGGTGGCGTTAAGCGTACTTGGCGCAAGAGATTATACGAAAGCGTTTGTTGATTTAGATTTAACTGAGCTTAGTAGTGATAAGATGGTTGAGGTGTTCCGTCAGTTCAAAAAGATGCGACAGTATATAGATCCAAATGCAAAAGGGCGTCGTTGGAACCAAGCCACCGAAATGCTCATGCATGACAAAGCCGCAATGCAAATAATGGGAGATTGGGCAAAAGGCGAGTTCACTAGCGAACACAAAATTGCAGGTAAGGATTATTTATGCGTACCTGTACCGGGAACACAAGGTATGTTTTCTTATAATCTTGATACTATTACTTTTTTCAAATTAAAAAGTAATGAAGAAGATGAAATAGCACAACAAGATTTAGCGCAAATACTATTAACCAAGCCATTTCAACGAGCTTTTAGTTTATATAAAGGTTCGATCCCGATCCGTCAGGATGTATCGTTAAAGGGATTTGACTCTTGTTCATTAGCCTCAATGAAAGCATTTAAGGTTGCAGCAAAAAACAATGCGCTTGTCCCCAGTTTTTCGCATAATTTAGCGACATCCAGTGATGTTCAAAGTGCAATCATTGATGTTGTAAGCCGTTTCTTTGATGATCCAAGCGCGGATCCTAAAATGGCAGCTGTTCGCTTATCTCGCGCAGTAAAATCAGCAATGTAACTGCGTGTCTGTATTTGGAAAAGAATAAGGATAGGAAAATGGATTATTTAGCGAGTGTTGAAATAGAACCCAATGTGCCCGCGACAGCCAGTGTTATTTGGTTACATGGTTTAGGCTCTAATGGCCATGATTTTGAGGCTTTGTTACCGCATTTACAGTTAGAAGAAACATCGCCAATACGTTTTATATTTCCTCACTCACCGACGCTGAATGTCACCATTAATGGTAATGCCTTAATGCCAGCATGGTATGACATTATTTCATTAGATACATATCGTAAAATTAATGAAGCACAACTGATGGAATCTGCTCAAAAGGTAATAGATCTTGTCGAACGTGAAATTAGTCGTGGCATTCCTTCTGAACGTATTATTCTTGCGGGATTTTCACAAGGCGGTGCGGTAGTTTATCAAGCAGGATTAAGCTACTCCAAGCCATTAGCGGGAATATTGGCACTATCAACTTATTTCCCAACTGCAGAGGTCATTCAATATAGCGATGTGAATCGTAATATGCCGATTGAAATTATGCATGGCTCTTATGATCCCGTTGTTATTCCTAAATTAGGTGAAATGGCACGAGATGATGTCATTAAGGCGGGATTTAAACCGCACTGGCGTACATATCCCATGGAGCATCAGGTTTGCATGCCTCAAATTGAGGATATTTCAGCATGGATAAAACAAACACTGTCTTAAATCTGACCTTAAATGGATTTAAAGATTTGTAGTGAAAAATAAAACGCATCAGAGCGGTTATCGATCTGATGCGTTTTTATTGCCGATTGCTTTACTTATTAATCGAGCAGGGGAGCTTGATTTTCTAGTGAATCAAGCGGCTTACAACGTTTATTGATATCACGCCAAACAATAACCGCAACAATACAGCTCAATACTATAGTGGATATTGGCATGGTTAACCATACACCAACAACGCCAAGTAATTTTGGTAAGAAATACAAAAACGGTAGTTGTATTAGCATGTTACTAATTGAGATCACTAATGCTTTTGACGCTTGATTCACCGACATAAAGTACATTGTTGCCAAGACAATAAAGCCATCTAAAAATATTGCAAACAGATGTAAACGAATACCTTGGGTCGCCTCTAATGTCAGCGCGCTGTTGCTGCTGTTAAACAAACTGATCAAAGTTGATGGGAAGCTTGTCAGTAACAAGAACCAAGCGATACCTGCAATCACCGTTGTTTTCATGGCTAATATTAACGTTTTTCGGATATTTTGCGGTTGTTTCGCACCGAAGTAGTAACTTACTGGCGGTTGCAAACCTTCACCAATACCTTCTGCTACCAAGTAGTACATCGTCATCATATAGCCGACAATAGCAAAAGCGCCAACGGTTAATTCTGTGCCATATATCATGAATTGATAATTGTGTAGTGCGACAACAAAACTACCATATAGGTACATGATCAGTGCTGATAAGCCTAACACCATGATCTTTTTACTTTCTGATAATGAAAAATCAGGCAGTGAAATTTTTAGTTTTAAAGTTGAGTATTGAGAGCGAAAATAAATCAAGCCACCAACACAGGTAATACCTTGTGCGATCAAAGTCGCAATGGCAGCACCTTTCAATTCCCAACCCATTAATCCTAAAAACACATAATCAAGAAGAATGTTAGTCAGTGCGCCTATTACTAATAACATGGTTGCGATTTTTGGGCTTTCATCATTTCGGATCAACATTGGCATTGCGCCTGCCAATACAGTAATAAAGGCTGCATTACCAAAAGTAGAAACATAGTCTAAAGCAAGGTGCTTAATGTTTTGTTGGGCACCTTGAAGTTGTAAAAAATAGTCGCCAAACAATGTAAACGCAGCAAATGAAAGACAGCTAATAATAAAAGTTAGGATCAAACCGGTATTAAAAGCGCGCTGAGCATTAAGCTCATTTTGTTCACCGCGGGCGATTGAAATTAGCGTCCCGCTGCCAATACCAATCATCAAGCCTAAGCCTGATAATACAAATGTTATCGGCCATGCCATATTAATTGCGGCTAAGCCTTGGTAGCCAACGTAGTGGCCGACAAAGATCCCATCAACAATTTGATAGAGTCCATTAACCATCATTGCTGCAATAGAAGGGATGGTATAACGCCAAAAGTTTTTAGATATATTGCTCGACGACGGCATCGGTTCATTACTGTGCATAAATATTCTCATAAAATGGTCTACCCACAGGCTATTCAGTTGGTGGGAATCGCTGTATTATATCCGTATGTTAGATTGCTCAAAGATATTATATATCTGATTATCGGATGGATTGATTTATGGATTGGACATTAGATCAACTCAATGCTTTTGTTATTTCAGTACAACAAGGCTCTTTTTCGGCAGCCGCTCGGCGGTTAGGAAAAGCACAGTCACGGATCAGTACTGCAATTAGTAACTTAGAAGCAGATTTAGGGTTTGAATTATTCGATCGAAGTGCCAGATTACCAATCCTGACCCCTGAAGGTCAGCAAATGTATGAAGAAGCAAAGGTCGTATTAGCCCAATGTGAACGGTTACAATCTCGGGCATTGACGTTAACGCAAGGTGAAGAAGTTACCCTGACCATCGCAATGGATGAAGCATCACCATTAACCGCTTTTGAAGATTTCTTTCAACGTATTTCTGAGACATTTCCATTGGTGAAATTAACCATTATTAATGGCTCGAAAGATGATATAGCAAGCCGTGTAGATGAAAAAATGGCGGATATTGGCATATTATTTTTCAGTAAAACTTTGCCGAGTAGTTTAGAATTTACACCAATTTGTGAATTTAATTCATCATTAATTGTGGGGAAAAATCATTCATTAGCACAAATTTCAGCACCCACAGTGCAGCAATTAAGCCAGCACCGTCAACTATTAATTTGCGATCGAAGTGGACGCCACCACAGTGAAGCGTTATCCGCAAATTATTGGCAAATTGACAGCTACTATTCAATCACCTCGTTTGTATTGAGAAATATGGGCTGGGCATTTGTGCCTGATCATGTTTTTACATATGACTTTTTCTCCGAAGGGGTTGTAAAACTGTCGATGGAAAATATTCCCGCTTCGCAATGGATTGAAATGGGTGTTGTTAAACGCCGTGATCGAGCGACAGGGCCCGTTATAAAATGGATTCAGCAAGAACTAAAGAAAATGTTTACTCAATAGATTAAGTTTGATTATCTATTGTTGTTTTGATGGTATCGCAGTGAATGACACTGAATTATTACGCGCGAGTTGAGAAGTAAATGTCTAAAGAAGCACCAGCATCATCCTTACCACTTATTATTGCCGGTCCTATTTTACGGAAAGCGACAGCAACGCAATTAGTACTATGGTTTGTGACCACGGAACGATTGGATGCTACTTTTTACTTATATCAACAAGGTGATGATAATCCTTGCTACCAAGCCATTATTGCAGATGAACATCAAATTCAAATTGGTAAACATGCATGGGTTGTACTCGCACAGTTTGAAGGTGAATTTGCAGTTAATACTCCACTTGCTTACCAGCTTGATACCCAGCAAGGGCTTTTAACCGATTTAATTCCGTCATTAACCTACGATAATGAATCCATGATCAACATAGTGATCAACACTAGAGCCGATTATGTGTTACATGGTTCTTGTCGTAACCCTCATTATCCAAGCAAAGACAGCTTAGTGGTAGCAGATAGTAAAGTGGCTGAGCAACCCATTCTTGAACGCCCAAGTTTATTAATGATGAGTGGCGATCAAATTTACGCAGATCATGTTGCAGGTCCAACACTTGATGCGATTGAACAAGTGATCCAATTGCTAGGTTTACCTTCTGAAACGTTTGAACAGACTAGCATTGCAGATACAGAAGCCTTGTATCAGAGTCCTTATCATTTATATGGACGAGATAAATTATTACCAACGTATATTGATACTCAAACATGGTTAGGTAAATTATTGCCTGATCGTGTTGTGCCTATCTTTAGCTCGCGAGAATGTGAAAATCATCTGATCAGTTTTAGTGAATATTTTGCGATGTATTTGCTGGTATGGTCACCAACATTGTGGGATTGGGTTGATCGTAAACGGTTAGAGAAACAGAATTTCACCTGTGGTGGGGTCCAAATTGCGCCTAAATGGCAGCAACAATGGCATCAAGAAAGCCATATTATGGATGATTTTGTTCAAGGTCTACCGCAAGTTCAGCGTTTGTTTGCACATATTCCGACGTATATGATTTTCGATGATCATGATGTGACGGATGATTATATGCTTAATCGTCGCTGGGAAACTGCAGCGTTTAATAACTTATTTTCACGCCGAATTATTGGTAATGCACTCATGAGTTACTGGCTATGTCAGGCGTGGGGCAATGCTCCCGAGAAATTTGAACAGCCGTTCCTTGATGACGCCAAGCGCTACTTTGCTGAGCCCTGTAATCAAACACAAGATGCATTTATTGCGCGGTTAAATCAGTTTGAGCAGTGGCACTATACCATTTCAACCACACCTAAAATGGTGGTATTAGATACGCGTACTCGACGTTGGCGTTCAGAATCGAATGATAACCGTCCATCAGGGTTAATGGATTGGGAAGCCATGATTGAGTTTCAGCAGGAATTATTACATGAACCAGCGGTGATTATTGTCTCTGCCGCACCAATGTTCGGTGTAAAGTTTATTGAAACATTGCAACGAATGATGACATGGATAGGGCAACCGTTGCTTGTTGATGCAGAAAACTGGATGGCGCATCCGGGCTCTGCCAATACGCTATTGAGTATTTTTACCCATACCAAAACACCGACTCAATTTATTATTTTATCTGGTGATGTTCATTATTCTTTTGCTTATGACATAACGCTTCGTAACCACAAAGGTAAATTTCATATTTATCAGATCACGTGTAGTGGTTTAAAAAATGAATTCCCTAATCGGTTATTACGCTTTTGTGATGCAATGGATAGAGCATTATATAGTCCTCATTCCCCGTTAAACTGGTTTACCAAGCGTAAGAAATTGCTGATTGAAAAGCGTGATCCTGATATTACAGGCGCGCACAGATTGGTGAATCGAAGTGCAATAGGAGAGTTATATCTTGCATCAGATGGTACGCCTAAAGTGATAGAAATTTTAACTGCTGAAGGTGAAACTATCCATTTCCCAGTAAAAAAGTAAGGGTTATGTCAAACTGTGTTAACTGGGTGTCATTATTTTTTATCCTTGTTATAACAATGGGTTAAAGTACTGATGCTGATTATTTTTGAGTGTTTATTCATTTGTTTTCATTTTTTATAAGATTCTAGACATAAAATAGCTTAATTTGAGGGGCCTAAAATGCTAAATTGTAAGGCATTGCTCAAAGAGAGTTTGTTATAGGGTTAGGTATTTTGAGAAAACGATTGATGAGCCAGTTATACAATGAAAAGGTATTTGTTGCCTTTTTGTTTTTATCTTTTGCAGGTTTGGCTGGGGCTCTTTTTTTTGTTGCTGAAAAGACTTATGACATTGATTCTGTTGCTGGTGAAGTAACAGAAACGTTCTCAAAGTTTGAAACTGAAGAGCGAGAATTAGTTTTAAAAGTTATACCAGAAGACAGTGAAAAAGCAGTGAATGTTCCTATCAAGTCGAGTGTTTTTTGTCCGGTTGGTTCTGATGTTATACTGTTTAAAAAAGAATGTAAGTTATTCGGAGCTACAGAATATGAGCTTATTTCATGTGGTTGTGATATTAATACTTATTAATATTAAATAAAGTAATAACTATTTATTTACATTGGAAAATTAATCTCTATTCATTCTATTCTCAAAGGTAAAGTCTTTTACTCATTATCATAGCTTATAAAATTAAAACATAGTTATTACTTACATATTATGCACCTGAATGATGGATATCAAAACATATAAAAAGGAATATGTTAATTAGTTAATAAAAGATGGTGTAGAAATGTTCGCAGTACAGGTTAATTACTTTTAAGGTACTACAACTTTTTCATTATTACTATTAGTATCACAAGCAATATGGATTATACGTTTTGATGTATTAGTACTTAAGAATAAGATTCCTAGGTAATCAGAAACTGAATATATAGAACAATTATTATTGTTGGTTAACGCATTTTGCTACGCTTATATCGGGTGTGTTAGCCGATATCACCGCTGTGTTTCTGTGCTCGTCTCCGCCTTTTTTACATGTATGTTTATCTGTGAATTAGGTTCATTTTTTGATTAATATATTCATCATAGTTTTTGGATCGCATCTGCCTTAATCGTCGTTATTTCCGCAATAGGGTATGCACTAACGGATAGAAAAAACACACTATTAAATTTAGAGTTTTTTTGATAAATAATAGCTTCTCATTACATTGTTTAGGTCTTGAAATATTATTTGTCTTTTCTGTTTATTTTTAATGGGCAGTTTTTCTTAGGCAATGGGTGATTATTATATAAGGGTTGTGAAAAGTATAGAATAATAAATGTATTCAAAATTGACATGGTTGTTATTAATATATTGAATATTTCAATTAATGAGAAATTCTACCTATTTAGAAAAAGAATGGAAAATAATGTTATATTATTTTCCATTTTTCATATTTTCCATCTTGAATTAAAAGAGATTTAATACCTAAAAGTAATAAATTGACCTATTATTGACTTGGAAATGACGTCATTAAGACATAGGTTTATCTAGTAGATAGATACTGTCAGGGTCATATTAAAACAGTATTCGTTACAGGGGTTTGTATGAAAAAAACAATTATCGCGATGACTATTGCAGGTTTATTTTTAGTTGGTTGTGATCAGGCAAAACAAAATACAGCTACAGATAGTACATCTGCTGCCCAACATTCAACCGTTGAAATGAAAGATAAAGTGACGGAACAATCAGGTACGGCGTTAGATGCAACTAAAAATACGGTGTCCGATGCTGCTGACGTAGTCAAAGATCAAACCAACAAAATGGTTGATAAAGCGGCTGAATTAAGTGATTCAGCGGTTACAAAAGCGTCGGAGATGACAGATGCTGTAAAAGAGAAAACAACTGACATGGTTAATAAATCAAAGCAAGTTGTTGATGATTCTGTTGATTCTATGAAAGAAAAAGCATCTGAATTGAAAACCTCTTTAACAAATTCATCAGCCGATGAAAAGACTTCTGCGGCAGTTGCAGAAATGAATAGTTCAGTATCAGAAGTAAAAGATACTGTTGCTGATGATTCAAAAGCGTTAATAGATGTGACAAAAGAAAAAGCAACTGAAGCGTCTGATGCGGTCAATAAAGCTGAAGATTCCGCGGATCATTCAATGGATGAAATGAAACATTCAGCGACAGAAATGAAAGATGCTGCAGTGGATAAAACAGCAGTGACAGAAGATAACGTAAAAAATGCCGCAAATGATGCAATGAAGTCTGTCGATGATTCAGCTCAAGCTGCGCAAAAAAAAGCCGCTGAAATGACCGATTCTGCTGTTGATAAAACAGAAAATGCTGCTGATGATTTAGAGAAAAAAGCATCAGATTTACTAAATTAAGCGTCCTAAAATTTCGAATATTATAGCAAGATACCGTGAAACTCTCAGTTGCGAGTTTCAAGGTATCTTGTTTTTTCTAAGGAGATTAAGATGAAAAAAACATTATTAGTTGCTGCAATTCTCGGTTTAGCACTTGTTGGCTGTGACCAAAGCACAGATAAAACCGCGACAGATATGCAAAACAAGGCATCAGATACCGCAACACAAGTGATTGATTCAACCAAAGCAGTTGCCAATGATGCTGTTGATGCCACAAAGCAAGCGGCTGACGATACAGCAAAAGCGGCGAATGATGTTGCAGATAAAGCAGTTGATGCCACAAAAGAGATGGCAGATGATGCAGGCAAAGCTGCGGACAATATGAAAGACGCAGTTAAGGATGCAACTGCTGAGTAATTGATAACATAGTTTATTATGGTGTTCTGTTTTATGACGTGTACATATCCATAATATTTTGTGTTATTTCAAGGAGATTAAGATGAAAAAAACACTTTTAGCTACAGCCCTTCTTGGTTTAGTACTTGTGGGTTGTGATCAAGCTTCAGATAAAACGTCATCAACGGCATCTGCGGCGAATGATCAAGTTACAGAATTATCACAGGCTGCTGATAATGCGAAGAACTCACTTGATTGGATGGGGGAATATACAGGTATTGAGCCTTGTGCTGATTGTTCTGGAATTGAAACAAGCTTAACGCTAAAAGACAATGGCACTTACATTTTAGATCAAACTTATCAAGATAAAGAAACCAAACCTTTAACTACAGAAGGTAAGTTTGACTGGAATGATAAAGGCGATACGATCACCTTGAATTTAGGTGGTGGTCAAACAGCTCAGTATTTCGTGGGTGAACAACGTATCTTCCATTTAGATAAAGATGGTAAGCGTGTCCAAGGTGATCTTGCTGATGCGTATACATTAAAAAAACAAGATCACAAATAACTCATTATGCTCGGAACACTTTGTTGTTAGCATATATATTAAGCCCTGATCACAGGGCTTAATTATATCTAGTGCTAGGATAGGCGATGAAGATCGCGAGTACTACTGAGAGCGTTGGATTTCATCATCTACCCAGCGTAAGAGTTGCTTAATCGCTCGTGAAAGCACTTGGTTTTGACGCACGATATATCCCAAACTGGTTGTCGGGAAATCAGGCAGTGGTGTTATTTGTGTTTGTAAGTGTGGTTTTGAATGTAAAGAAAAACTCGGTACTATTGCGACACCAAATCCCGCTTCCGCCCAATCAATCTGCGCATCTACACTGCCTACTTCCATTACATGGTATTTTTTTAATTTTAATAAAGGCAATGCCATATCAATTAATTCACGGGTTCGGGTATCGTGGCCGAGCAAAATCAAGGTGGGTTCTTCTGCTGCGAGAGGTTCGGCTGGGATGATTTGTGAAGGGTTAGCCGACAATGCCTGCCAGCGTGATAAGCCATTACCTAATGCGCACCATTTAACTTGTCGTAATTCAGTAAAATGCAGTGGTTGACTCTCTTTCTGTGCAATAACGAACCCAAGATCCGCCTTCGCGCTTTTGACTAACTCGGTTGCTTGAGATGAAGTGGTATTAAAAAGAGACAGATCAATCCCTGGATATTCTTTCTTGAAAGACTGAAAAGGGCTAATTAATAACAAACGAGAAATAATATCACTGGCTGCTATGGTTAAAGTACCGCGATTAAGCTCATTGATAGCGTTCAGATCGGCCTGACAAATTTGCAGTTCCATTAAAGTATTTTCTGCACTTTGTAACAGACGTTCACCGGCTTGAGTTAAACGAAAAGGGTTACGCTCAATTAACTTAACCCGCGTGGTTTGTTCTAATTGCTTGAGATGAAGGCTTACATTAGGTTGCGTCATATGTAGCGCAGCTGCAGTTTTACCAAAGTGCTGGTGCTTTGCCAAAGCGACAAAGGTATTGAGCCAGTGGATATCAATCATATTAGCAATGATTTCCTAAGCAGTAGATGATATTTATTATCATACATAACATATTGAGTAGAGAAGATTAACCATACTCCATATATGATATTCTTATCAAGTTAATAACGATTATTAATTATTCTTATTGACTAGATGAGCATAGGATAGGTGTCATTGCTTTTGAGGAGATTTAAATTATGTCGTCTATTGTTGTTGTTGGTGCTAACTGGGGTGATGAAGGTAAAGGTCGTATTGTTGATTATTTAGCAGACCAAGCTTCAGCAAGTATCCGTTTCCAAGGTGGTAATAACGCAGGTCACACTGTTGTTAACGATTTTGGTACGTTCAAATTGCACCAATTACCTAGCGGCGTATTTAATCCTGATTGTATTGCTGTGTTAGGCCCTGGCATGGTGATCAGCCCTGAAAAACTGTCTTTAGAAATCGAAGAAGTAGCAACATCAGGTGTTGAAGTGAAACTTTGCATCTCAGATCGTGCAACATTATGTCTACCGCTTCACGCACTGGAAGATACCTTAGAAGAACAACGTCTAGGTGATGGTGCTTACGGTTCAACACGTCAAGGTATCGCACCTGCATACGGCGATCGTGTAATGAAAAAAGGTATTCTTGTTGGTTGGTTAAAACAACCTGCAGTGTTACGTGAACGTATTCAATTCATGATGGATTGGAAACTTCCTCAACTTAAAGCGCTATACCCATCATTTGAATTCACCCAAACAGCAGAAGAAATGACAGAGTGGCTATTAGAGGTTTCTCAACCTTGGCGTGACAGTATTTGTAACGTAACAGAGCCACTTAAAGCACTACAAAAAGAAGACAAAACGTTGTTGTTTGAAGCACAACTGGGTGCGGGTCGTGACTTAGTTTACGGTGAATACCCATGGACAACATCTTCTAACGTAACTGCAGCTTACGCTGGTATTGGTAGTGGTTTACCTGCTCTTCATCCTGAGCGTGTTATTGCAGTAGCAAAAGCATTCAGCTCTTCAGTAGGTACGGGTACGTTGATCACTGCAATGGAAGATCAAGATCAATTCCGTGAAGATGCAAAAGAATTCGGTGCAACAACCGGTCGCCCACGTGATATGGGTTACTTCGATGCAGTGGCTACTCGTAACGGTGTTGAACTACAAGCAGCAACTGAAATTGCACTAACTAAGATCGACTGTCTAACAGGTATGAAAGATCTGAAAATCTGTGTGGCTTACAACGGTGAGCATACTGAAAACCCAATTTGGCCTCAAACTGCATCACTAACGGCTGTATACGAGCAAATGACTGGTTGGGAAGAAGATATTACAGGTTGTCGTACATTTGAATCGCTACCTAAAGGTGCACAAGAGTACGTACTTCGTATTGAAGAGCTAATGGGCGTGCCAGTTAAAATGGTTTCTGTTGGTCCTGAGCGTGATCAAATGATCCTTCGCTAATATACGTTCAAAGTAAAAAATAAAAACAGCGGTCGTGTTAATTATTAACACGACCGCTGTTGTATTTGTTATTCTAAGCCGCCGCTGTTACTGTTTTTTTTCTGTTGTATCTTTTGCATAAATAATACGCGTTAATTTAGGCGCAATAAGTAATGTAATCAGAGCTATTGCGGCTGTACCAACACCAATTTCATTAAACACTTTGCTATATATGATAAGTGTCTGATGTGGGTCATCAATATTACTCGGTACTGCTGTTAATGATGCTACCCAGCCACCGATAACAGCCGCTGTTGCAGAGGTTAAGAACCACATTCCCATAGCAAAGCCCATCATACGTTGTGGTACAAGCTGTGCCACCATGGCTAAACCTAGACCTGATACCAATAATTCACCAATAGACTGGAATAGGTAAGAGACCACTAACCAACCAGAATTAATAATGCTTTGGCTATTTGCAAACTTAGCACCTACTGGAAGGACTAAGAAAGCAAGGCTACATAGCACCATACCGAATGCAAATTTGAACGGCATTGAAAAGCGTTCGCCTAGCTTATTGTAAAGAATCGCTAATAGTGGGCTTGCAAGCATAATCCACATTGGGTTTAGTGCTTGGAATTGTTCTGGAGCAACGGATATTCCGAAGATGTTATGTTCAACATTGTGAATGGCGAAGAAGTTCAATGATGTCGGCATCTGGAAGTAAAGTACGAAGAACACAACTCCCTGAAGCATAAGTACAAAAGCAACGAGCATTTTTGCTCGTTCGTTGCCTGATGTTGAAAAAGCTTCTTTAAAATACAGTGAAACAATAGCAATACCTGCAACGACTAGAATGGCATGTGCGTAAAATAAATGCTGAAGCAAGAATGAACTCACAAAGCTTAAAGCGACTGTACCAATAACAACACATAAAAAGTAAAAGCTATTCATGGGTTTCATATCAGCTGGGGAGCCAACATCTTGAACGGTTTTTTTGCTCACAATAAAGTTTGCAATGGTAATGATTAAACCAATAGCACTCACTGAAAACGCAAAGTTATAACCGAATTTGTCAGCAATCCATGGTGTTAAAAGCATTGAAAAGAACGAGCCTAAGTTAATCGCCATGTAATACATGGTAAAAGCACCATCTAAGCGAGGGTCATTTTCACCGTATACTTTCGCCAGTAAGCTTGAAGGGTTAGCTTTAAATAAACCATTACCCATAGCAATGAAACCCATCGCGATATAAATCATAGATGGGCTACCATTACCGTGACTCGCTGAAAGACCAAGTAATGCATAACCTATTGTCAGGACGATTGCACCAAGCGTAATTGTACGTTTGGTTCCTAAAACTTTATCACCAACCCAACCGCCAAGCGCTACTGAACCATATATCAATGCTGTAAAGGCACCAAATAATGTAAAGGAAGCAGACTCTGGCATATTAAGAATTTTGACCATATAAACAGTCAAAATTGCATTCATTCCATAAAAGCCAAAGCGTTCCCAAAATTCGATGGAGAATATCAAATAGAAGGGTTTTGGTTGTTTAAATATATTAACGTCAGACATTACATTCCTTAGTTTACATTGTTGTTTTTTTGTATCTTTGTTGTGATAAGGTTGCATTCTTGACGAAGCTACTATTTTGAATAGTCATCAGCAATTGGGTAAATATAAGTTATTATTTTTGGTTGATTGCAATTAATGGCTTTATGTTTTTTATTTATAACATAA
Organism: Photobacterium sp. GB-50; assembly: GCF_003026755.1. Lineage (NCBI taxonomy): Bacteria > Pseudomonadati > Pseudomonadota > Gammaproteobacteria > Vibrionales > Vibrionaceae > Photobacterium > Photobacterium sp. GB-50. Next base: position 226,302 of record NZ_PYNX01000004.1, read on the forward strand.
AAACAATAGGTTACATTTATAATGGTCAACTTTTTTATTGTTAAAATATAATAGAGAAAAAAGTTATAAATATCGAGTGACTGAAAAATATAAATTACACAGTGTTTAATAGGTTGTGTATTACTTAAAATTGCACCAAAAATGAATAAATATAAAACTTTGTTTTATATTGGGAGCGATGCGTAAGAGGGGGGGAGGTAATAGGTTTATATAGGTTTAAAAAAAGCAGAGTGATTTACGAATTAATGATAGCGAAGTAGCTAATATGCAATATTGAGATGGCCTTTGTTATCACAATAAATGAGCGTGTTAATTATCAACTCGCCCATTTTCTTTAAACTAATGAAAAGAAGGGAAGATATTCCATTCTTTCATTTTTATGAATACCTAGAAGGTGATACCTGCCTTCATTACTATGCCTACCATCATGGCAAAGTAAGCGAGAAATCCTAAAAAATTACCAACCCAAATTGTCGGGTTTTTATGGTAGAGACCATAAATAAACCAGAGCAAAGAAATAAGCGCATACATAGACCAGGTGGTTAACGATAAACCATGGGCATGATTGGGATGGGATATAAAAAGCTTATATAACTGAGGCAATGTTGCAATTGGGCTTACTAACCCCATAAACAACATGAGCGGTTCAAGTTTCTTCCCTAAACTCTCCAACAGCGACATATGAATTAAACTCCTAAACAACTAATAATAAATAATATTTTTAAAAGTTTAGCTATATTGCTGATAAAATGCTAAAAATATACCCAAGTAATTTCAAACTACAAGGCCTATCGTATTATCAAAACCTGTTGTTTGAAGCTGCTTGGGTACATTGTTCAAATTTTCGTTAAAAGAAATCGCTAGAAAATATTATGCTGCAGCAGTTTCTTCTGTTGTCTCTTTAGCGTAGATCACGCGTGTTAGTTTTGGCGCAATAATTAGGGTAAGTAGAGCAATCGCGGCAGTAACATAGCCAATCACCCCAAAGACATGGCTATAAATGGCTAATGTTTGTTGTGGATCCACAATCTTGCTTGAATCTGTTGTTAGTGTTGCTACCCAGCCAGCAAGAACCGCAGCCGTTGCTGATGTTAAGAACCACATACCCATCGCAAATCCCATCATACGTTGAGGAACAAGCTGAGCGACCATCGCTAATCCAAGACCAGATACTAGCAGCTCACCAATAGATTGGAAGAAGTAAGATAACACTAACCAGTTAGAGCTGATAACACTTTGGCTATTGGCAAAGTGCGAACCAAAAGTCAGTACTAAGAAAGAAAAGCTACATAGCACCATGCCGAGTGCAAATTTGAACGGCATAGAGAAACGATCACCAAACTTATTATAAATAATGGCAAGAACAGGGCTAGCAATCATGATCCATAGTGGATTCAGCGCTTGAAATTGTTCTGGCGCAACACTAATACCAAACAGATCATGAGAGATATTATGGATAGCAAAGAAATTAAGCGAGGTTGGCATTTGGAAATACAGTACAAAGAAAACAATGCCCTGTAACATTAATAAAAATGCCACCAACATTTTAGCGCGTTCAATACCAGATGTTTTTAATGCTTCTTTGAAATACAACGCAACAATAGTGATTCCCACTACCACCAAAATAGCGTGTGCGTAGAATAAATGTTGTAGCAAAAAAGCACTGACGAAGCTCAGCACAATTGCACCGACTAATACACTAATATAATGCACAACATTAACAGGCTTCATATCAGGTTTTGAACCAACGTTTTTCACGGTAGAGTGACTGATTATAAAATTCACAATCGTGATCACCAAGCCGATAGCACTGACGGAAAACGCCAAATCATAGCCAAATTTTTCTGCAATCCAAGGTGTTAATAGCATTGAGAAAAAAGAGCCTAAATTTATCGCCATATAATACAAGGTAAAGGCACCGTCTAAACGGGGATCATTCTCGCCATAAACTTTGGCTAATAAACTTGAAGGGTTCGCTTTAAATAAACCATTACCCATAGTAATAAAGCCCATCGCCATGTAAATCAGCATTGGACTGCTATTTTCATGGCTGGCTGAAAGCCCAAGAAAAACATAACCCGCAGTAAGAATAATGGCACCCAGTGTGATGGTACGCTTGGTTCCTAATACTTTATCACCCACCCAGCCGCCAATCGCGACAGATCCATACACCAGTGCTGAAAAGGCACCAAATAAAGTAAATGACGCAGATTCCGACATACCAAGAATTTTAACCATATACACAGTTAAAATCGCTTGCATACCATAAAAGCCAAAGCGTTCCCAAAATTCAATTGAAAATATTAAATAGAAAGGTTTTGGTTGTTTAAATATATTTACTTCGGACATTGCGTACCCTTAAATTTTATAATTATTTTATTTTCTGTATTTTTAGCTATTCAGTGTTAGAAAAAGACACCTATTTGAAAAAGTACTAGTATTATCCGTCATCAGCAATTACCTAAATATAAGTTGTTAATTTTGGTTGATTGCATTTAGTTGTCACTATTTTTTATGTGTAGTTAAAACAGTGGCTTGCGTTAGTTTTTTAGCTGCAATCTTATTATTAAAATACAGTAATAAAAAAGAGTTAAAAAATTCGAGTGGCTGCCAAATATCAGAAAACAAATGGCGAAAAATATAAAGGCTAGCATGTGTGAACGATTGTATATTAGCTATATATGCAAATAAAGTGGGTAATTATTAAATATAGTTATACGTTTTAACGAGGGATGTAAAGAAGGATGTTAATAGGTTGAATATGGATTTAAAATAATAGCAGAGCGATTTACGATTACGAATTAACGATAATGATTAGCTAACAATGGATAGGAATTACCTAAGATATTTACTTGCAAAGATGCTCGGGCTTGTCTAACACTCTTGATAGGTGCCGATTGAACGACACCTATATTTATCTGTTAGGCAAGTGTTCCTGCAATCAGTGAGGTTTTTTCTAGCCACTTTAATACCGCTAATGCAGCGGTAGAACACAGGCTTTCATCGGTACTATCAATGAATCTTTGTTCTTCGATTTCAGCTGCAGGTATAAGATCCCCAGAATAATCAGCAAAGTAACACGTCAGTTTTACTGAGATGCCTTCTGCCTTACCATCGGCCTGAGCCGTAAATGTTTCCATGTATTTAATACTGTTTGGTATAAGATCAACGGACAGTTCTTCTTTGATTTCACGGGTTAGTGCTTCAATGTCACTTTCACCGGCTTCACGTTTACCACCAGGAAGGTAAAACAGCGCTTTACCTTGAGATCTTACTACTAAAAATTTACCGTCTTGAATTAAAACCCAAGCGAGCTTATCAATTACTTTACTCATTTATTTACTCAATAATTTGCTCTAAAAACGTTGCGCCATTTTTCATTCTTATAGTTTAAGCACTTAGACAGGTCATTACTTCTTCAATCACAGCTGCAACGCGGTTAGGAATAAATCGGTTGGCGTGAGTGCCTAAGTATATATTCTCGCTGACTTCATTGTTAAATAAATGGATATTTACATGCGCTTTATCTTGAAAGGCATCCACAGCGTAACGAGGTAAAATAGTAAACCCTAGTCCTCGTTTTACGGGTTCTAAAATAAGGTTAATTTGGTTAGAAAATCCTGACCGCTTAAATTGGTTAATATGCTTAAACTCAGGGTAATTAACACTGAGTAACTGGCTTGCATGATAAACCCCATCAGGGTGATCAATAAAACCTAACTCAGTAAGCTTGTCCCAACTTGGCGATGAAATAGAGGCTGGCGTAACCAGCAAAAGCGCTTCTTTACCCATGGCATTCAGGGTTATATCGGCTTTATTTGAAAGGCGTGTCATAAAGCCAATATCGATACGCTGCTCTGCAAGTAAGGTTTCTATTTCATGGTTAGGTGCAAAGCGATAATCAATAACTAATTCAGGATATTGTTGTTGAAAAGCCAGCAAATGAGGGTAGAGCTTCAAACCAATGCTACCAGGAGAAGCAATGCGTACCATGCCTTCATAACGAGGATCAATACTGATCCTTTTATCTAAATCTGTAAGCGACAATACAATTTGGTTAGCTTCGTTGTACAAGCGTTCACCAGCGTGAGTCAACGTGAATTTTTTTCCGTGGCGAGTGAGCAGAGGTTGCTCTAAATATTGCTCTAATTTCTTTATATGTTGGCTGACACCGGATTGCGTCATATAAAGCTTTTCAGCGGTATGAGTAAAATGTCCAGTTTCTACCAAAGTACAAAAGCTACGTAACCAAATGGGATTAATCATTACAAAACGTACTCATTTTTATTATGAATGATAATTTTACTTAATAACATGTGATTTGTAATCTACTCACATCAACAATAACGATGAAGAGAACAAACCATGACAAATCAGACTTACCCACGTAGCTTTTCTCATATTGGTATTTCAGTACCTGACCTTGATGCTGCGGTTAAGTTTTACACCGAAGTTCTGGGGTGGTATGTGATCATGGAACCAACAGAAATTATTGAAGATGATTCCGCGATTGGTGAAATGTGCACAGATGTTTTTGGTAGTAACTGGGAGCGTTTTCGTATTGCACATTTATCAACCGGTGATCGTATTGGTATCGAACTGTTTGAGTTTAAAAACCAAACCAATCCTGAAGATAACTTCGAGTATTGGAAGACAGGGGTATTCCACTTTAGTGTTCAAGATCCTAATGTTGAAGAGCTTGCAGAAAAGATCGTTGCAGCTGGCGGTAAAAAACGTATGAAAGCACCACGTTTTTATTACCCTGGTGAGAAGCCATACCGTATGATTTACATGGAAGACCCATTTGGTAACATCATTGAAATTTACTCTCATAGCTATGAATTACACTACAGTGCTGGTGCATATAAATAAGCGTTGAGTGTTAGCTTTGTTGTAAATAGTACGGTGTTGTTATAACCAAAATCCGGCTTTTACATTTTCTTCGAGGAAAGGTAAATGAGTCGGATTTTGTATATTTCAGTATTTGTTTTGGTTAATCAGCTTTAACAAAAGAGGCGACTTCGTCTTTGGTTAGGTAACGCCATTGCCCGACTTCAAGATCAAGCGTCACCTCGCCAATCGCTTCACGGTGAAGAGACACGACGCGATTACCAACAGCGGCAAACATGCGCTTAACCTGATGAAACTTGCCTTCAGTAATCGTCAGCAATACTTCTTTCACTGAAATAATGGTTAATATCGCTGGTGCGGTTAACTTTTGTTCGCCTTGTAATTTGATCCCTGCTTTAAATTTTTCGGCCACGTCTGCCGCAATATCTCGAGACAAACCAACCCGATAAACTTTACTGCATTTTTGATTTGGTGATGTGATATTAAATGACCAACGCCCATCATCAGTGATCAGTACCATTCCTGTGGTATCCGCATCTAAACGCCCTGCAATGTGTAATTCAGCGATATTTTCAATATCAAGGTAGTTAAATAGAGAGGGATAAACTTCATCAATATTTGAGCAGATAGTGCCCGCAGGTTTATGCATTAGGATATAGCGAAACTCACGCGCAATTAGCCTTTTGCCATCCATGATAACGGTATTATTCTCATGTACTTGTGTTGTTTCATTGATAATTACAGCATCGTTGACGCTAATATTACCGGCGTGTATTCGCTCTATGGCTTCTGCTTTAGTCAGTTGGGTACTTTTACAAATAAATTTATCAAGACGCATAACACTGAACACAAGTAGGGAAACAAGCGCATTATTATCCGTTATCATTTCTATTTAGCAATCCTGAACCTTAATTTAGCGAGTGTTTTTTATGCGAAAGAGCATTATCACTTTACAGGTAAATATCCATTTTTATCTTCTATGCGAATAAATATAGCGGTCTGATACACAAACACTGACAAAGTTGGTTAATAAATTGTTACTTATTTGTTTATTATGCTAAAAACAACTTTCCTCATCGAGCGAATAACCATGAAAAAAACACCAAATAAAAATTGGAACCCCATGATTATTTTACTTCACTGGTTGGTTGCGCTGACTGTCGTTGGATTATTTGCGATTGGCTGGTGGATGGTTGATTTAAATTATTATCATGCTTGGTATAACACTGCGCCTGATACTCATAAGAGTACTGGTTTGATCTTATTCTTTGTATTGATCGTAAGGTTGCTATTAAGAGCATTAACTGACGCACCAGCCACTCTTTCTAGTCATGCTCAATGGGAGCAATGGCTCGCACAAAAAACGCATTGGCTATTGTATCTGCTGTTATTTGTGGTGATGTTCAGTGGTTACTTGATCTCAACTGCCGATGGAAGAGCGATCAGTATCTTTGGTGTATTTGATATTCCAGCAACGCTTACAAGTATTCAAAATCAAGAAGATATCGCGGGTACTATTCACTGGTATGGTGCTTGTGTGTTGATTGGTTTTGCTCTTTTACATGCTATTGGCGCGTTAAAACATCACTTTATAGATAAAGATAACACGCTAAAACGCATGCTAGGCAAAGCATAATGACAAAATTAGATAAGACGTATTACGACATAAACGGAGATTATGATGAAAAAGCGCCTACTAAGATCTTTTATTCCTTGCACACTTTTGGCTGCGGCTAGTATGTCATCAGTAGCGCTAGCAGACGATTATAAAATCGATACTAATGGCTCACATGCATCGATTCAATTTCGGATCCAGCATCTTGGTTACAGTTGGTTGGTAGGGCGTTTTAATACCTTTGATGGTGAGTTTAGTTATGATGAAAAGCAGCCTGAAGCATCAAAAGTTAAAGTGAATATAGCAACGGCGAGTGTGGACTCCAACCATGCTGAGCGTGATAAACATTTACGCAGCAGTGATTTTTTAAATGTTGAAAAATTTCCAGAAGCGACTTTTGTTAGTAGCTCTTTTAAAGAGTCGGGGGATGGCAACGCTACCATGACAGGTGATTTAACGTTAAATGGCGTTACAAAGCCGGTTACGATTGATGTTAAACATGTTGGTGCAGGTAATGATCCGTGGGGCGGCTATCGTCGTGGATTTGTTGGTACTACAATGATCTCATTGAAAGATTATGATATTAAAACAAATTTAGGCCCTGCTTCTACAGAGGTTGAGTTAGAACTCAATGTTGAAGGGATCCGCCTTTAATTGAGTAAGGTAGACGAGTTAGCATTTATATAAAATGTAAGCGCTAACTCGTTAGTGATAGATATTGGAGCTATAGAAATTCAGTACGCTCATCAACACATTCGTAAGAGCCCATTTCAAATTCGCGGCAAATCCAAGGACGGTTTTCATAAATCGTACACATGAAGGTCTCTCTATCAAGTGCAGAGCACCAACCATCAGCGAGTCGAAGCATAGTTTCACCTCCCCACATATCTCGTTTGATATGCCTTTCTGGTACACCTGTATCTGAGATAATCATCACCTCTAAACGGCAGCAGCATGCTTTACAGTTAGAGCATGAGACTTCAGGTGTGGTTTCATTTTTAATTGGGATGTTCATAGCTTGAAAAACACAGTTATCTTTAAGTAACTCAATGCCGCATCATACCCCAAAACGGCATTGCTATCTTATGTTTTCCAATGATGTGCCATGTTCTAAATATCGTATATATCAGATGTCGTTATACATTAGGTAACTGCATTGTACCTTTTATGGTTGTAATCGCTGAGCCTATGAGTTTTATACGTTCATTGGGTAATAACTCGGTGCTGACATATCCACCACGCGCAGATGCTTGATAACCATTAAGTTTTACTTTATTGAGCTTTTCTGACCAGTAAAGTGTTAAAGCACAGTGTGCTGAACCTGTTACGGGATCTTCATTAACGCCAACCCAAGGGGCAAAAAAGCGAGAGATAAAATCAAGATCATCACGCTGAGTTGGTGCAGTAATTAACACACCACGACCATCAATTTTTGTTAGGCGATCAAAGTTTGGCGCAAGATTTAATACAATCTCTTCGTTATCAACTTCAATAAATATCTTCGAATCAAAAATACCATAAGCAATAACATGTGTAGCTTCAATGCCTAAAGACGCTAACAATTCTGTGGATGGTGTGATATTAAAATCAAGTATTGGTGCCGGAAAATCGAGTTCTATAGTTGATGATCTAATTAAGGCGCTTAATGATCCTGACAGGGTATTAAATGTCACGGTATCATTAACGTTAAAAAGTTTTTTTTCTTTTAAAATATGAGTAACGGAAAGTGTACCATGGCCACATAGTTTGACTTCAGCTTGAGGTGTAAACCATTTTAAGTTCATGTTATTTAATGATAAAAAAGCGGTTTCTGATACTGCCATTTCCGCTGCAATCGATAGCATTAAATCATTCGATAACGTTTCTTTTGTAATGCAAACACCCGCAGGATTACCTTTGAATGTTTCATTGGTAAAAGCATCAACTTGATAGATCTCGATATCCATTATTTCCTACTCTTCTTTCTCTTATTTATTATTATCGTAGCAAGTCACCCTGCGTATGTTGTTAACTCATTGTTAAGTTTCTGATATATAGTTTTTTATTCATCCATATATAGATGATTTTAATTATCTACATCAGGGAACAACAAGAAGCGAACCATAAGGTATTTGGTTAGAAAAAATCAGTTTACAAATCCGAATAAAAATGTTTGTGTGGAAGTTATGCAATAATTTTGGTATTATGTAAACAAGTCTTTATATTACTTTTAATGAATTGAATAACTTCACCAGCAAAGCCATATATTGACCTCCTAGCTTATCTATATCTTTCCATATCATGCACTATTGTTGCTTGATAACGGCAACATTCAATTATCGACCGATATAGCTATTTACGATTATGTATTAACAGAGAGACATTCATGACAAAGCAAACTGACATCAAACGAACAACTACAGAAGCTAAAACAAAAAGAAAAGTAGCACCAAAGACAACAGAAAGAAAAGTGAGTGTTCGCGAGCGAATTGAAAACTTACACATGCAGCGCGAATGGGATAAAGAGTGGGAGCTATGATCAATAGCTCATTAATTATTCAGAAGATTAATGATGCATGCATTATTACTCTATTTTGAACGTTAAGTCATTGGGAACAAGACTACCTTAGCAATTTATATCAAAGCCTTATACATTATGACCAAGTATCTGAGAAACAAATAGCGATATGCTCTCAGATTTTTGGGCGCCGCAAACTTCCTCTGTTATTACCGTAATTTTATTGTTTTTTCTATTGCATTTTTCTCCTAACGTTTTATTGCAACTAGGCAACCTGCTGATTAATTATGTTATTTTTCTTTAGATTAGTCTGATAAAGATTTAAGCGTAATGATTGGCTTTATGGGTTTCATGTTAATCACTGTTTTGGTTTCAAATAATTGTTTTAGAAACACGACATCATTATTAATAGATACTGCATTGATTGCGAAGGGAGACTGGGCTCTCGGTATTGAGCTTACTAACGTATCAAGATCGACCAACTTTTCTAAAGCGTAAAATTTATGCACGTAATCAACGGTTTCATTCGGTAAGCGTAGAGCTGAAAAATGTTTATCCACGACGCGTTTTAATGCCCGTTGTACACGTCCTTCCCCTGAATTATAGGCTGCTAAAGTCAGCTTTAAATCTTGATCAAATTTGTTATAGAGAAAGATCAAATACTGTATAGCAGCATCGGTACTACGGGCAATATTGAATCTTTCATCTTTAGTCTTGGAGACAGTTAAACCAAAACGCTTTGCTGTTGCGGGCATGAGCTGCCAAAGACCAGCCGCTTTTGCGTGAGAGACGGCATGGCGATCGAATGTCGATTCAATCATTGGTATTAATACCAGATTACGCGGTAGCTTTTTAGCATCAAGCCGTTTGATTATATGCTGTACCGTTGTTTGATGGCGCGTGAACTGTTTATTGATCACTTTTTTATGCGGTGATAATCGTTGATAATGTTTACTGACTTGTTGTTCAAATTGCGTTTGGTACTTGGTGGGTATTGGCGTGGATGCTTGGTTAGGATTTGCAAACAATAACAAAATCAGCATGATGAACATACTGAGAGGTAGAGAGAGAATAGTGCATTTTTTATTGCCCAAATGATACCTCATTAGCCTTTAATTTTAATACTGCATTAAATGCGGTGAGCTATAAGCGTTATTGTCATTATGTTGGGGCATTTGAGTATACACTTGATTGAGCAATTCGCTGAAGTTCGCTGATAATATTCCGTTGCGCTGATTTAAGTCATGGCACTGTTTTACTAAGGTTTCTAACGTTTGCCATTGTTGCTGAAGTTTGCTTTTTATTGCATTTGGTAAAGCATGGATCAGTTTATTCATGCTTTGATTATTAATGGGTAAACCGAGCTTATGTAGTTGTTGTGCGCGCTGTTGGCTTCGTTGTGTCAGTTTGCTTAGCAGTGGCAGTTGTTGTTCCGTTAGCTGCGAAAGTAACGTACCATCAAATTTCAAATAGCATTGGTGCTGTTTTAACATCAGTTGATAAAGCTGGCGGTAATCAACAATATCGCACTGAATGTCTTTTATAAGTACAGTGAGCATTTGCTGTTTATTGTGAGGATTAGGCATGTTTTACTCCATATAATATTAGCAATGTGTTTATTCATGACCGGTATGAAATTGCAAAATCGCACTCGAAAGCGCTTCAATATCGAGGTTGATTTCCCCACGGTTTAGAGCATTTTTGATTTGTTCCACTTTTGCCATATCCACATCAGGTAGAGCATTTAACGGTTGCTGTGCTTGTGCTAACAGTTGGCTATCAATGGTGCTGGGTGTGTTTATGACGTTATTTTTGATGGGCAGAGTACTTGGCTGTTGTTCTGCTGGTTTTAACTGGGTATGGGAAAACTGCGCGGTTGCAATTTTATCTATTTTCATCGTTTTAATTCCTAAACAAGACGCTTAGTTTACTTAGGCGACCAAACTCATAGGAAGATTAAATAAGAAATGACAGTTTCAGTATTTTTATCGAAAATAGTGTTAGAGCGTATACGATAGATAACGTTCGTGGATATAGTAATCGAACGGTCTCGAAGAAACAAAGCTGTTATGCATACCGAAAACTCATTGTGATTGTTTAAAATCACGCATGGCTTAATCCATTTTCATGTTGAGCGTCTTGAATGAAAAAAAGTAAAGGTTTCACACTGATAGAAATCGTCGTTGTTATTGTTATTCTAGGAATATTAGCTGTCGTTGCAGTCCCAAAATTCTTAAATATTCAGCGTGATGCAAGAATAGCTACCCTAAAAGCGACAAAAGGGGCCTTAGAGTCTTCATTTGCTATATTTGCAGCAAAGACGGAATTACCATCTGCAAACATTTATACTGATAAGTATGGCTATAGGTTTATGCTTAGTGGAAGCTCCACTACACCGAGTAATGAAAATAAAGGCATTCGTATATCAAATTATGATAATTACCCGTGGTTTAGCTCTATTAGCTCTAAAACTGAATATTCAGGCATCGAAGCAATAAAAAAACTGGCTAATATTGACGTATACCCTCTGGATAAAAAGGGTAATGCAACACACAAATTAAACATTGAATTTTATACAAATACAGACGGTGATTTTAGAATTTTCCCACAAGTAAATGATTACTATAGTCACCCTGAACAAAAGAAATGCTACTTACAATATAACGTTGATAATCTAGCTAAACCACATTTTACATTGTTCACATCTGATTGCTGATAACCGAAACATTAAGTAGCTCTATTCATTAAAAGAATAGGGCTTTCTCACAGAAGCATAATCATTGTTGATTGTTCTTATGTAATGTCGGGATGCGAAGCATAAAACAACAAGTTGAGCTCTATTTGTTATCAATGCTTATATTTAATGTAGCGGTTATTTTTGCTTATTTTAAAATATTGTTTCTACTTTCCCTTGTGCAACAACACGAGCATGAATGACTTTTTGAGTTGCTGTATTCTCTACTTTAATTTGTTCGTACATTTTTCCATGTTCTAACGCCATTCCTTTGGTTGATGCTTCAAATTTACCTTTCTTAGCGACAATCAGTACTTGATCCCCTTTGTTAATCAGAAACGGCTTTTTTAACACGTTTTCAGTAATCAGTTGTCCTTGGCGAATTCGACGGATGGCATGTAACCCTATCACTTGATCCGCATCAGTGATGATGTTCTTAGGTGCTTTTAGTTGCAGTTTTTTGCTGTCGAGCATATCCATTGTAATAACCTCGTCGCGATGGATTAACGTGCGGGCTACCATTACTGGAAGTGTTAATTGGACATAAACCGTTGCATTGAGTCGCCAGTTCACTGTTGGGCTTTCACACTTAACTTGTCTTTTTAATCTGCCTACGGGCTGAGATTGATTATCTTGTGCAGTAAAACGAACAGGTTCAGGGCAATGAGGTAATGATGATATGGCCTTCGGAATATTGACCTTTATATTTGGAACCACTTTTTTCCAGCCATGAATATCACTGTAATGCTGGATTTCATTTTTTATTTCGTCTACCAAGGTGCTTTTAATTTTCTGTATATTAACGCTATTTGAGGTTATTAATTTAACCTCTTGTAAATTATCAGCAAAAACGCTAAAAGGTAAAAATATAACTAGAATTATTAAATACGTTAAACTCACAAATGCTTTTTTTGCTGGGTTTGACACCACTTCAAGTATCTTCAACATGTTCACTCTTAGTTACATTATTAATGTTAAATTAGCATGCCTTTAATAGTCGCTTTCTACAAAGGCATTAATTAGATGAAGTTATCTGATTTATTGATGATAACCTTATGATTTAATAAATAATTTAGGTTTAAGAGTGCTCTTGTAAATATTAAAACTCAATTGTTAATAATAACTTAGCATCAATAGTAAGTCATGATATATAACTTTGCTAAAGGGTTTGATGGTATCTCTTCTTCTTTGATACTAAAACGGCTTTTATCTGACTTGATATCATCTATATTCTTGATTTTGCTTGATATTATTCTTTCTGCGGGTTCCGTTACTTTTCCTATAAATGTTATGGTTATCTCTTCACTAAAACTTGATTGTGATAAGCATAATAAAATAAAACTAACTATAAATTTAAACATTTTTCTCTCGATAAGTTTTTTGTATTAATAATTAAGAGCAAGATTAGTGCCAATACTTATTAGACTTATATTTCTATGTGGATGATGTGGTTTGAGAGCGGAAAATAACTTCATACCTAGTGTTTAGTCAAGCTTTTTATGCAGGTATGTCTAGATATTTATTATATTTAAATGTTGAGATAGAGATAGTTAAATATAAAAACTGTTATTAAGTTTGAAATAGATTCATTAATAGTATCAAAGGAATAATTACATTTAGTTCAATCGTGTTATTTCCTTTCCGATTATTTCCCCTATGGGAAGTTAACTTTCCGTATTTAAATATAACTCCCTGATAATATTTAAAAAATATTTTGGCACGAATTTTGGATTAATACACTCTATTGCAATCTTGGTTGTACTGTCTAAGGAGTGGTTAATGGCAATAAGTTTTGAAAATGCACTTGGTGTTCATCCTCAAACGCTCGATTTTCGGGTGCAAAGAGCCAAAGTGCTTGCCAGTAATTTAGCAAATGTAGATACCCCTGGATACCTAGCAAAAGATATTCGTTTTGATGCCATTGTAAGTCAAATGGGTTTTGGAAAAGTACAAAAAGCCCCGACACAACTTGTGGTGTCTGATGGTTACGCTGTGCCTTACCAGAACTCAAAAGATGGCAATACGGTAGAGCTCAGTGTCGAGCAGGCAAAGTTTACTAAAAACAACATGGATTTTCAGAGCAGCTTAACGTTTATGAATATGAAATTTAAGGGCTTAGCTGCCGTGATTAAAGGACGTTAACAATGGCATTTACTGATATTTATTCCATAGCGGGTTCTGCAATGAATGCGCAAACCATACGTTTAAATACTGTCGCAAGTAATTTAGCGAATGCCGATGCTGTTGCCGCTAATCCTAATGATGCTTACAAGGCGTTAAAACCTGTATTCGCCACCGTTTACAACAAAACTCAATTAACAGGGGATCAAGCAGATTACCCGAGTGCTGAAGTGCGCATTATGGATGTGGTTCAACATGCTGGAGAGGCTGAAAAACGCTTTGAGCCGAGTAACCCACTGGCCAATGAAGAGGGGTATGTTTATTACCCTGATATAGATGTAGTCGCAGAGATGGCAGACATGATGTCAGCTACCCGCAGTTTTGAAACCAATGTAGAAGTGCTGAGTAATGTAAAAAGCATGCAGCAAGGGTTGCTTCGTTTAGGTGAGGGTAACTGATGACCATTGCACAATTTAACGCACTGAGTACCGATGTGCCTGCGATTGAGTCGACCAATATGGCTGTCGCGGGTAACCCGAATAATGCCAACGATGCTAACTCATTAAAAAATGAATTCATTAATTTAATGGTGGCTCAAATTCAAAATCAAGATCCGTTAAATCCGCTTGATGGCACTGAATATGTCGGCCAATTAGCGCAATTTTCTCAGGTTGAAAGTACCGAGAATATGGCGAAGTTGATGCAAAACAGCATGGTTTTACTGGATAACATGCAAGTCCTGTCAACGGCAGGGTTAGTAGGGCAAACCGTTTATGTTGAAGGTAATGAGGTTGCATTAACGGATGCTAAGCAGCAAGGACGGATCGAATTAGACCATGCATCGAGTACCGTCTCGATTGTTTTAACAGATCAACTTGGTAATAAAAAAGTGATGCCGTTAGGCCCTAAAAATAAGGGGGAAGTAGAATTTACGATTGATCCTAACGCGTTGGGTTTAGCTAAAGGGCAATATCAAATCAGTGTTGAGGTGGCGAAAGATATACCACAACCCAGTGTTCTGCTCGCAGGAGAAGTATCGCAGGTCCGCGTGCCCTCTAATGGCGGTGCCGCGTTGGTAAATGTTGAAGGTATTGGTCGAGTACCGTTTTATCAAATTAGCCAGTTTGGCGAGTAAATCTATTTAAGCTTTCGCTTGGTTTAGACCGTGAACGAAAGTAATCAAGGAATGAAGAGAAGAGGAAGTTATGAGTTTTGATATCGCATTAAGTGGATTAGACGCAACCAATGTTCAGTTAAATACTATTAGTAATAATATTGCCAATGTTTCTACCTCGGGTTTTAAGGAGTCACGTACTGAATTTTCAGCGGTATACAATGGTATGCAAGCCGGAGGGGTTGAAGTTGCCGCTATTTCGCAGAACTTTGATAAAACAGGTTCAATTACAGGGACTGGTCGACCGTTAGATCTGGCGATTTCGGGAAGCGGATTTTTTGTCACTAAAGATCATACTGGGCAAACCTTATATACCCGCTCAGGCGTGTTTGGTTCTGATAAAGATAACAACATTGTTAGTAATAATGGCGCCAAGCTTCAAGGCTATACCGTTGATGCGAATAACAATTTACAAGCTGGCGCAGTCGGTAATTTAAAAATCACCACCGGTTCACTGCCAGCAAAAGCGACAGATGAGCTTGCTTTTGTGGCTAACTTAGATGCCCGTTCTAGTGTGATTGATCCTGCCATTAATCCTTTCGACCCTAATGCGACTGACAGCTTTAACTCTTCTTATACTTCTAAAGTTTATGACTCTTTAGGTAACCCCCACACCGTTACACAGTACTTCACCAAAACCAATGCCAATGAGTGGCAGGTAAATGTGGTCGTTGATGGCGCGGCTACCCCGACGCAAACCCAAAATGTTGTTTTTAATACCGACGGTACATTGCAATCACCAACGACTCCTTTTGTTGTGAATTTCAACCCTGCAGGTGCGGATGCGGCGAATATCAATATTGATATAGCTGGGACGACTCAGTTTGGTGCGGATTTTGGCGTGAGTACCAATGCGCCGAATGGCTATACCTCGGGTGAGCTTGCTGGTGTGCGTGTTGAAGATAATGGGATGGTGTTTGCTACTTACACTAATGGACAATCTCAGTTACAAGGTCAAGTGATGCTGGCTGATTTTGCCAACCCTCAAGGATTGGTAAAAACCAATGGCACTTCTTGGATCCAAAGCTTCAGCTCGGGTGCCCCAGTTAATGGTGCGCCAAGTACGGGGACCTTAGGTGGATTAGTTGCTGGCGCTTTAGAAGGCTCAAATGTTGATCTCACCAGTGAACTGGTAAGCCTAATGACCGCTCAGCGCAACTATCAAGCGAATGCCAAAACTATATCGACGTCAGATAAATTAACGCAATCACTCTTTAACGCGGTGTAGTGAGAGGCTGTTATGGATAGTTTTTTATATACCGCAACCAGTGGCGCAAGCCGAGTGATGAAAGCGCAGCACGTGCGTTCAAATAACTTATCAAATGCTGACACAGCAGGTTTTCGTGCTGATATGGAGCGAGTGAAAAGTATCCCGTTACAGGGCGCGGGATTTGATGGTCGCACTATGGTTGTAACTAACTCAGCAGCGACACGCTTTGATGCAGGGGATGTGATCAAAACAGGGCGCGCACTGGATATTGCGATTAATGGTGATGGCTTTTTTACCGTACAAACTGTCGCTGGTAATGAAGCCTATACCCGTGCTGGCAACATTCGTGTTGATGATCAAGGCATGATGCGAGTTAACGGTTTTCCATTGATGTCAGAAGGGGAAGCCTTAGTGCTACCAGAACATCAAGATGTGGAAATCAGCGATAAAGGTGTGGTGACTGTGGTGCCTCCTGGCGGTGGTGCCAAGCTTGAAGTCGGACAATTAAAGTTGGTTAATCCGGAGTTTAATCAACTGCAAAAACAAAGTGATGGCTTATTACATCCAGTAAATGACCAAGTCTTTGCTCAAGACCCGAGTGTAGCGATGACGGCTGGGCATTTAGAAGGCAGTAACGTGTCGGCGATTAATGAGCTGGTTAGTGTGATGTCGCTAACTCGTAACTTTGAAATGCAAGTGCGAATGATGAAAACCGCAGAAACTTTAGCACAAGCTGGAACCCGCTTAATGAACCCACGTTAATCACGTAGGTAAACATAATTACAAGGAGAGTCATCATGCATTCAGCACTTTGGGTCAGTAAAACAGGAATGGCAGCACAAGATACAAAAATGACTGCGATTTCCAACAACCTTGCCAATGTTAATACGGTAGGTTTTAAGCGTGATCGTGTTGTTTTTGAAGATTTGTTTTACAGTATTCAACGTCAACCAGGGGCGCAAGTTGATCAGTTAAATCAATTACCGAGTGGAGTACAGCTTGGTAGTGGTGTGCGTGTAGTCGGTACACAAAAAGTGTTTACGCAAGGGAATTCACAAAATACCCAACAACAGTTGGATCTTGCTGTAATGGGATCGGGCTTTTTCCAAATAGAAAATTCCGATGGTGAAGTGATGTTTAGCCGTAATGGCCAGTTTCACGTTAACTCTGAAGGCTTAATGGTGAACGGACAAGGTCTGCCACTTCAACCGCAAATTCAAATACCTGAAGAAGCGAATACGATATCCATTGGTGTTGATGGCCTTGTCACGGCGACGCTAGCAGGGGATCCTCAGCCGCAAGAGTTAGGGCAAATTACCTTAGCGAAATTTATTAATCCAGCAGGCTTAGAAGCGGTGGGCGGTAACCTTTATAAAGAGACACAAGCCAGTGGTCAGCCGCAAGAGATGATTGCAGGCACTGATGGCGCAGGCAGTTTGAAACAAGGGGCGCTAGAAGGTTCGAACGTGCAAGTGGTTGAAGAAATGGTTGATATGATCACCACTCAACGCGCTTATGAAATGAATGCCAAAGTCGTTTCTGCCGCTGATGACATGCTGAAATTTGTCGCTCAAGCCGTGTAAGGAGTGAGGATGAAGACGCTTTTAATGCTGCTATGTTTTCTCTCATTTGTATCAGGTTGTGCGGTGCGTGAAGAGTTTATTCCGCCTGAACCTAATGATGCTGCATTTGCGCCACCGGATCTTGATTACAGCTTACCTGAAGCCAAGCATGGCAGCTTGTATCGCCATAATTATTCGATGACCTTGTTTCAAGATCGCCGTGCCTATCGGGTCGGCGATGTATTAACGGTGGAGTTGGATGAGCAAACGCAGTCAAGCAAAAAAGCCAATACCAAGTTTGGTAAATCTTCCTCTATTGAATTTGCAGCGCCAACATTAGGTAATAAAACCTTTGATGATCTCTCAGCCAGTGTTAGCGGTGATCGTGGTTTTGATGGTACTGCTGCCAGCACTCAAGGCAATAAGTTGCAAGGGGCAATCACTGTCACTGTACATAAAGTATTACCTAATGGCGTGCTGATGATCCGTGGTGAAAAGTGGATCCGACTAAACCAAGGGGATGAATACATACGCTTAACAGGCGTGGTTCGGGTTGATGATGTTAATCGTCATAACCAAGTGTCTTCTCAACGTATTGGTGATGCGAGGATCACTTATTCTGGCAGAGGCGCACTGGCTGATAGCAATGCTGCAGGCTGGTTAACGCAATTTTTCACTAGCCCATGGATGCCTTTCTAATGAAAAAAATAGTTTATTTTATCC
Organism: Photobacterium sp. GB-50; assembly: GCF_003026755.1. NCBI lineage: Bacteria > Pseudomonadati > Pseudomonadota > Gammaproteobacteria > Vibrionales > Vibrionaceae > Photobacterium > Photobacterium sp. GB-50. The sequence continues at coordinate 244,789 of NZ_PYNX01000004.1, forward strand.
TGTCTTTTTTGTGGGTAACGTTGGGTTGGATGCCACTTAACGTTAGCGCTAAAACAGCAGTTCCTATGATGGATTTAGTGGATGTGCAAGGCATACGCTCAAATCAGCTGGTGGGTTATGGTTTGGTGGTTGGTCTTGATGGCTCAGGAGATCGAAATCAAGTGAAATTTACCAGCCAGTCTATCACCAATATGCTGCGTCAGTTTGGGGTACAAATTGGTGATAGGATCGATCCAAAGCTAAAAAATGTCGCTTCAGTGAGTGTGACAGCCACCGTTGAAGCGATGGCGGGACCCGGTCAAGAGCTTAATGTTGTTGTTTCCTCTATTGGTGATGCAAAAAGCCTACGTGGCGGTACTTTATTATTGACGCCACTTAGAGGTATCGATGGTGAAGTTTATGCTGTTGCACAGGGGAATGTCGTCGTTGGAGGGGTAAAAGCAGAAGGGCAAAGTGGTTCAAAAATCACGGTCAATACACCCACAACAGGGCGAATTCCTAATGGTGCCACGTTAGAGCGAGAAATACCGACGGACTTTAATAACAGCAGCATCGTCACGTTAAATTTACGCCAACCGAGTTTTACCACCGCGAAAAATATTTCCCGTGCAATCAACGCGACTTTCGGTCCAAAAGTGGCGACTGCGGTAAGTAAAGGTCGAGTGGAAATGCGTGCGCCGCAAGACCTACAACAGCGGGTGACTTTTATGTCGATGTTGGAAGACTTAAAAGTGATGACAGGGAGAACAGCCGCGCGGGTGGTATTTAATGCAAGAACAGGAACGGTTGTGGTTGGCAAAAATGTCCGTGTGAGTGAAGCGGCTGTGAGCCACGGTAACCTTACCGTGACGATTTCAGAAAGTGATCAAATCAGCCAGCCTAACGCTTTTAGCCAAGGTACAACAGAGCGAGTCAATAATTCTAAAGTTGATATCAACCAAGATGAGGCACAAATGTACATTTGGCCTGAAGGGACTGAGCTTAATACTATCGTAAATGCCGTGAACAGCTTAGGTGCGTCACCTGATGATCTTATGTCTATTCTACAAGCGCTACATGAAGCAGGCGCATTGAATGCAGAACTGGTAGTGATTTAGGAGAGTTAGATGAAGTTCGACGACAATATCAGCGTAATGAACAAAAATAATGTTCTATACCATGATAATAATGGTTTGCAGCAAATCAAACATTCGCTATCTGATGAGCAAGGTTTAGAGGTGGTTGCAGGGCAATTTGAAGCGATGTTTTTACAAATGGTTTTACGCCAGATGCGAAGTAGCAGTGATGTCTTGGCTGATGAAGATAATCCATTTTCCAGTAAACAACAGAGCGTCTATCGCGACTTTTATGATGGCCAGTTAGCGATTGAAATGGCGAAACAACAGCAAACAGGCATTAAAGAAATGTTGATGAAACAGTTAAATCCTAACCAAGGATTTAATGATGTTCAAAATAGTGCCGCATTAACTCATCAAGTACTGGAAAAACAAGACACACCAAAGCCTGTTAACAATGAAGCGGCCAATCAATTGGCGATTCGAACGTGTACTGCTTTTCAACAATCATTGCAATCTTACAAGGAGCAGTAATCGCTATGAATATGATTAATATTGGTTTAACAGGGTTAAATGCCAATAAAACGGCGCTTGATGTTACTGCTCATAATGTTGCTAATGTTAATACGCCAGGATTTAGTCGACAGCAGGCAATGATGAGTGCTCTTGCTGGCAACGATATATTAAGTGCGGGAAGTGGTGTTGACGTTGCCAGCATACGTCGTATTTCAGACCAATTTATTGTAAAGCAAACATGGGCAGCAACCAGTCAACAAGCAGCAAGCAATGCGAATTTAGACAATATGACGATGCTCGAAAGCCTTTTAGGTGGCGAGGGCTTTAACATTAGTGCTGGTCTTGATTCTTTATATTCGGCGCTAAATGACGCGACGCTTAAACCTGAATCTACCCCTAATCGCCAGCAAATTATTAATGAAGCTAAAGCGTTATCTCGTCGCTTTAATACCTTGTCTGAATCTTTACATGGTCAAGGTAAACGTATCAGTGACAAGGCCACGGCGTCGATTGAGCATGCTAATAGCTTAATGAACAACATTGCTGATATAAACCATCGCGTTGTTGAGACACAAGCGACAGGCGGTAATCCTTCTCAGCTTATTGATGAACGTGATGTATTAATTAAACAACTATCTGAAGTAGTAGAGATCAGTTCAACCCAGCAACCAGATGGTAGCCTACAAGTCACTCTGGCATCGGGTCAGCCCTTGATCTTAGGTAGTGATGCTGCGCAATTAAAATCGACTCCGATAGTTAATGAGCCGTTTATTAAGAATATTGAAATTAATTTTTCTGGGCAAACCTTTGCAGTTACAGGTGAGTTAGGAGGGCAGTTAGGAGCATTTGATAGCTATCTTAAAGACACCTTAAAACCGACCCAACAAGCCCTTGATGAGATGGCACAAAACCTAGCAACCGAATTTAATCAGGTACTCGCGACGGGTTTTGATTTAAACGGTAATCCAGGCCAAGCATTGTTTTCATTCGATCCCAATTCACCAGCGGCCAGCCTTGATATCACCGCGATCACACCGGCTGAGCTGGCATTATCTTCAGATGGGACACCGGGTAACAGTGATACGTTACAAGCCTTGATCAATTTGTCGACGAAACCAATGGCGATCACAGGGTTAGGGAGTGTGACCTTGAATGATGCATTTGCTTCTATGGTGGGTAAAACGGCAATAGAAACGCGACAAGCCGCCGTTGATCAAAAAGCCGCAGAAACCTTATTTAGTCAAGCCAATGCAGCACGAGATAATTTAAGTGCGGTTAACAGTGATGAAGAAGCGGCAAACCTAATGACATTTACTAATGCTTATCAAGCAAACATGAAAGTGATCAGTACAGCCAATGAACTGTTCGACTCAGTATTACGATTATTGTAAGGGATGAATGATGAGAGTCAGTGATACGCAATTTAGCCAGCTAATGTTAACTAGCCTATCAAAGAATAACCAAGGCTTAGGGGAAGTGTTAGCGCAGATGTCGACTGGTCAGCGCTTACTCAAATTATCTGATAACCCAATTGATTCTATTAACTTATTGAATTTAGATCGTGAAAATAGCGCGATAAATCAGTACCAAGACAACATTAATAATGTGAAAACCGCGTTATCGTCGCAAGAAGTTCATTTAATGGCTGCAAGTGATACGTTAAAAGATATGCGAGATACGTTGTTACTAGCGTCAAATGGTGCCATCTCAGATGCTGATAGAGAAAGTTATGCGAATAAATTAGTCAGCTTACGCGATGCTTTTATGTCTTCATTTAATGTTCAAGATGAAGAGGGTAATTACCTTTTTTCCGGTACTCAAAGTGATGTCCCAGCGATTACAGCACAACCTGCTGGTGGTTATATTTTTGAAGGTAATAGTGATAAGCGGGTAGTGACGGTAGCCAAAGGCGTTACGATGGAAGCCAATTTTGCTTCACAAGAAATGCTCGATCTTGGCGGTAATAATATCTTAAATCAGATTGACGCCGCGATAACCGAGTTACAAGCCCCGACAGCAAATCTCAATAACACCTTACAAGCAACGTTAAATACTCTAGATACGACGCATGATAATGTATTAGCAGCAGTAACCGATATTGGTGGGCGCCATAATAATTTAGATTTAATGGAAACCAGCCATGGTGATAATAAGTTATTTGTTGAAGCCGTAACCAATGATCTAGAAGCGTTGGATTATGGTGAAGCATCGGTTCGTTTAAATAATTACATGGCTGCGCTTCAGGCTACACAGGCAAGCTATATGAAAATTAACGACCTTTCATTGTTTAAGCGATTGTAAGGTAGCAAAGAATTATGGTGACAAGTACATCGGAAGTCAGAACTCAGAGTATAAATTTTGCTAATGCGAGCAAGCAAGCTGCCATTGTTCCGTCAGCCGCAGACACAATCGATACCAAGAAAATTGCGGGTTCGAACTTAAAACAATTAAGCTATCAGCAAGATGGATATACGGTTTCTAAAACCTTACTTGCCAAGGGGCAGCAGCAAGTAACATCGGTACAAATAGCACAACAAGCTTTAGGCGTTGTAGGGCGTGACTTACAAGCCATAAAGAAGATCTTAAGTACTGAGCTTATTGCTCAACGCGCAGTTTCTCCGTCAGCTCAAAGCAATGCGAATCATCATCTTGATTCGATAAAACACACATTGAATAACGCTAAGAGCGACGGACTTCGTGTTATTGATGCAGAGCTTAAAGTTAATATTGATAGACCAATAACACGTACATTTTCTGTTCCCGGTCTGAATGTTCAGCGTCAGCGAGAGCACAGTGAACTGATTAAATTAAGCTTTCAACAGTTAGGAACGGTTGTTGTGAATATGGATGCGAAATTAAGCGATAAAGCCTTAGTTTCGCAAATAGATCGTCATGTAATCCCTTTTGGTCTTCGAGCATCGCAACAAGATAACGGCGATATTGTATTTCGAACCAATGAGCAAAGCTTTCAAGGGTTGGAAGGAAAAGTACAGGTTATTGGTCAAGGGCATCGATACCCTGCAGGACAGGCCAATACACTCACGATTAAGCCTGAGCCAGAAGGTATTGAAGATAGTCAATTTACTTTTAATAACCGTGAGCAAATTCGCGATACTTTAGTAAAAGTGAACCAACATTTACGGCAAGTGCAACAAAGCCTTGATGATATCAAAGCTTATCAGGCGGTATTGGCTAAACAAATGGCAGATGCGAAGGCAAACACGTCGCTGGGAGATGTTAAGCAAGTAGAAGAAAAGCTTAGCCAACTCTCGGGGGCTGGAAACCAGCAATTTAGTGCAACGTATCGCTCTTTAGCAGCACAAGCAAATGTACATCGTCATACGGTTGTCGCTTTATTGAAATAATGTCACTGACTGCATGTTTATTGCTGATTTTCGTCTGCACAACATTCATCTTGTAGATAGGCGATCACAGAATCCAGCTTCTGATATTCAGCGACACAAAACAAAGTTCGTCCTTCTCTGCGTTGTGAAATGAGCCCAGCAGAGGCCAGCCCGGCAATATGATGAGAGAGGGTTGAGCCAGGAACAGAAAGCTTTTCTTGTAATCCCCCAACAGCAATACCTTGATGACCCGCTCTAATCACTGTTTTGTAAATCATCAATCGTGTCGGATGTCCTAATTCTTTCAATGCCTTAGCAATGATCTCTGTATTCATTGTTAATACCCTCACTAAATTTATATTTCGATATTACTGGAAATGTCTTGATCTAGCCAATAAAGATCAATTATATTTCGACTATTCTAGAAATATAGATTGGTGTTGTGATGTTCAAAGATACGTTAGAGATGTTCCTCTTTTTGGCGACTGAGTTAACGCTACTGTTTTTGTTGATTAGCTTTTTGGTTGGTGTGTTACAAAGTTATATACCACCGGAAAAAATTCAGAGGATATTAAGCGGAAAGAAAGGTCACGGTTATGTTGTTGCTGCATTATTAGCAGCTATTACTCCGTTTTGTTCTTGTTCGACAATTCCGTTCTTAAAAGGATTACTCAGAGCTAAAGCGGGTTTTGGCACCATGATGGTGTTCCTTTTCGCGAGTCCACTGCTTAACCCCGTAATCATTGGCTTATTTGTTGTAACCTTTGGTATTAAAGTTGCGGCATTCTATTTTGTGATGGCGATGGGTGTATCTGTTATTGCCGGCGTGCTATTAGAAAAGCTCAATTTTGAGCGCTTTGTAAAACCAGAAGCCTATATTGAACCTGAATCATCATGTGGTGCTAAAAGCTGTGGTGGAGTGAAAGTTGAAACCAATAAATGGAAAAAAATCTGGAATACAACATGGAAAGATTTCAAAAAAGTACTGCCATACTTAATCGGTGGTATTGCTATTGGTTCATTGATTTATGGTTTTATGCCAACTGAATTCATTGCAAAAATAGCAAGTGATAATAATCCATTTGCCATTCCGGTAGCGGCTGTCATTGGTATTCCATTATATATTCGTGCAGAAGCTGTCATTCCATTAAGTGCCGCATTAGCTGCAAAAGGAATGGGATTAGGGGCGGTGATGGCATTAATTATTGGTAGTGCTGGCGCAAGTTTAACAGAAGTTATCTTATTGAAATCAATATTTAAAACACCAATGATTATTGCTTTTGTTGCGGTTGTTTTAACCATGGCTATGAGTTCAGGTTACTTATATAGCTGGATTTTTTAATCCTTACCATGGAATTTCAGTGCCATCGTAACTGAAGAATTTTCCATTATCTTTATAGTATCATTGTGATTTAAATATTACATATTTATGACGCGTGTGTTTTGTCTGGTTTTTTATATCATGTTGACGCTTTATGGTTAACATTAAATAAGAATAAATATTAAATTTAATATTAATATTGCGTATTAAAGCACCTTTAGGTAGTTAAAGGTGCTTTAAATCTGTTTTTATTTGGTGATATGTTTTTATTATTGCTTTTTGAAAGAGGGGTGTAATAAAAATTTTATCTATGAATTGCGTCTAATATTTTAGATACATTTTGATAAATAACTTTTGATTATTCAATACCTTGATAATATTAGTTTTAAGTTAATCAACTAAATGGTTTAAATCCTTGAGCGCGATTATAAAAGTCCCTGTTAGTAAAAGAAATTCATTGTTTTTAGATAGGAATCAAATAGGAAAAGAAAAATATGTTATTAAATTAGTCTTTTGATTGAAGTTGCTATTAAAAAAATAGTAATTTGAATATATCTTCTTTCTTGAACTGGGTTAAACCTGCAATTCTTCATGATCAATTTTTCTTAATAAGAGAGAAAGGAAAGTTAGAATATTCTGGTTACGTAATATGGGCATGGGTTGATGACAATACTTATTCAGATTTCATGATTGAAAATAGGTATGTTCTCCAACCAATGTCATGGAATGAAGGTGAAAATTTATTTATTGATATATAAGGAGAAGAGACTACAAATGAAAAGTTGTCCTAACTGTTTTAATAAAACGATAAGTATATATGATTTATATAAATTATCTGTTCGAAAAAAGGTAGTGTGTTCTAAATGTAATTCTGAAATAAAGTTTAAAAATTCTTATTATTTTTACATGGTAATATCATCTGTTTGTATAAGTTTTATTGTAATTTCTAAATTTCCTTTCTTTACTAAATTAATATTAATATCAATAGTAGCGTTTATACCAATGTTCATTTCAAAAGTTTGTTGCCATAAAAGAGTTATTCGTTAATGTAACGAGAATGTGTATGATATTTTTATATTATAATTTTAAATGATTGTAGTGTATTTATAATATAGAAGGAATAATTTAACTGTAGATGAAATATCAAGAGTGGATGCTGGAGGTGATGGCGGTTTTATACAAAATGCTGTTTATGGTGCCGTTTCTGCTGGTGCCGCATATTATGCAGCAGCTTTTGGACCTGTAGATGCTCAATACCAAGGCCACTAGTACATCCCCCTTTTGAATCAGGAAAGTGGGTAGTGGCCACTCCTTATTAGTATGGATAATTTATTAACTACCATGGAATTTCAGTGCCATCGTAACTGAAGAATTTTCCATTATCTTTTAAGCTCAGTCGCTGTAGCAAGTTAATTAATGCTGCAGCGACTTTTTCTGGCGTTTGTAAATTACCTTCTGGCACGTTGCGTTGAAAAGGCTTTGATAAGTCTGTGTCTGTCGTGCCGGGGTGAAAAGCGAATACACAGGTATTAAATTTTTTATTTTTCCATTCAATACTAATGGTTTTCAAAGCCATATTTAATGCTGCTTTTGAACTTCGGTAACTTATCCATCCACCCAAATGATTGTCTTCAATACTGCCAATTTTTGCCGAAACAGTAACAAAGTAATTCAATGTTTTTGATTTTAATTTAGGAGATAAGTGCTTAGCGATGAGCAGTGTAGGTAATACGTTCGTTGCGATATTTTGATTGAAAAAATCACTATCAAATTGAGTAATCGTTTTTTCTGGCATCATATCGCCATTGTGTAACATGCCAACCGTATTGATCACGATATCAAGCTGGCCAACTGTTTCTGATAATTTAGCCACATCAGAATCTTTGCTGACATCAGTACGATGCCAAGTAAGTTGAGGGTATTCAATAGTTGGATGGCTGTTGTGGTATGTCGCATGGATATGATTGACTGCATCTTGGCTTAGATATGCTTTTATTAAGGCTGAACCAATGCCACCTGTGCCACCTAATATCAATATATGCATAAAGAGAAACTCATCGTATTGAAATAACAAAGTATCTATACGATGAGTTTAGCTAAATAGTTTTGTTTTAATTACTTACGCTTAAAGTAATCTCGAATAGATTCGAAAATGAGTAATACACTATAAAAGGGATTATCAGCTTTGTTATATTCTTCTAATACGTAGATGAAGTTCGACTTATAGTGCTCTACTGCTTCTTCACTTGTTTCTGCATAAATCACATCATCTAACACTTCAAAGCCTTGAGACAGTAATGCTTCTTTCTCTTTCAGAAATGTCGAAGATGACATATCTATAAAAGTGTATTGTTTTCTGTCGTTGTTAAGCGTAAAAAACTGAAATTTAATCGCCATAATTATTCCCTTATATTTCACCAAGCGTATAAAAATTGAAAACGAAAGTTTGAGTAATACGTCTTTGGTGCTGCTAATACATTGAAATAATATTTAACTCATTGCGTTATGATTAAATTTAGCTGTAAAAGTATGCTTTTATCCTATGTGAAAGGTGAGTTTATAAGCAAGGCTTTGAACTCACGTTTTATTTTGTAACGGGATGTAAAAAATAAAATGTAATCTGATGTATTAGGTGAGCTTTAGCTTAGCGTTTTTGGAATACATCCAAGCAATATTGATCTCGCGGTTTTTGATTAATCATATTTATCGTTACGACAAAGAAGTGTGTTTTTTAACGATTAGTAATTACTATACTATCCGCGTCAATTACTCCTGTATGGTATATCGAATTGACTACAACATCTTCTACTGCGCTGTACACTGATCTATCTTCTTACTACGATCTCATGTGTGCAGATATTAACTACCAAGCCCAAGCAGAATGTGTTCGTCGACTTCACCAATTATTTGGTAATAAAGGTACGCGACATCTAGATCTTGCCTGTGGAACAGGTCCTCATGTTCGTCACTTTATTGATCATGGTTTTCAAAGTTCTGGCTTAGATATCAATCAGCCAATGCTTGATCTAGCAAAACTTCGCTGTCCAGAAGCCGACTTTGTTTTACAGAATATGTGCGAATTTAAAGTTGATCAGCCATTGGATTTGATTACCTGTTTTTTATATTCGATTCATTACAGTGACGGTCTTGTCAATTTAACGCGCTGTATTGAAAGTGCACATGCGGCATTAAAAGAAGATGGTATATTTTGTTTCAATGCGGTTGAAAAGAACTTAATCAACAATAATTACTTTGTCAGCCACAGTGTGGAACATGATAACAGTCGTTTTACTTTTAGCTCTGGTTGGTATTATCAAGGTGAAGGTGAGAAACAAGCGCTGAAATTGAGTATTGAAAAAGCCGACACACTCAATACTGAAATTTGGCATGATGAGCATCCAATGGTTGCGGTGAGCTTTATTGAACTTCAAGCACTACTTGAGCCATATTTCGATGTTCATATGTTTGAACATGACTACGAGAAACTTATTCCTTGGAATGGGGAATCAGGTAATGCAATCGTCGTGTGTGTGAAGAAGTAACGATTAAAGGGGCATCCAGCAGTGATTAATGATGACTGCTGGGTAACCCGTTTTAGATTTATCCATTTGTATTTTTCTATTTCTTTAATTGTCTTGCTTCAATTAATGCTGAAGTCATTCTATGGTAATTTATATATTCGTTTATGAAACACAATAACGAATACTGAGCTGATGAATAAAATGAAGCATGTCGAAAATAAACTGGGCTTATGTATTGCCTGCATTGTTTTAATTTGTGTCGTTGCAACAATAGGAAGTTCTTCCAATACGCCATGGTTACAGATGCCATTTGAAGCATTTAATGGCATAGCATTTAGCTTTGGATATTTCTTTCGTTTATCTGCTATGTGGGCGTACGCATGTAGTAGTGTCTTTTTTATCTCATTGTTTGCGGTTAGCTTTTGGCTGGGGAAAATAGTGGTAAGATTTTTTTGTCGTCGACGTTAAGCCACTAAAAAGAAGAAATACAAGAAGCAGACGAAAGCGAGCAATATAGCCGAGATGATAGGGTAAATAATGTAGCTATCATCTATTCTATTCGCGCGATGAAAACAAAAAAACGCTAACAAACCATTATAAAAGATCAATAACAGGCTGATCATTGTGCCAGTACGTAAATCTAGCGAACCAAGCTGAAATAGAAAAAAAGACAGCAGAACATAATCAATGACGATCAGCCAGAGAAAAGTCTTTTGTAAATTATCAGCTTTACGCTGTTTTATTTGTGTATGAGTCATTGGGCACACATCCACTAAAATCTCACCAAAACCAAGCATTGTATTCAATATTTATAAAACATAGCTTATAAATTAGACACGACGGGCTGTATTTCTTTTGGTTGGGTGACTGAATGGTTTATATAGTCGCTTCGTAGCACGGGTTGATTAAGACGCGCTTTTTCGTAAGCTTTATCAACAATGTTATCAGGATTTCCTGTACCAAAAAGAGCATCTACAACACTGGCTGCGGGTGTCGTTAAGATAAATAACTCAATTCGACGATTTTCACTGGCATTAGGGGATTGTTTGTTCAGTAGGGCACGTTCTGCCATTGCTGCAACTTGAAGTACTCGATTGCTTGGCATGCCGCCAGCAATCAGCGTCTGTCTTGCGACATTGGCACGGGAAGAAGAGAGTTCCCAGTTTGATCTATTACTAAACTGGCGTTTAAACGGAGTCGCATCTGTGTGGCCACTGATGATCAGTGAATTGCTGATTTGTTTAAAAATAGGGGCAATGTTTAATAATACATCTTCAAAAAAGGGCGTTAAATCAGCACTGCCACGATGAAACATATTTTGTTTGAAGTCATCTTGTAAAATGATCCTCAACCCTTGCGGTGTCACATCAACTGAAATATTACCTTGAGCTGATACTTGCTTAGCGGTTTCTTCAACAACTGAAGCAAGGATCGCTAATTGCGCTTGGGTTTCAAAACTACCTGGAATTAACGCATCACTTTCAGGGCCATCACCGTTACCATCAAAAAACGATTTTATTGTCATCGCTGCATTGTGAGAACTTAGATCGGCAGCTTCGCCACCGAAATCAATAGGGGATAAGCTGTTGGCGGTATCAAAAGGATTGCCAGCGCCTTCGTCAAAAACACTGGCACTATTTAAATAAGCAACAATGGCTTTACGTTCCTTTTGATCAACCACTTGCATTAACCAAAGCACTAAAAATAGTGCCATAAGAGCAATCATAAAATCAGCAAAAGCGACTTTCCATGCGCCACCGTGATGTTCATGTGAATGTCGTTTTGTTGCACGTTTAAAGACGATCTGCTCTGTGTTCTGCATTATCCCTCCTGTTCAGTTAGCCACCTCTCCATTTCGTTAAATGTAGGTTTAATGTCTAGCTGAATATGTTTTCTTCCTGCGTCAATAGCTAATAAGGTCGGCTTTTTAGCGACATAGGCGACAAGTGTTGCTCTTATACATTCAAATGCTGACATATTGCGTTTAACACGCTGTGCCATGGCATTACTGGCAGGATCTAGAATGCAATAACAGCCAAAAATTCCAAGAAAAGTACCGACTAATGCGGCAGCAACGTGATAGCCAATCATGGCGATAGAGCCATCAATGGCTTGCATGGTAATGATGATCCCCATGACCGCTGCCAAAATACCAAATCCAGGTAAGGCTTCTGCGGTACGTTGCATAGAACGCGAAGGCAAGAGTAAGTCTTCTTCTATTGCACTGATTTCTTGTTCTAGTAACCCTTCAAGTTCATAAGGCGACATTTGTCCCATTGCCATTAAACGTAAATTGTCTGTAATGAAAGAAATAACATGATGGTCATGCTTAATGAGAGGGTAGCGATTAAAAATCGTGCTGCTTTGAGGTGACTCAATATGCTCATCGAGTGCTTTAAAGCCTTTATTACGAACGGTATCAAGCAAGGTTTGCAGTAATGCCATTAATTCCATGTAGTACTGAGCCTCATTATTACGAGGCGAGAGTACTTGACGAAATTGCTGACGCATTTCCTTTAAAACATGCGGTGGGTTACCAATGATCAAGGAGCCCAATGTTGCTCCGGCAATAATTAAAAATTCAGCAGGTTGCCAAATCGCACGTAAATTTCCGCCAGCCCAAACATAGCCACCAAAAACACAAATAATAATGATGATGGCACCGATTAACTTTTGCATATACAGCTCCTAAGCCGATAAATAGTGATTGAGGGATTTCAGTGCTTGTTTATGCAGCTGACAAATACGCGGTGGAGTAAGGTTTAGCACTAACGCGATCTCATGTAGATTGAGTTCATGTTGATAAAACAGGGTCAGCAATAACTGCTCTCGTTTTGATAATTGTGTTAAAGCGTATTCCAGTGTGCGACGCATATGTTCATGTTCAACACCGTTATATTCCAACGGTGCATCTAGCTCTTTACCGGCTTCTAGCAGTTGATCAAGGCTTTGCATTTCACTTGCCATACTGGCTTGTAAACGCAGTTGATAATTTTCACTATCAATGCCAAGCGCAGATGTGATCTCAGCTTCTGTGGGCTGTCGGCCAAGTTGTTTCATTAAGTCACGGGTGATGTCGTTCAGCTCATGAGCTTGTTGGCGTGTATGACGAGAACGCCAATCTAATCTTCGCAGTTCGTCTAAAATCGCCCCACGAATACGACATACAGCAAATGCTGGAAATTGAGGATCTTCGACATCGCCATAACGTCGCGCCGCTTCTAACAGCCCAATTAATCCAATTTGCTGCATGTCTTCATAACTGCAATGTGGGCTAGTATGGTGACGAAGTTGATTAACCACGCGCTTTACTAAAACAAGGTGATGACGGATTAATAAATCTTCATCAATATGATGCTGTTGCGGCGATGGGGCCGTGTCGAGGTTATAGTGAGTGGTTGGGTTGTGATCAAGCATACTCACCTCATTATTGAATGACGTATTTGGTAAAAAGCACATCATCAATATCACGAGCGATCGTGGTATTGGCAAAGGCTGCGGTCAGGGTTTGTTTTACTTCTTGCTGTAATTGATCGATAGATTGTTGGTTTTGTAACTCTTCATACTTTTTCTTGCTGAACATTTTGAGTAATGCATTGCGAACGAGCGGCATGTAGCTATCGATTTGTTTTATTCGTTCGGGATAGTGGGTTTGGACTGCTAGCTCAATCATCACATAATGAGTTTGGCGTTCACCTTTTACACTGACAACGACCTTATCGAGAGGATGAAAGGCAGGTTGTGCCGTAGCTTCTGGCTCTGATTCAAAGACGTTTGTGAACCATACATCGATGTTTGGAGTGGACGTATTCTGTTGGCTATACCATAGAGTGGCGCTAAAAGTGGCAATAGCAACAATAATGCTGATCAGCAATATAATAAACAGGTTAGAAAGTGTTTTTTTATTAGTCATCATCCTGATCCTAAATAAGAAAATTATGCGAGCGTAGATAGCCAATGCTCATTGGTTGTCGATGTTTCAACGTCTGCAGATGACGTGGAAGTGATTACCCTGTGATCGTTATCATCTTGGGTTGAATGTTGTGCGGTTTGATCTGAATGGGAATCTTGCTTACCGTGGCTGATGTTGACATCGACACTGACAAATTGCTGCTGGAGATCATGACGTAAACGTTCAGAGACTTGGTTAAGTGCATCACGTACTGCATTGTTATTAGCACTGATTTGAACATTCAACTTATCGCCATCCATTTTGACGATCAGATCAAGCTTGCCAAGATCTGGTGGATCTAAACGAATACGTGCTTCTTGCATGTTTTGTGTCGCTTGAAGAGAAACGCGATCTTGTAGAATATTCAGCATTTTCTCACCCCATTGTGAAGATTGAGGATCAACACTTATGGGAGCCCAATTCACACGATTAACCGTTATGTTGGTTTGTGTTTGTGTTTGTGTTTGTGCTTGAGCAGATAAAACTTGTTCGACTGCGGTAAGATTTTGAACCAATTGTGGCGCAGGCATTTCACCATTGAAAAGCGGTGTTTTTACCGCGTTTAACGATGACATTTGTTCTAAGGCAGAACTGGGTAGTGAAGTTATAGTTAGTGGTGCGATGACTTCCTTAATAGGATTGTTTGCGTGGTTAAGCGCAGATGTATTGACACCGTTTAGCACCTGATGAGAACTTGATAATGCATTCTGCGTAAATGAAGCAGAGGACAGTGTGCTTGTTGTTGATGGTGTAGCTAAGTGATTAAGTGGAAAATTGCCAATGGTTGGTGTAGTTACGGCTATTTCAATTTCACTTGGCGGTATCGGCAGCAATGTTTGATGTTGCGGTGCTGATGCAGAGTCTCGCTGTTCAAGATCGGTTGTATTGGCATTGCCTGATAGTAGCTCTGGTAACGTACTTTCGCTTTGCTGAGAAAATATTTGTAATGTTTGCGAGAAACCTTCTTGCCCTACCGTAGCGTCTGAGCTTTCAACAAGCATCCCAGCTTGTTTGATATCAGATGATGACGATACATTGTCAATTTTGGTGAGCGCAGTATTAATTAACATCGTTCACTCCATATTGTTGGCTGACTGATAAGCCTCAAGGCGTTCTTTTTCCTTGTCAGCAGTTGCTATTTTGTGTTGCAGTATTTGTTGTGCTTGTTGTAACGCAAGATAGGCTTGGCGATGTGCAGCCATTAACGCCGTTATTTGTCCTTGCTGTTGCGCTGTTTTAGGTTTTGATTTAAGTGGTAGTAACAGCGCACGTAACACTTCATCAAGCTGCTGTAAGCGAGACCAATTTTCAGTCTCAGCAGCTTGCTGAATTTTTGCTGTGAGTACTTTGAGCGATATGGAATTATTTGGCTGCATGCTGCCCAAACCCTTGCCAACCTTCTCGAATATTGTTCATCACTAAAGTGACATTATCGAGGTGGGAGAGATCGTTTTTGACACTTGCTTGGTAAAGCTCAAGCTGACAAAACTCATAAAGATCATGCAAATTAGCTGCAACTTCGCCGCCAAGTTCTAGATCTAACGCACTATCTAGCCCTATTAAGATATTCATGCATTTATTGATACTGATCCCCTTGGCATCGAGTCGTTTTGCTTCGATATGTCCTTGTGCACGGATCAGTTCATCTTGAAAGCCATCAATAAGCATTAAAACTAATTGATGAGGGGAGGCTGAAGCGGCTTGTGCATCCAAGTCGACTTGTTGATATGAATTAAAACCTGCATCTTGCATTAACATTGTTGTACTCCTTTTAACCAAATAAACCTTGGGTTTGCTGCATTTGGGTCATGATTTGATTCATTTGGGTGAATTGTTTGAGGTAGCGGGTGTAAGCCATGTCATATTTACGTTCAAGGTTGGCTTGTTTATCGTCGATACGATCGATGTTGTTTCTCAGGGCATCTTTGCGAGAAGTAAACATGCCTGAAGAAAATTGGAGAAAAGGCTTAAGTGAATCTTCTAATGAATCGAATAAATTACCGTCACCGTTAAACATGGATTCAATGGTTGAACCCATGGTTTGTTGTGCGTTTTTAAAGGTATCTTTATCAACTTCAAGTTTGCCTTCGCGGTTAATACTGATCCCAATTTCAGACAGCCTCTTGCCTTCAAATTGATCGCGTAAAAGGTTATTTAATTGCGATTCTATTGAGCGAAGAGTGGGATCATTTGCCAGTGCACCACGTTTGGTATCTGCTGACCCTGTTTGGGTATAACTATCAAGGTTGGATATCACCTTGTTATAGCTTTCAATAAATGAATTAACTTGCTCCAAGGTGGCATCTTGATCGGCATCGATAGCCATAGAAATGGCTGTATCACCAGAGGTTTGTGCTTTGGTTGCAGTAATATCAATACCATCAATAACATTGGAAAACGTATTACTGCTATTGGTTAGTTTTAAGCCCGTGGTTTCCGCACCAAGCCAAATCACTGCATCTTGTGGCGCACTTATTTCAGTTAAGTTAGTAAAAGCATCATCAAACCATGTTGTGCCTGTGCTCGAAGAAACACTTAATGTGTTCGCAATCCCTGTTTCGTTACTTGCTAGCATGAAATGAGTTTGACCACTGGTACGAACTAACGTGGCATTGACTCCGGGGTTATCGGGGTGGTTATTAATTGCTGTAGTGAGCTCTGATATGGTGGATTGCCCGTCACCATCGCTATCTATTGTCGAAAGATCAAGATCTAGAGTCTGACCATCGACAGTGAATGAAAGGGTTCCTGTATTAGGTACAGACGTTGTTGACTCCAAGTTTGTTGGCATATCAGTTTTGACCTGATGGGCACTGGCAACTTGCTCAACAAAGACTTGATAATTGCCGCTTAACGCTTTTGCATTTGCACTGACGGAAAAGTGGCTGTCGTCACTTAATGTCGCTTTATTTTGAATAATGCTGGCAGTTGAGCTGTTGATGCTTTGAATTGTTGCGCGAAAATCACGTAGGGCAGATTCTACTTTACCCAATGCACTTAATTGGCTCTGGTACTTATCAGCTTGTAATTGATACCGCTGCTGAAATGGCTGTACATCAAAGGTGGCGAGTTGAGTGGCCATTTGAATAGGATCTAACGAATTCATTGATTGCTCCTTAAGTGACTATTTATATTGGCAAGAGCTATGCCAAAACTTTCTCGATATAAAGCATTTAAAAACAGGTAGTTATGATTGTCGCGTTAGGTGGCGGAAATGTGATTTCCGTTTGTTATTTCCTGCTTTATTCCTATGTTCCGTTTATTAACCAAAGGGTTACTAATGGCTAGCTTTCCGACATACCGACTTACTGATATTTAATGATGGCTACAAAAAAGCCTCCACGAAGGAGGCTTAGGAAAAAGAAACTACAGTTTAGCGAAGTAGTGACATTGCCATACCCGGTAACTGGTTAGTTTGTGAAAGTACCGTTGTGCCGGCTTGCATTAACATTTGGTTTTTAGTCATGCTTGAAGATTCAACAGCAAAGTCAGCATCAACAATACGACCTTTGGCTGCAGATACATTCTCAACCATATTGCCCAGGTTAGTGATAGTGTGGTCAAGGCGGTTAATGTTGGCACCCAGTGCTGAACGTGCATCACCAATTTCTTTCAGTAAACCCGCTTCACCGTTAGCACCTGTTAGGGTCGTTAGTGCTGTTTGCGCGTTAGCTGCAGAAGTCAAATCACCTAAAGCTAATGCGCCTGAAGTACCAATAGTTGCATTGACTGCTTTTACTTCCGTAGATACATCAACTGCAAGTTGATCACCTGATTGCGTACCAATCTGGAAGTTGACTGCGCCTGCACCAAATGAGCCTGCATCGGTCAAAATATCTTGTCCACCAAAGCTGGTTGATGCCATTACGTTAGCAAGCTCTTCACCAAGCTGTTGGAATTCTGCGTCCAAAGCTACACGGTCATTGGCTGATACTGTGCCGTTTGATGCCTGTGTCGCAAGGTCGTTCATACGGTAGACGATGTTAGTCATTTCATCCATCGCACCTTCAGCGGTTTGCATCATTGAAATACCGTCTTGCGAGTTACGCATAGCTACAGACATGCCACGAGTTTGCGCATCTAGACGTGTTGCGATTTGAAGACCAGCAGCATCATCTGCAGCTGAATTTACACGGAAACCTGTACTTAAACGTTCCATTGCTGTGTTTAACAAATTGCTAGTATTGCTCAGTGTATTTTGTGTAACCAGTGATGCGTAATTGGTGTGCATAGATAGAGCCATGATAGTTCTCCTTGTAATCAATCTATCGAGGTATTTCCTGCTCACTGTATCTATGCGGTCAGTTGGAAAAGATCATTAATTTTTATTTTTAATATTTTCAAAAAATAAAAGAATTGGAGAATAAATTTGATATTGAGCCAAATAAATGAGGTTTTCTTATTAAATCGTGTTGATATTAAATAAGAAAACCTCATTAATTTTTAAGGGGATGTAGAGATATAAAAGTCATGGTTTTATATTTGATTATTATTCGCAACCTTTTTTTTCATTGATACCGACATTGGTATATCACTGACATAACCGAAATAATATTGCGCGCCAAGTAGACGATATTGATTGAGTTCGTGTTGGCTTCCCACTCGTCCAGCAATAAATAATGTATTGTTTTTACGGATAAAACGAATGACGGGA
Organism: Photobacterium sp. GB-50; assembly: GCF_003026755.1. Taxonomy (NCBI): domain Bacteria; kingdom Pseudomonadati; phylum Pseudomonadota; class Gammaproteobacteria; order Vibrionales; family Vibrionaceae; genus Photobacterium; species Photobacterium sp. GB-50. The sequence continues at coordinate 263,152 of NZ_PYNX01000004.1, forward strand.
ATCAGGCCTGAGCGCTTATGATCATCATTGAGAATATGCGACGTTTTAATTGCATCAGGTTTAATGTTTTTTATTGTTTCTAAATAGCGGGTGGGTGGAATAATATCTATCCAGAGTTTAACCGCTTTCTTTTTTAATGATTCTAAATTTGCATTTAATGTCATTACGTTATGGCATTCACTATTTTCCATGTCATGAAGTTGAACACAGGGAATAATGTATTGCATTGCAACGGAATGATGTTGAAAAACCTGATTAATAAAGCCTTGTCCAATAGGCCATGATAGCGTTTCTGAATTTATCGGCACCACTAACGGATTAATAATATCTTTATGGAAAGTCGATAGCTGAAACTCAATATGGCGGACGGCTAAATATAAGCTATAGAGATCAAACAGAAATTGTACAGGTTTAGAAACATCAAATTGGTAAACACTTTGCTCGTTATTACTACCAAAACGTAATGTTAGGTGTTGGTAGGTGACTTGATTGGTGGTGGTTTCGCGAATAGCCTGACAGACATGACTAACATCGTTTTGCTCAAATGCGTCAAGTAGGATCGCATCGTCGTTATTGCGGGTTAACGATGGGATAATACTTTGAATATAGCTGTAAAGTTCGTCCATGGTGTGTAATGTGTGTTGCGTTGTCATAGCTCGTCCTCGTTCAATTTCACGGGAATGAATTAACCTAAGTTGCCAATGATATTGATATTCTTATTTTCAGGAATTTCGTTATAAGACAATACTGCTAAGCCTTGGGCGAAAGTACGCGCATAGCGAGATAGCAGTGGTCGTAATTGTGGCATTACTAGCAACACAGGGGCTGCGCCTTGCTGTTTTAATTGTTGCTTCGCAAGCGGCATATTTTGTTGAAATTGGCTTAAAATATTTGGCTCAATTGGAAAGCTATCTAGCATCACATTGCCACTGGCTTGTGCTTGTTGGAGCGATGTTAATAGCATCTGTTCAAGTTCATCGGATAAGGCATAGACGTTAAGATCTTTCTTATCACCATTGAGTAGATTCACCAAGGTACGGCGTAAGCTGCAACGCACATCAGCAGCAATTAAGATTGGATCTTTGGTGTTTTCAGACGCTTCTAACATGGTATTGGCAATGGTACGGATATCTTTAAGCGGCACTTGATCAATGAGTAATTGGCGATACACCTTCAGTTGCTGAGCAGGCGTTAATGCAGCACTTAAACTTTCCGCCAATTTGGGTGCCTGTTGCGCCAAACGTTGATTAATAAAATCCACATCATCATGGGTAAACAAATCGGCTAAATGTACTTTCATCACTTTGCTTATGTGAGTGGCAATGACGGTAGCGTCATCTACGACTTGGTAGCCCATGTTCAAGGCCTTTGCTTTGTTGCTATTTTCAATCCATACCGCAGGGAGTTGATAAGCAGGATCGTGACCAAGGATGCCATCTATTTCGCCATAGGTATCACCCACGGCAATAGCCATTAAACGCTCAGGCTCAATGCTGCCTTGTTCAATGATCTCGCCATGAACGGCAATAGTATAATGGTTCGGTTTTAAGCTTAGGTTGTCGCGAATATTCACTTCAGGCAGCAAATAGCCGACTTGCTCAGAAAGATTTTTACGAACACCGCGAATACGCTGGGTGAGTGGCGCGCCTTGTTCTTTATTCACCAGATGAACTAAACGAAAACCGAGCGATAACGACATACTTTGAACATGAGGAATATCATCCCATGTTAATGGCGTTTCGTGGTCGAGTTGCATGGCTTGAGAAACGGCTTCAACTTCGTCGAGTTGCTGGTGGTGGTGAGGTTTTTTATATTGTCGCCAGCCCGCAAAGGCTAATACTGCGGCAAAGCTGAAAAATGCCAAGTGCGGCATGCCTGGCACAATACCTATGATGGCCATCACAGAAGCAACAGTGAATAAGGTTGCAGGCGAGGCAAGCAGTTGGTTCTGCATAGCTTGCGTCATGTCATCATCACTGTCGTTAATACGAGTGACAATAATAGCGGCAGAGGTGGCTAATAACAGTGAAGGAATTTGCGCGACAAGACCATCACCAATGGTCAGTAAGGCGTAAGTTTTAAAAGCATCAGAAGCGCTGAGTCCGTATTCAAAAACACCGATGCTGATACCACCAATGATATTGATAAATAGGATCAATAAACCCGCAATGGCATCACCACGAACGAACTTTGAAGCACCGTCCATTGAACCGTAAAAATCCGCTTCATTGGCAACATCACGACGGCGCTGTTTTGCTTGGTTTTGGTCAATAATCCCCGCGTTTAAATCCGCATCTATTGCCATCTGTTTACCGGGTAGGGCGTCAAGGGTGAAACGGGCTGCTACCTCAGAGATACGTTCGCCACCTTTGGTGATCACCACAAAGTTGATGATCATTAAAATCACGAAAATCACCATACCCACAACATAGTTACCGCCAATAACGACTTCACCAAAAGCTTGGATCACTTTACCTGCTGAATCGCCACCATTGTGACCTTCCAGTAATACAATACGTGTTGAGGCCACATTCAAAGTGAGTCGCATTAATGTCGCGACTAATAGAATGGTGGGGAAAACAGAAAAGTCTAACGGCCTTTTTGCTGTGGTACTGACTAACAATACCAAGATGGCCAAGACAATATTAAAGGTGAATAAGGCATCGAGCAGCATAGGAGGTAATGGCAAAATTACCATTGCCAGAATCATCAGTAAGGCGATAGGAATACCGATATAACCTTTACTCGACTGTTTGAGTGTTGTGAGCCAATTTAACATGTGAAGTCCTTCATCCAATCCGGTAAAAATGCGCTGAAATTAATGCTGTAAATGTTTTGGGATAACAAAATTGGGTAATGTTTGTGGTTGATTTCCTTTACCTTGTCGAAAGGCTTTAAGCTGTAAAACATAAGTTAATATATGCGCCACAGCGACATAGAGCTGGCTTGGGATCGCTTGCTCTATCTGGGTGCTGTGATAAATCGCACGCGTTAATGGTGGTGAATGTAAGATCTCAACATCGTGCTGTTTGGCAATGGTTTGAATATGCATCGCCGTTTCATCTATGCCTTTTGCTACCACAAAGGGCGCTTCAGACAGTGTGGTATCGTATTTAATCGCAACGGCATAATGGGTTGGGTTGACGATCACCACATCAGCTTTAGGCACTGCTTTATCTATTTTTCTTCGGGCGAACTGCTGTTGAATTTGACGAATGCGTTGCTTGATTTCTGGGCTACCTTCATTGTTTTTAAATTCTTCTTTCAGCTCTTGTTTGGTCATTTTCAGCTCTTTGGCGTGCTCCCATTTTTGGTAGGGAATATCAATTAAACCAAATAACAATAGCGCCACGCCCATCAGCAAAATACCATGAAAGAGAATCGTCAGAATTAATGACACGCCTTGTTTTAGTGGTAAGTTTTGCATCCCTAATAAGCGGCTTAAATTGGCATCAAGATAGAGATATAGCAGGAGGAAAATCACACAGACTTTGAGTGTCGATTTTAAAAGTTCAACCAAAGATCGGGTTGAAAACATCCTTTTTATCCCCGCAATGGGATCGATTTTTGATAATTTTGGCAATACGCCTGCAGGGTAGAATAGCCAACCACCAATCAGTAAACTGCTGGCGATAGTGGTGATTAGAATTAAACCAAATAATGGCAGTAGTAATTGAATAATAATGGCTAAGCTTGTGCCTAATGCTTCAATCGCTAGCCAAGGTGAGCGTAAATCATCACGAGAGATTGTCATGTTCAATGTAAATACGCCATTCAGCGCCTGCCAAATCGCATCAATTTGGAAATAAAAGAAAACCACAACCGCAATAAAAATCGTAGCTGCTGTGAAGTCTTTGGCGCGTGGGATCTGACCTTGCTCTCGGGCCTGACGGATCTTCTGCGGAGTGGCTTTTTCAGTTTTATCTTGTGCCGATGACTGACTCATGCGCCTCCCGAAATATAGAGTTGAAGCTGATCTAAGCTGTAGTGGACTAACTCGACATAACGCGCTGGTACACCGCTGACAGAAATTAAGACACTAAACAGTCCTAACAACATGGTCATAGGAAAGCCTAATGCGTATACGTTCAAACTAGGCGCGGCGCGGTTCATGACCCCGAAACTGATATTAGCCAGAAGCATTGAAACAATAGCGGGCAGAGCGATGGCAAGGGCTGAACTGAACATCCAACCAAAAAGTGCGAGTATTTGTTTTACTGAAGATAGAGCCAACCCACTGCCTACAGGCCAAGAGGTAAAGCTTTGCACTAAAATATCAATAACCAATAAATGCCCATCTAAAGCCAGAAATAACAAGGTAGAAAACAGTAAAAACATTCGCCCAAGAATTGCGACTGAAACACCATTAACGGGATCGTTCATCATTGCCATCCCTAAGCCCATTTGCAGTGAAATGATCTGACCTAACAATGTCATGATGGAAAATAGGAAATGGATAATTAAGCCAAATAACAGCCCCCATATTGCTTGCTCAAAAGCCAGCATAAGTGCCGAGAGAGAAAGTAAATCTGTCGTGGGCATAGCTGGCATCAGTGGCGCGGCAATAAAACTGATAGCAACTGCTAATAAAGCGCGTACCCAAATAGGAATTAACGCATCACCAAAAAATGGCATGGCTAACATGGCAGCCCCAATGCGAAAAAACGGCCACCAAAACTGAGCGAGAAGGGCGTTGAGCTCTGCAAACGAGATAGCCATTAGCCAATCATTCCCGGAATGTTATAAAAGAGGTAATCAAATAATTCCATTAAGCGCCTTAACATCCAATGTCCGGCAAAAATCACCATCAGCAAAGTCATGATTAAACGAGGGAGAAAACTTAAGGTTTGCTCGTTGATCTGGGTCGCGGCTTGAAAAACGGCAATCACTAACCCGACTAATAACCCCGGGATAACAAGTACCATTACCATATTAATAATTAGCCAAACTGCATTAGAAAATAGATCGACAGCAAGCTCTGGGGTCATCATTTACTCCTTTCTGTTTTATCCAAAGCTGGCAGATAGCGATCCGACCGTCATGGTCCAGCCATCAGCGAGTACAAACACAATTAATTTGAAAGGGAGAGAAATAATCAGCGGTGACAGCATCATCATACCCATAGCCATCAAGACACTGGCAACCACGAGATCGATGATCAAAAAAGGAATGAACAACATAAAACCAATTTGAAACGCTGTTTTAAGCTCACTGATCACAAAAGCAGGTAACACGATAGCAAACGAAATATCTTCCACATCTTGGTCTAATGGTTCGTTAGCAATTCGCATCATCTGCTCTAAAGCACTTTGATGGGTTTGTTTTAGCATGAAATCACGAACGGGTTTTTCGGCAGTATCAAAGGCTTGTAAAAGGGTAATATCACCGTTGTCATAAGGGACAAAAGCATTATCGTAGACATCCGTCCAGACCGGACGCATGATCAAAATTGTTAAAGAGAGCGCGATACCCACCAGTATTCTATTTGGCGGGCTCTGCTGTAAACCCAGTGCTTGGCGCAAAATAGAAAGTACGATAATGATGCGGGTAAAACTGGTCGCCATTAGCAGAAAGGCAGGGATAAAACTCAGTGCTGTCATTAACAACAAGATTTGTAATTTTACACTGTATTCTTGCTCGCCTTGATCATCTGTAACGGTCAAGAAATTCAGCCCACTATTGGCTTCTGCGCTCGAAGAAAACAGTACGCCGAGCGCAATAAGTAGCAAAGTGAGTAAATACAGACAATGGCGCTGTTGAGATGTTTTTATCAGCAAGCGGTATCCCTGATCGATCATTTTTTAACTATCCATGGTGTTAAGAGGTGATTCGACGACATCAATTAGCCGTAGGCCATATTTATCATTGATCACAACCACTTCGGCATGGCCCATCAGTGACCCATTCACTTTCACATCAAGCGGTTCACCGTTGAGTTTATCTAGCTCAATCACACTGCCTTCACCGGCTTTCATTAACTCACCTAATGAGATTTCTGTGCTTGAGACCTCAAGAGTCACAGTCACGGGGATCTTTTTGAAAAAACTTAAGCTACGTTGCGACATGCTGCTATTAAGTTGAGGTGTTTCATCAAATTGTTCTAACTGAATATCGTCGAAATTGAGGTCATCACCATTAAATAGGTCGGATTCGTTAATATCGCTCATGCTTATGTGTCCTTACTGGTGTTGATGATTAAAACAAGTTGACCGTTTTGCTCTGCGACATGGCCGTTAAATAAATGCTCTTGACCGATACTGATCGGAGAGGATTGCAGTAAATCAATATCAAAGATGTCACCGGGCCTTAGCTGCAATACTTGGTCTAAAGGCATCTGTCTTTCACATAAAACTGTATTGAGTTTGACCTTGGTCGATTCAAGTTGCTGACTAAAGAGTGCATTAAGTTCAGATGTGGGTTGTAAGCCAATAACACTGGTTAATGTTTGAATTAATGCGGAATCAATACAGATGATGATGTCGCCAATCGTCTCTTCGCAGGTAACGGAAAGTTGAATGACTAAGCCGATATCATCTGATAGTGAATTATCACAGGCTTGCCACATATTTTCTGGTGCTATCTGGGCTGAAAAAAGTCGTCCTATGCGTTCTTGTAACCGCAAATCACTCGTTGTAATCGTTTGACTTTTAGCACTATTAAGACGATTTACAGATGAGTGATAAAAGCGATCGGCGAGTACAATGAGCAATGGCGCAGAACAGCGAAAATTCATCATCCCCCCGTCATTATGGGCCACCGTAAATGCCGCATGTTGTCCCTGTTTTGGCGATTGAAAATCAATACTAGTAACCGACATCGTCAGTTCATGGGTTTTCACCCACTTTTGTATTTGGTCAGTTAATCCCAGTAATGAATTACTTAAAATATTAGCTAATTCATCTTTGATTATATGAATAGGTTTTCCTAGCAATTCCACATTCAATATGGGATATCTATTGTCAAAATCTGATTTTATATATTCCATAGTTATCATAGTTAAGTGGGTAAAAACAAAGTGTAGTTGATGTTTATTCGTAATATATAAATATGTTTATCGCGTTTATAACTATGAAGATATAAATTAAAAATTTTTAAGAGCAAAAATGTGACTTTAGTTCATAGCATTAGCATTCGATGAAATAAAAATTGTTTTAATGTTTAAATTTAAAAAACTTCGATTATGATGAAGTTAAATCAAATGGAGGTGTGTTGCTAAACTTATGATTAATAATGGAATAATATTAGACTTTAGTATGACATTAATTCGTTAATACAAACGTCAAAAAAATGCCCTCAAGAGCGTCAAATAATATTTATTCGACTTGTTTTCTATGGTTATTAAATAGATATATTCAAGCGTTAGAATATTAGGGTTAAATATAAAATCGCCATAAGATTTTTTGGCTATAATAAATCATGTGATTAATAGGTAGAGGTGAGTGCTTATTATGACACTCATAAAATATACAATTATATTTATATATTCGATTTTTATTTCTTTATTCTTTTCCATGAGTTCTGTCGCTAAAGAGTTATTTTTACCGATGGATCTTGTTTCGTGGGAATATAAAGGCGATAAATTTAGTTGTTCATTGAGTCAAACCATTAGCCAATTTGGGGCAATTACCTTTGTTGCGAAACCTAAGCAGCCACTTGGTATACAGGTACAAAGCTACCATGTAAAACCGCCTTATGAGCGTGCCATATTGAGCCAAGTACAGTCTCCTTGGGCATTGAATACCGCACCTATCACAGTCGATGAGGTGGATTTAGATAAAAAATCAGGACAAGTCTCTTTTTATACTGATATTGAGCTGTTACTTGAAGCCATGGCGCAAGGTAATTGGTTAGGAGTAAGGCTGTCATCGTCGAACCAAAACAACACGTTTGATGTAACAGTCCCTTCAGTGAATATGGCTCATGCAATGGCTGATTTTAATTTGTGTCGAGCCAAGTTACCTGCAATGGCATACCAAGATGCGAGAGACGTAGTATTGCAATTTAAGTTAGGTCAACGTGTGGTCAGTTCATCACAAAAACAAATCTTGGCTGATTTAGCGAGTTATTTAAAACATGACAAAAATGTCAAACGTGTATTGATTGATGGGCATACAGACAATGTTGGCTCCAATGTTGCCAATTTACAGATTTCAAAAATTCGTGCTGACGATGTAGCCAGCATTCTGCGTGAAAACGGTGTGCGCTCATCGCTGATGGAAATTCGCTCTCATGGATCTCGCTATCCTGTTGCCAACAACAATACCCAAGATGGAAAAGCTAAAAATCGTCGCGTGACTATTCGCGCTATTCGCAAGGAAGATGCAGTAAAAAGGAAGGGTAGCTAATGCAGCCTAACAATATTCAATTAGTCGAGCCAAATTTAAGTGCAGCAAACCAAATTATTGCTGTGCTTGAAGGCAATGGTTATAGCGTCAATCACTTCACTTCTGGACGTGCTGCGTTATATCAATCTCGCTCAGCCATTACTTTGGTCAGCTCGCATATTACAGATATCTCACTGACTGATTTTATTCGCCAATTCCATCAAAAAGCTGTCGCGACTCACCGTTCTTCCACGCCCATTTCCATTGCTATTGTCGATCAGGCGCAAGGAATGATGGCGGCGGATGCAATGAAAGCAGGCGCAACCGATTATTTACTACGTCCTTTTGAATCTGAACAGTTACTGGGCTTACTCGCGCGCGTTGAAGCACTAGATAAACCCTTAACCAATATCGTGGTGGAATCATGGCGTAGCAAGCAAGTGTTGCAGTTAGCACACCGTGCGGCAGGGACAAACGCGACCGTATTGATCACCGGTGAATCTGGCACCGGGAAAGAAGTATTAGCGCAATATGTGCACCAACATTCTTCGCGTTCAAATGCGCCTTTTGTTGCCGTTAACTGTGCCGCTATTCCTGAATCCATGCTCGAAGCGGTGTTGTTTGGTCATGTGAAAGGGGCGTTTACTGGCGCGACACAAACGCAAACTGGTAAATTTGAAGAAGCCAATGGTGGTACGATTTTATTAGATGAAATCGCTGAAATGTCACCCAGTCTTCAAGCTAAATTATTGCGTGTGTTGCAAGAGCGTGAAGTCGAAAAAGTGGGGAGTCATAAAACCGTTCCATTGGATATTCGCGTCATAGCGTCAACCAATAAAGATCTTCGTGTAGAAATTCAAAAAGGGACGTTCCGAGAAGATCTTTATTACCGTTTAGATGTGCTGCCGTTGCATTGGCCATCACTGCGAGATCGAAGCGCTGATATTCTTCCTCTGGCGCGATTTTTCATCAATAAATATCAAATGGGAAGTGCGTGCCAGTTGTCGGAAGATGCGTGTTTTGCACTGTCTAAATATCACTGGCCGGGCAATATCCGAGAGTTAGAAAATGTCATGCAACGAGCCTTGGTGATGCGTCATGGTGATTTCATTACCGCACAAGATTTAATGTTGCCAATTGATCCTAATACTGCGCCATCTTTACCTCAAACTGAGGGGGGGAATGGTCGGGTAGAAGCGAAGAAAATGGCAGAGTTTCAATACATTATCAAAATTCTTAAACAATTCGGTGGTAACCGAACCAAGACGGCTCAGCAATTGGGCGTTACTACTCGCGCACTGCGTTACAAGTTAGCCGCGATGCGTGAACAGGGAATAGACATCGATGCTGTATTAGGTTCTGCGGCATAAAAGGAGAGTTAAATGAGCACAAATAATTCGCTACCGTCTGTATCATCTGAACAACTCATGCTTGATAAAATGCAGCAGATGCAGCAACGCACTCAAGCTGATTTCATCGTAAAACCTAATCTGATGCAGGTCGACGCAACCAATACACAGTTTGCCGCTTCGCCATTGTCATTTTCGCAAGCTATGACAGGTGTATTAAACACCGTTAATCAACATCAAAAAATCGCCAGTGACAAAGTGACAGCGGTTGAATTGGGGAAAAGTGACGACTTAGTAGGCGCGATGGTGGCAAGCCAAAAAGCCAGTTTATCTTTTTCTGCCCTCATGCAAGTGCGTAATAAAGTGGTTGCGTCATTTGAAGATGTTATGAAGATGCCGGTGTAACTTATGTCTGAAATCATTGCCCAACCATCGATGACAAATACGGCAACAGGTTCAACTGCGAGCAGTGGATTGTCGTCAAATCCGTATATTAATAACCTTAAAAATCTTTGGCATAGTAGTCAGCGCAATCTGGTTTTGTCTGCTGTACTTGCTGCGATTGTGGCTGCCATTATTGTGGTGGCACTATGGAGTTCAAGTCAAAATTACCGCCCGTTATACGGGCAGCAAGAACGTTTTGATAGCGGTGAAATCATCTCGGTATTAGAAACGGAAGGGATCCCTTATCGTTTACAAGAAGCCAACGGACAGGTGCTGGTGGCAGAAGGTGAAGTCGCAAAAATTAGGATGTTACTGGCAGCAAAAGGGATCAAAGCCAAGTTACCGACAGGGCTTGATTCATTAAAAGAAGATTCGTCGTTAGGCACCAGCCAGTTCATGGAAACCGCACGTTACCGTCATGGATTGGAAGGCGAGTTAGTGCGTACTATTATTGCCCTTGATGCTATTGCTAATGCCCGCGTTCACTTAGCCATTCCACGAAAAACCTTATTTGTTCGCCACAATGCGGAAGCGCCGACAGCGTCAGTAATGGTTGAGCTAAAACCGGGTGAAGATCTAAAAACTGAGCAAGTTGAAGCCATCATTAACCTTGTTACTGGCAGTGTGACAGGAATGAAGACAGAAAATGTGTCAGTTGTTGATCAGTATGGGCGTTTACTCAGTGCTGATATTGGCTCGACTGAAATGGGTAAAGTGAATGCTAAATACCTCGACTATCAGAAGAATCTCGAAAAGCAGGTGATCCAACGTGCCGCTGATATGCTAACGCCGATTGTCGGACCAAGTAATTACCGCGTACAAGTCGCCGCTGATCTTGATTTTAGCCATGTCCAAGAAACCAAAGAGGTGGTTGATTCAACGCCTGTAGTGAAAAACGAGCACCGTATTGAAAATAACAGTATTGATAATATTGCTTTAGGTGTGCCGGGTTCATTAAGTAACAAGCCACCCGTTACTGGCGAAGAAGAGAACAAAGACAGTAAAAACACCAATGAACGAACGGAAATTAATCGTCAATATGCGTTAGGCAGCAGTGTTCGTCATACCCAATATCAACAAGGCAAATTAAATAAACTCAATGTCTCTGTGTTACTTAATTCTACCGCTGCACCAAATGGTAAAGCATGGACAGAAGCGGAAACACAGCAAATTAGCAATATGATCAAAGATGCGGTAGGGATCAGCGCTGCTCGTGGCGATAGTTTGAGTATTTTAAGTTTCAACTTCACACCGATTGCAATTGATGCGCCACCTGCTATTCCGTGGTGGCAAGATCCAACCGTTCAACAACCACTACGCTACATGATCGGCGGTATTCTCGGCTTATCGATGATTTTCTTTGTGCTAAGACCGCTTATTAGTCATTTAACAGGATTAGATCGTCGACGTGATGAGTTAACTTTTGCTGAAGAAGATATGGCGCACTCTTACGATGAAAGCCTGCAAACTCGCGAAGAGCAAGAACACGAAGAAACGTTAAATGAGCGTTTAGCCGCGAAAGGGATAAACGGGACGAATAACGCCTTTAGTGCCAACAATGATTTGCTGCCACCACAGGGCTCGCCATTAGAAATCCAACTTAAACACTTACAGCTTATTTCAACCGAAGAGCCAGAGCGTGTTGCTGAAGTCTTAAAACAATGGGTGAATGTTAATGAGTCAATCACAAACAAAAAATCAGACGGATAGTAAAACCCCTGCACTGACTTATGTTGATAAAACAGCCGTCGTATTGTTGGGAATGGGAGAAGATGCCGCCGCGGAGGTATTGAAGCACTTTACCCGTGATGAAGTGCAGCGTGTGACCCGTTCGATGGCGGCATTAAGTGGTATTCAAAGTGATAGTGCGAAAGGGGTAATTCAGCACTTTTTTGAAGATTTTCGTGCGCACAGTGGTATTCGTGGCGCATCGAAAGAATACCTTTCAAATACTTTGCGTAAAGCGTTGGGTAATGATTTAGCCAAAGGGTTACTTAATAACATTTATGGTGATGAATTACGTAACAACATGCAGCGATTGCAATGGGTGGATGCAGAATTATTGGCTAAATATGTTAGCCAAGAGCACCCACAAATGCAGGCGATATTCTTAGCCTATTTACCGCCAGAAACCTCATCGAAAGTGTTGGCGAAAATGCCAGTGGATTATCATGACGAGCTGCTATATCGCATCGCACAACTTGATGAAATAGATCATGATGTTGCCGCTGACTTACATGATTTGATTGAACGTTGCATTGCTCATATGTCACAAGCGCAAAATGCACCTATTTTAGGAACGAAGCAAGTTGCCGATATTATCAACCGTTTCGAAGGTGATCGCGGCCAATTAATGGAATTACTCCGTTTGCACGATGAAGACATGGTGCACGAAATTGAAACCAACATGTTTGACTTTATGGTGCTTGGTCGCCAGAAAGAATCGACCATGGATAGATTGGTGCAAGAAATTCCTGTCGCGACGTGGGTGATTGCGTTAAAAGGTGCTGAGATCAGCTTACAACAAGCGATTAAACGTTCAATGCCACAGCGTATGGTGAAATCCCTAGAAGATGAAATGGCGCTAAAAGGTGCAGTACCTGTGAGTGAGGTAGAACGCGCCCGAACTGCCATTATGGATCAAGTGCGTGAGCTGGCAGAAAATGGCGAGATTGATCTTCAGCTCTATCAGGAAATGACGGTGGAGTAATGATGAAGAAAGTAAAAATACATCAGTTATCACCGGGGCAATATCGGCCTCATCGTTTTCCTCCTGTGGCAGAGCCAGTAAATCATGGTTTTAATGATGAATTAGGCGATGTTGATCCTGCGATTAATTGGCAAGACAGCCAGTTTGAATTACAACAAAAATTGGATGAAGGCTTTCAACAAGGGCTAAACAAAGGCTATGACGAAGGATTTAACCAAGGCGTTGTGCAAGGTCGTGATCAAGGTGTTATAGAAGGGCAAAAAGACGGTTTTCAACAAGGTTACGGACAAGGTGAACAAGCAGGGCGAGAGATCTTTAGCCAAGCAGTAAAACCAGTTGAGAAAATCTTGTTTGAATTAGAACAATGGCAACAAGAAAAAGACAAACAACAACGTCAGCTTATTTGCGACTTGGTACAAAAAGTGTCGCAACAGGTTATCCGTGCTGAACTGACATTGATGCCACAACAAATTCTCGCTCTAGTAGAAGAAGCATTGGATGCGATTCCGGGTAAAACAGAAAAAATCATCATTGAACTTAACCCACAAGATATTGATCGGATCCATACCATCAATAAGAGCTTACCTGAGTCTTGGAAGCTGATTGCTAATCCCACATTACCCGTCGGCGGTTGTCAGCTGATAACCGATAACGCAGAAGCCGATGTGGGGTGTGATGCGCGACTAGAAGCCTGTATCGAGAATGTGCAGCAACATTTAGTTGAGCAGAATCACCCGTTAGATACCCCAATCCGTGTTGAACAAGGAGATCTGCATGAATCGTCTTCAAGCGGATAGTTTAACCGCCCTTGCCGCTCTTGATAGTGTGCCTATTGCACGGGTCACGGGGCGGTTAGTAAAAGTGAATGGCTTAATGCTACAAGCCGTGGGGTGTCGTTTTAAACTTGATCAACGTTGCTTAATCGTCGCTGATGATGGTGAGCAGATTGAAGCACAAGTGGTCGGTTTTGATCACAATATTGCGTATTTAATGCCAGTTCGACAACTCGGTGGATTATACGCAGGTGCAAAGGTGATCCCGATGCAAGGTGGCAGTACAGTGAATGTGAGCCACAAGTGGATTGGACGAGTTGTTAATGGGTTAGGAGAGCCGCTAGATAATGGTTCACCGCTAAAAGGTGGTGAGTGTTTATCGTTAGAACCAAAGCCTATTAACCCAATGAAACGCCAGCCAGTTGAATCACCATTAGATGTTGGTATTAAAGCGATTAATGGTTTACTGACTGTTGGTAAAGGTCAGCGCATTGGCTTAATGGCGGGCAGTGGCGTAGGTAAAAGTGTCTTGATGGGGATGATCACCAAATACACTGCCGCCGATATTATTGTGGTGGGGCTGATTGGTGAACGTGGTCGAGAAGTCCGTGAATTCATTGAACGTAGCTTAGGTGAGGAAGGACGAAAACGTGCAGTGATCATCGCCGCGCCTGCTGATGAATCACCACTCATGCGTTTACGAGCGACCAAGCTTTGTCACCGCGTTGCCGAATACTTTCGTGATCAAGGCAAAGACGTATTGCTACTGATGGACTCATTAACCCGATATGCGATGGCGCAGCGTGAAATTGCACTCGCACTAGGAGAGCCGCCAGCTTCTCGGGGTTATCCACCGTCAGTATTCAGTTTATTACCACAATTACTAGAACGTGCTGGTAACGGAGAGAATCCCAATGGCAGTTTAACTGCGATTTATACCGTGTTAGCAGAAGGGGACGATCAGCAAGATCCGGTAGTGGACTCTGCTCGTGCCATTTTAGACGGTCATATTGTGCTATCTCGCACATTGGCAGAGCAAGGGCATTATCCAGCCATTGATATTAATGCTTCCATCAGCCGATGTATGAGCAGTTGTACTGAGCAAGCCCATGTCACTGTTGCTAACCAATTTAGGCAGTTAAATGCGAATTATCAGCAAGTAAAAGAGTTATTACCATTAGGTGGCTATCAGCAAGGACAAGATCCTGAATTAGATCAAGCGGTAATGATGCAACCCCAGCTTAAACAGTTTTTGCAGCAGCCTGTGACTGAACACTGTGATTACCAAGCGAGCTTAACCCAATTAGCTAACTTGTTTTCAGGCAATCAATCCAGTCCGTCAGCACCATAGCCACACCGTGTTTTAGGAAATGGAGCAAGAATAAACCATGAATTTGCCAGTCAAAGCTGTTGAGCAATTACAACGATTATCAGAGCAAAAGCGCGATAAACTCAGTGCTATTTACCAGCAGCAGCGCCGGCAAGTGGATAATTATCAGCAACAACTACAGTTATTAGGTCAGCTAAAACAGCATTATATGGGGGCTGAACAAACACACGGCTCTGCGATTAACAGTGCGATGTTAAATAACAGCAATCAATTAACGTCACAGTTAACGACCATGATTGATCATCATCAGCATGAGCAAGCGATCATGAGTGCGGAATGTGATCACAGTGAGCAGCAATTACAAGCCAGTAATCAACAAGTTAAACGCTTTGAAGAAGTAAAAAAACGCTGGCTTGCCAAACAACAATACGAACAAGCCCGTAAAGAGCAAAAGCAATTAGAAGAGTTGATTAACTTGCGGCATAAAAAGCGGAAGGTCTGAAGTGCTCACTACAAGGAGATATTATTGAAAATGTATATGAGCTGCTAATCAACAAATTTAATACTTTGATTTCTAGTTATATCCTCTTTATCGCTTATTATTAAAAGTTTTTATCTCGTCAGCAATACTCCCCAATCGCATTTTATACCTCATTCTTACACTCTAAAAATGTAATCAATGACGATTAATTTTAATCACGCTCCCTAAATAACGCTTGAACCGTTGTGCAAAGTGCTGATTGATATATTTAACGGTTAATATGCTAAGCGATGTTTCTAGTGAGCGAGTAATGCGATGGAGTGCACTGCTATCGTTATCGACTGTTGTCGCCAGATGGGTATGAGTATGGTTACGAACCATTAAATAACAATCATGTAAGGATACAACAATGATCAAAAATTATTTCAAACTAAAAAAAATATTTAGCTACATTGGTACCTTCTGTTTAATTACTGCAAGTAACTCGGCTACTGCATTCTATGATGCCTACCCTGAAAGTGAAGGGCCTTATATTAGTGGCTCGGCATCTGAAAATTTTACGTGGTCAGGCGAAGATTTCTCAAGCTACCCTAATAGTCAGCAGTTAGAATGTTCGAATAATAAAAGCGCCATCGATCATTTTGATGTTACTTCAGGATGTTTACAGTCTAAATCTGTGGATAGTGGGAAGTTAGGTTGGACGAACGATAAAGTCTTTCGTGTCGTCGCGATAGGAAAAGACAGTAATGGCAATGAAATAAAGTACACCGACCAAACGAATCAATATAGGGCGTACATTAAAGCATGGAAAAATTCCGGCACTATACCTGCTTGGTCTGGCTTACATGCGTTTGCTCGTTACCAAACATCTGATGATTTATATGTAGGCTCTATTCGTTATGACGGTAATGTAACGATTAAAGTAAAATACCAAGGTTCTTATACTACTCTGGCTCAAACCAAATTAAGCAATGGCGTTAAAAACTACCTTAATACAGAGGGGAAGCTTGCCGCTGGTCAATGGTATGACATTCACTTTTCTGTGGTAGGTAATAAATTAACGTTGGCCCTAGATGGTGTCGAATTATTGTCGGTAAACAATGATTTATTAACTGAGGGTACTATCGGTATCCGCACCGATAACCTATCTGCTTACCTTGATGATTGGCAGTTGCTATCGAGTAATTCAATAGTTATTGATCCCCCAACAGATCCTGAAATACCCACTGATCCCGAAACACCAGCACAGGTCGTTGAATTTATCCCCGGAAAAACCAAAGCCATCAATGGTGAGATCTATTCGTATGATGGGCCGTGTTATCAAGCCAAAAATAGCCCTGGCAGTTGGGAGGTTCCAAGTAACGCGTCATGGTTTTGGGATGCGGTTGAATGCATAGATAATCCTTCGCCACCCACTGATCCTGAACTACCGACAGAGCCTGTACCACCAACAGATCCTGTGCAGCCAACAGATCCTCTACCACCAACAACTGCTGTTGAGTTCATACCGGGTTCAACAAAGGTTAAAAACGGAGATACAGTGACTTATAACAATATTTGTTATCAGGCAAAGAACAATCCGGGTAGCTGGGAAATTCCAAGTTCAACGTCTTGGTTTTGGACTGTGGTCAGTTGTCCATAATCCACAGTAATATAAGCATTAAACCTCAGTCTCACATTAAGACTGAGGTTTATTTACAGCAAAATGTAAATGTATTTCACAAGCCCAATAATGTACTTACAACTACTTCACTACACAATAAACTTGGTCGTTCTGTTGGTGCATCGACATGGTGATTAAATAATGGAAATTAAAGAAATACATATTGCAAAATGTCACTGTGGTGCTGTTGAGTTAGAGCTGACCATGCCAAACGGATTAGAAGATCCTCGTCGTTGTTCATGTTCTATGTGTCGAAAACGTGGTGCCATCGCTGCTTCTGTATTACTTGAAAACCTAAAGATAATAAAGGGAGAAGATAACTTGACCCTTTATCAATTCAATACAAAGACTGCTAAACATTACTTCTGTAAGACTTGCGGTATCTATACTCATCATCAAAGACGTTCTAATCCCCATCAATTTGCAATTAATGTTGCATGTCTTGATGGCGTTAATCCTTATGATTTGGAGCCCGTCAAAATTTACGATGGGATCAATCACCCAAAAGATACGATCAACTTGTAACTGCAAACATTTATGCGTGTTATAGGAAAGTGTATAAGATTACACTCCAATACATTGTTTTAGTGACACTTTAGTGCTTAAAGTAATGGGGTAGTGCTGCCCATATTTTAATTAAGCGTGATATGTTCTTATTTATAGGAGCAAACGAATGGATTTAAGTGTTAAACAAAAATTTGAAACGTATCCTGATGAAGTAACAGAGTCTCTCTTAGTTATTCGTTCACTTATCATAAATACAGCAAATGAACATGGGATTGCTGATTTAATCGAAACACTAAAGTGGGGAGAGCCAAGTTATATTTCTAAAATTGGAAGCACTATTAGATATGACTGGAAACCCAAATTCCCAAATGAATATCGTATTTACTTCCACTGCCAAACAACCTTAGTTGATACCTTTAAAGAGGTATACGGAAATACCTTTGAGTACGAAGGTAATCGGGCATTAATATTTAAGCTTGGCGACCATGTTCCAACGAAAGAGTTGTCACACTGCATATCTATGGCATTACGCTACAAAAAGATAAAACACCTTGATTTGTTAGGTGCTTAGAACATATAACAAAGTAATTAAACAAAGATAATACGCTGTGGGCTTGTTTCTATTGTCGGTTAACAGGCTATAAAATTAGTTGCGTTAAATTATATATAGCCTGAACAAGTTGATATTAATTTGCCCACGCACATTCTTACGTTTGAACTTTAGATTAATTAGTTACTGTATTGAGAATTCTGTGAATACCGAGGGAGAAGTTTAGTGATCACAATAAGGAAAGCAACTCAAGCAGATGCGGTTTTAATTCATGCGTTGAGAAGCCGCGCAATCTTAGATAAATGCTCAGCGTACTACAGTAAAGAACAGCTTTCATTGTGGACTGATGGGGGAGTGTCTGACGGATTCGTTCAAGATGTGATGAAAACTTTCTATGTTTCTGTTACTAATGGCCGCGTTATTGGTAGTGGTAAGCTCAATATCGAAACAGGTATGGTTGATGCTATTTTTGTTGATCCTGAGTACTGTGGAATAGGTGCGGCAAAGCAGATGCTTACTTTTTTGGAAAACTTGGCTAAAGAAAACGGCCTATTGTTGCTGAAATTAGAATCCACGATAAATGCGGCGCCTTTCTATCGTTCATATGGGTTTATAGGGGAGAAACTATCTACCTATCATTCACCAAGAGGCATTAGTTTGGATTGTATTCCAATGCAAAAGCCGCTAGTAAAACACGTTTAATAAACTCATTTTTGCCCCTTTCGGTGTTAACGTAATTACTCAGTAGCAGATCACGCCACAAGAATCGCAGTGCTTTTCCTCATGATTTTCGGTTAAGGGGCTATGCTCGGAATCTCCCAGTTTCTTACAGAATTGTGATTCCTAACTTGAAATTATCCCCTGCATTGTTGTGGAAGTCCGCTGGAAGCGATACCTCACAAAACAGGCAGAAAAGAGCAAGAGACTTAACCCTCGCTCTAGTCGTTTAAATTATAGATATTAAGAGGGAATTGTTGGCCTATCCCAAGATTATTCCGTTCCATTCAAGTCGATATAATCGATCCTATACCGTTTAATCCAACAGTTAATTTGACCTCATGAACTAATCAAAAATTATATCAAAATGAGCAAACTAATCTTTAATGATGGCTTTCTGCTGATCAAAAAACTTTACTAGGTCACGTTTTAGCTTACAGAAATTAGATGTAAGAATTTCCCCTTTATCAACTTTGATATGTGATTGTATAGATTGAATAAAGAGCGCTCGATACCTGTCATCTTCTTCGGATTCAAAGAGGTCATAATTATCTTGCATTAGTTTTATTAGTTCATTTGCATTACATAGGTGCAATAATTCTACGTAGCGTTTATCTAAAGATAAGTCCTTCACTAAGTTATCCACTTGGTCAGAACTACTCCGAAGTGAGATTGTTGTTAGTTTATTACCAGAACTAATGTCAGTATTTGGATAGAAAGTGTAAATATCGTTAAAACATCTATTGTATGGTTGAATATGTGTCGAGATGGTAAAATCTCTAGAACGCTTTAGCTTCCCATTGCAATTTGAGCATGATGGAATATGGTTGTAGAAAGACAACGCTAAGTAGGGATATTTGGATTTAGGATAAAAGTGATCAAGTTCAAATAAAATTATTTTGGCGCTATTTTTAGAACTAGCTTTTTCTAAGTCAATTATTGTAACTGGTTCAGAATTGCAGTAGGGACATGTTGCCTTATCAAAACCCAGTTCTTTATATATTTCTCCAACTATAGCTTTTTTACGATAGTTATCGTAGTTGAATACTTTTTTATATATAAGTTCACCAAAGCTCGTTTTATAGTAGGATGTGCCTTTCTTTACATACAAATCACTTTTTGTTAGATGTTTATAGATTGAACTTGATATACTTTCGAAATTTTCAGGCTTGCAAGTTACAATTCTTTTTAATACGCCATCCTTGCATAAATAATTTAAAAAATTCCTATGTCTCATATAAGATAGTTTATACTTTGACTGATGCTCAATACTATACACTTCAATTCTAAATTTTTTAGCTCTTTCAATAATTGAATGAGATGAATACTCGCCGTTTTTATTCTTAGGATTTAGGCTGTTCCAAACTTTATCTGTAGAAACTTTAAGTACGTTATCAACGTCATCAAATCTTGTTTTTAGGTAAGTATATAGATTAATCATGATCACTTAGCTTTAAATTTATGTGTTGAAGAATTAGCTTATTGTCAATTAAATTTTTTGCTTCTTTTAAAAAATCATAATCAGACATATCTAACGATTTCTTATCCAAGATATCAAAAGTTTTTTTAATATATTTATGTGATATATTTCCTGTTCGGGTGGCTCCCATGCCGAATACTTCTTTATAAATGTCGTAAATATTTGCACCAAAGGTTTTTAATTCAGAAGTTTTCTTATCATCACACTCATTTAACACACAAACACACTGATTTGGTATGTCAGAAACGAGTAAAGGAGAATGTGTTGTAAATATAATTTGTACGTTTCCATTGGAAATTGCTGGCAAGCAGTTTGTTAGACGTTCTACGAACTCTACTTGCCATTGAGGGTGAAGATATAAATCCCCTTCATCAATACATATTAGTGTGTGATTATTAAATTTATTATTTTTATTTTCTTCTATGCAATTCCATATTGAACTAAACATGTTTAAATATGCTTTTTGTCCAGAGCTAATACCATGCCATGATGCATCCATTTCGATTAGCATTTCAAATATGTGTGACAACTTTGTATGATGCCAAAGGTTGTCTTCATTTATATCGACTATAAATGAATGTCTTCCTCCTCGAATGCTTTGTTCTGATTCATAGTTAAATACTTCTAGCCAACCCTCAAGTTGAAGTATTATTATGTTAATCATTTCCGATAAGTAATGTTCACCAAGGGATAAAGAGGTTTTCTTTGAAAGAGCTTCTAGTATAGCTATAGAGCTACTTTCGCTATTCAAATCCTCAAAAAAGGTAGATAGAACCTTCTGGACCTCAGGTTTTGTTCTAATGATTGAAACTATAAAATGCTGTCTAATTAGCATTGAGGTATATTTTATACCGTCTCGAGAATGATATTCTCTTCGCTCACTAATGAATATTCTTCTTAAGTTTTCGCCTATGTTTTCATCTGGTTTAGGCTCGTAAATGTCTGAATTACTTCGTCCAAAATTTGTCTTGAATGTTTTTTTTATTAGCTCTGTTGTGTTTTTATATAGTTTGTATTCAATTCTTCTTGGTGCATCTAAGTTAATCTTTTTTGCTTTGCCTGACTGCAAAAATATAATTTGCTTTTCAATTTCTCCTCTTTTTTTATCTAAGCTATCTTTATATTGGTACCTAGGGTTCATCTTTCTATTTATTGATATATCTATAACCTTATTGTTAAATTCAAGATTGTTTTGATCGAATACATTTGAAAAATATATTGTATTCAGTTCCCTTAATTTTCTATTTTCATTATCTGGGATGAAAGGGAAATTGATCGATATGTTTTCTTTGAAATTATTTGATAAATAGAAATTATTATCTATTTTGTAAATTAAAATGTAACTTTCTATGAAGTGGTAATGTTCCGTAATACATCGGCATATTAGCTCCAACGCAGTGGTTTTACCTGATCCATTTACTCCCAAAAGAGCAGTAACACCACTAATGTTTTTTCCAAAAAAGCCTTCAGGCAGTACTGTATTATCACTGTAACTAAGCGTTGAGTTTGTATGATCAAAGTTGAATGTGTAATCATTCGATAAATTCAATCCATAGTTTCGAAAATTTTTGTACTTCTTTACCCAAATGTAACAGATATGCATGAGCTTACTTAGCTTTTATGTGTTTGATTTAATATACATTATACACATATTATAAAGACAGTTCTTTTGTTTTATCGATTATTGGTGGGGACGAGTACTAACACTTAAAATGGATCTAAAGCACTTCAGAGTTTAGTCGTGCTTTGCACTTTCTAAAAAAGTTTTGCATTAAGCAAATCTGACACAACGATTTGAGGATATAAGGTTGTGTCCAGTTTCTATCAAAATCACCACCTGTATCAACGGTGGCATTTAGCTTTTTAGGATACGAAAAGTTATCCGAAGGGTAGATATCGCCTAAAGCGACTAAGAAGGTTCTGTCCATAAATGAGTTAGCTATTCGGCTAACTCATCATTATCTCTTCTGTAGTTAGAGTGAATACCATTACCAAATTTGGCTCTTATCACTCAAATTTTGTTCTAAATAATCAAGAGATACTTTCAATTTTGTTGGCATAAATGTGCATTAGGGTAGTCGATATTGTTCCAATATTAGATTAACTTGGCGGTGTGATGGGGGCTTTGTTTGTCGCTCTTAATAGTTATGTGTTATCAAAAGTTGGCGCAACGCTGACAGTAATACTTGTCATAACCGGTCAATTGCTGACGGGAGTTGTTTGGGATGCTATCAGTAACGGTGTAGAACTTGCCCTTTTATTGGGTATTTTGTGTATCCTTACGGGTATCTTGGTCACCAAGCGCGGACAAGACTAGAAAGCAAACATTAAAGGATAATAAGTTGAATAATCAGAAAGCACGCTGGGGAATTGCAGGACTGGGTAAAATTGCACATCGCTTTGTTTCAGATCTGACTATGCAAGTCGACAATGCTGAACTCTATACTGTTGCGGCACGAGATAAACAGCGAGCTGATAGCTTTTCAAATCAATATGGTTGCCAAAGAAGTTATGGTTCCTACACAGAACTCGCAAACGACGCTAATGTAGATATTGTCTATATCGCGACTATTCACCCATTTCATAAAGGCTTGGTTGAATTATTTCTAAATAAAGGAAAGCATGTTCTTGTAGAGAAACCAGCATTCACTAACTTACAAGATTGGGATGCGATGTCGACGCTTGCTGAAGAAAAAGGGTTACTGTTAGCTGAAGCAATGAAAACAGTCGCATTTCCCGCTTATCAAGCAATGAAGCAGTTTATAAAAGAAAACAAGGTTGAAATTAACGCGATAGAAGCTTCCTTTGGTAATTGGCATGAGTTCGATAGTGATTGGCACTTATTTAATCCAACGTTATGTGGCGGGGCGACTTTAGATGTCGGTGTATACGGTCTCTGGTTTTATGCTGATTTGTGTCGATTAACAAATACTCCTATAGAGAAACCCACTGTCGAGTACGTTAATGATAATAGCCAAAGCGAAGTCGATGAAAATGTCGTGTTTAAATTTGATGGCCAGATAAAAGGTGAAATTTGCGCATCGATCACGCGTGACCTCAAACGAGAAGCCATCATTCGAGGGCCTGAACTAGAAATCGTTATTCATAATAAATGGTGGAACCCAAAGAAAATCGATATATCGTTTAAAGGTGAACAAACACAAATTTCAGCGGCTGTAAGCGGAGGTGGGTTTGAATACGAGATAGAGCATATATCTTCGCTTATTCTAAACAAGATCAATTATTCGGATGTGATGTGTAAAAAAACGAGTCGGCAAGTTATTTCTATTATGGAAGCGTCTCTCGTTGAGAATGGCTTTGACTATCTAGTTTGTTCGAAACCCTCAAGTAATTGATAATTTAAGGCATAATAATGAATATTGTTCCTCTCTTTGCTGCAATTCTATTTAGTGTTTTAGGCGTTTATATATGCTATGACTATCGGCGATTTAATAAAAATGCGATTAAGACTCAAGGTAAAATAATTAGCTATGATGAATATTTTTCAAAAGATAATGATAATCTTAAAAGAAAGATGTATCGCCCTTATTTTGAAGTTACAGTTAATAAACAGACCTACAGTGTAAAATCAAAAACATCATTTCATTCTAAAGTCATACCTATTGGCCAATATACTGATGTGTTATACCAAAAAGGTGATGAAAAAAATGCTCGTATAGCAAATAGTAATGGCGTTGGTTTGGGCTTTTTATTTATAGGGCTATCTATTCCTGCTTATTACTTCGGCTTATTCCATGAATTGTAATTTTTATTTATGTTTAAAGGAAAATAAAGTAACTATTTTTTCGTTCAGTTGAAAAAACTTACCCTCGATGATAAATAAATCAAACTGTGTATGGTTCATATATTATGATCGAACTGTCATATATATAAAATATGAAGAGAAGTAATGAGAGCATCACTAAGAAATAAAATTATCGATGTGTGCAATAAGAAAATAGCCAGTAAAGGTGAAAATGTAGGTGTGTCTTTTTACGCTTTTTTCAAAAACAAAAATGACGATCCTGACTTGTTAATGGAAGCGGCTAAGTGGTGGATTAAAACGCATCAACTCGATCATTTTGAAAAAGCATCCAAAATTAAAGATTTGGTCGAGAGGGGAAAATAATTATTATCACCGCCGTTTCTTTTATTACTAAAAGAGGCAATGTTGATGTTAAGTGGTAAGAAAGCAAAGTGCTTCCTCATGATAACGGTAGTTGGCAAATATGGAAATTAAACCAACCCGTTGTTAAATGATGTTTAGAAACGTCATTATGATAGCTGGTTATCTTTTCTACTGTTAGTGAATACACGATCAAACTGGCAAAGAGGCGCAACTTTTGTACTGGCTTTACGTTGCCATTTTGTATGATTGGCGACTAACCAGGTTTGTTGCGAATTGTCTAAAATCGCCTGACTCACTCTGCTTTCTCTTAGCTCATGCTCCATCGCAACAGCTTGCTTTTTCTCTGTCGAATAGCTGGTTTGAGGTGAAGCGTAAGGTAATTCACAGATACCCGCACAGCCAATAATACCGATGTCTGCTGCAAATTGACTAAAGTAATTGAGTACTGTGTCGTCGACAATATCACCACCGTTCGCTCTTATTTTACCACTGGGTATCCACGTTTCTATATTTTCGAACTTCGAGAGCGTATGCGCGGCTTGAAAATTATTCGTCACTACTCGTAATTCTCGGTGGTTGACTAATTGCTCAGCGATACAGGCAATGGTGGTTCCGATACCTAAAAATAATGTACACCCATTGGGAATGGCTTTAGCGACATTTCTTGCTATTTCTTGTTTTTCGTCTTTATTAGTGATTTGTCTGGCATCGTAACTTCGATTGCTCAATGTAACAGGAAGGCCAACGCCACCATGGTGACGCATAGCGATCCCTTGTTGGCAAAGTAAGTTAATGTCGCGTCTGATCGTCTGGGGCGTTATTTCAAACTGTTGCGCTAATTCTTCAATTGAACAATATTCTTGCTTATGTATTAACGTCATTATTTGTTGTTGACGGGTACTTAAATCATCCATGAAATATGTTGCCATCCTTTATTTGATTATTTTGCTGCTAGGTAACGGTGTGGCGTATCGGTGATCATCATATCAACTCCCCATAGCCAGTGCTCTTCAACAAGTTCCGGTTGGTTCGGGGTGTAACAGTAAAGCTGATAACCTAAGCGTTTGACTGCTTTTGCCTTATCTTCTGTTAAATAACGATAATCACAATGAACACTAAAAGCGTCTAGCTCGCTTAAAACATCAGCGTGATTGTTTGGGATCGTTTCCCACAATTGACCTCTTCTTACGTGAGGAAGGTGTTGCTTTATGGTTAATAGTGCTGATTGGTCAAAACTAGAGAAAAGCATTAACTCAGGTTCAATATTTAGCTTATTAATCACTTCAGCAACTTTTTCACATAGCAAATGAATATCGTCTCCTGCGTGAATTTTTAATTCTATATTTAACGCGACCTTAGCTTCACTTGTTAGCTGTAATACTTCTTCTAATGTTGGTATGGTTTCATCACTAAAATCATCGCTAAACCAAGAGCCAGCATCTAGCTGTTTTAGTTCTATTTTTGACAAGTTTCTCACTTCCCCTTTGCCGTTACTGCAACGGTTTACTGTCTTGTCGTGTATTACCATAGGAACGTGATCAGCACTTAGTTGGACGTCAATTTCAATCCACTCACAGCCATAGTTAATCGCTTCTTTCATCGCTGCAAGGGTATTTTCAGGGGCTAAGCTAGAAAAACCACGGTGAGCTGTAATTTTCATTTTCTTTTCCATCTTCAGTTATTTTCAAATGAACTATCCATGTGTTTGATGAAAATTTTATTACATCTGCTTTGAAAGTCTTAATCTTATTTACTTCATGCAATTGTAACCGAGATGTCACTTTTTGCTTCTAATGTTCACTTGAAAATAAACGAGTGGTTGGAACACAAGAAGTGAACATCCGCTAAATCGTCAGCTTTTGTTAAAAATGGTTTCCAAGGAATAAAAATGGCTTTTAAACATATTGCAGGACTTGCCGTTGCAGCGGCGCTAATGAGTACACAAGTGCAAGCAAAGACCGAAATTGAATGGTGGCATGCTATGGGTGGGGCGTTAGGTACAAAGGTGAATGAAATTGCCGACAACTTTAATGCCAGCCAATCTGAATACGAGATCAAACCTGTTTATAAAGGTACTTATGCCGAAACGATGACAGGTGCAATTGCTGCATTTAGAGCGAAAGAGCAGCCTGCTATTGTACAAGTTTTCGAAGTGGGTACTGCCACTATGATGGGAGCTAAGAAAGCGATTTATCCTGTATATGAATTGATGGCGGATACCAAAGAACCTTTTAACAAAAACGATTATTTATCAGCCGTAACAGGTTATTACACAACTAACGATGGCAAAATGCTATCGATGCCATTTAATAGTTCAACCCCAGTGCTTTATTACAACAAAGAGATGTTTGCTAAAGCAGGGATTACTAACCCACCGAAAACATGGAAAGAAGTAGAAGAAGATTCTCGCAAGCTGATTGCTTCAGGTGCTAAATGTGGCTTTAGTACAACATGGCAGTCTTGGACGCAAATCGAAAACTTCGGTGCAAGAAACAATGTTGCAATGGCAACCAACAACAATGGCTTTGATGGTGTAGATACCACATTTACCTTTAACAATGCGCCTTTCGTTAAACACGTTGAGCAAATGGGTAAGTGGGCGAAAGAAGGTTTGTTCAAATATGGTGGACGTCAGTCTGATGGTATGCCGCTTTTCTATACGGGTGAGTGTGCAATGACAATGGGCTCATCTGCGGGTCTGGCTGGTATTCAAGAGAATATGAAAGGGATAGATGTCGGTGTTGCACAATTACCTTATGATGATGAATTAGTGACAAAACCACAAAATACCATTATTGGTGGTGCATCGTTATGGGTACTTCGTGGACACTCAAAAGAAGAATACAAAGGCGTTGCTAAGTTCTTTACCTACCTTTCAAGCCCAGCGGTGCAAGCTGATTGGCACCAATTCTCGGGCTACTTGCCAATCACAGAAAAAGCGTACGAACTCACCAAACAGCAAGGTTTTTACAAGACTCACCCTGGGACTGATGTTGCTGTTAAGCAAATGACATCGACAACACCTACGGTTAATTCAAAAGGCTTACGCTTCGGTAACTTCTTACAAACACGCGACATCATTAATGAAGAACTTGAAGCCGTATGGGCGGGTAAAATTTCGGCAAAAGAAGCATTAGATAATGCGAAAAGCCGAGGTGACGCGCAGCTTCGTCGCTTTGAAAGAACACAAAAATCATAATTTAACTCTTTGATTAAGATTCATCCCCCGCTAATTTTGGCGGGGGATATACACCTTGCCTGTATTATTTTGGTATTTGTATGTCATCCCCTGTTGTATTTAAAAACAAATGGCTTCCGTTTTTCCTTATTGCGCCCCAACTTCTGATCACGTTTGTGTTCTTTATTTGGCCGGCAGGACAAGCGATTTATCAATCATCTCTACTTGAAGATGCTTTTGGTATGAGCCAAGAATTTGTTGGTCTCGAAAACTTCATGAACCTGTTTCATGATCCTAATTATTTAGATGCTTTTTTTACGACGCTCCAGTTCAGTATTAGTGTTGCCGTATTAGCATTAGTTTGTGCGTTAATATTATCGGCATTAGCTGAGCAAATTATCCGTGGTTCATTAGCCTATCGAACATTCTTAATTTGGCCTTACGCTGTAGCACCGGCTGTTGCTGGTTCATTGTGGCTATTTTTATTTGATCCAACGATTGGTGTGTTTACCGATATGCTGCATTTCTTGGGCGTAGATTGGAACCCTAAACTCAATGGCAGCCATGCGATGTGGATGGTGATCATTACTTCGACTTGGAAGCAAATTAGTTATAACTTTCTGTTCTTCTTAGCGGCACTGCAATCAGTTCCTAAATCATTACATGAAGCCGCAGCTATCGATGGCAGTGGCCCTATTAAGCGTTTCTTAACGATCAGTTTCCCACTGATCTCCCCAACGAGCTTTTTCTTATTAGTCGTCAATTTTGTGTACGCCTTTTTTGATACCTTCGCGATCATTCATGCGATGACACAAGGCGGGCCAAGTAATAGCACCTCAACCTTGGTTTATAAGGTCTTTAATGATGGCTTCATCGGATTAGATTTAGGTGGCTCTGCGGCACAGTCGGTGATCCTAATGATATTGGTGGCTTTATTAACGGTTATTCAATTTAAGTATGTTGAAAAGAAGGTAGCGTACTAATGGTAGAAAGAAGACCTCTTTTTAATTTTTGTTGTCATCTTTTGCTGATACTTGG
Source organism: Photobacterium sp. GB-50 (assembly GCF_003026755.1). Classification (NCBI taxonomy): domain Bacteria; kingdom Pseudomonadati; phylum Pseudomonadota; class Gammaproteobacteria; order Vibrionales; family Vibrionaceae; genus Photobacterium; species Photobacterium sp. GB-50. Next base: position 291,825 of record NZ_PYNX01000004.1, read on the forward strand.
CGTGATTTCTATCGCGTTACCAGTATGGTTAGCAATCGTGGCAACGACACATGAGAATCATGATTTCGCGACTAGTACTCCGTTATGGTTTGGTGATCTTGGGTTCAGTGTTTTTAAAGATTTACTGAGTGGACATACGGCTTTTAGTGATAAGTCTTTATCCATAAATGGGCTATTACTTAACTCGTTTATTATGGCGCTGTGTATCACTGTGGGTAAATTAACAATCTCTATTATGTCTGCTTATGCGGTGGTTTTCTTCCGTTTTCGTGGCAGGATGATTGCTTTTTGGTTGATCTTTTTCACCCTGATGTTGCCTGTTGAAGTGCGTATTATGCCGACGTTTGAGGTGATCAGTAATTTGGGGATGTTGAATTCATTTTCAGGCTTAACCATTCCATTAATTGCCAGTGCAACAGCGACGTTCTTATTTAGGCAGTTCTTTTTAACGATTCCCAATGAACTCGTTGAAGCCGCACGGATTGATGGTGCAGGTCCCATAAAATTCTTTTTCGATATTTTATTACCATTATCACGCACCAATATCGCAGCTTTATTTGTGATCACTTTTATCTACGGTTGGAACCAATATTTATGGCCGTTATTGATCACGACGGATACCCATTATTTCACTATCGTCATGGCGATCAAGCAAATGACGGGCGTGGTTGATGGTGTTATTGAATGGAACAAAATTATGGCAACCACGATTATCGCAATGCTACCACCAGTCATTGTTGTTATAGCAATGCAAAAAGCCTTTGTTAAAGGCCTAGTTGATTCGGAGAAATAAATGTCTACTTTAACGCTTAATAAAATTGCGAAATCTTACCCTAATGGTTTTAAAGCAATTCATGAACTGAACCTTGATATTTCAGACGGTGAAATGGTGGTATTAGTTGGTCCAAGTGGTTGTGGTAAATCAACATTGCTTCGAATGATTGCAGGGCTTGAAGAAATATCATCAGGTGATTTAAGCATAGATACGACACGGGTCAATGATCTCGAACCAGGTGAGCGTGATATTGCGATGGTTTTTCAAAACTATGCCTTATATCCGCACATGACAGTATTTAATAATATGGCTTATGGTTTACGTAACCGTAAAACGCCAAAACACGAGATTGAACGATTAGTCAATGAAGCGGCGACCATGTTAGAGCTTGATCATTTATTGGATCGCAAGCCTAATCAATTATCGGGAGGCCAACGTCAGCGCGTCGCTATGGGACGAGCTATTGTAAGGCACCCAAAAGTGTTCCTGTTTGATGAGCCATTATCAAATCTCGACGCTAAGTTACGTGTTCAAATGCGCCTTGAAATCAAAAAGCTACAACGTCGCCTTGGGACGACATCAGTATATGTTACGCATGATCAGGTAGAAGCAATGACACTGGCTGATAAGTTAGTGGTGTTGAACAAAGGTAACGTCGAGCAAGTGGGGACACCGATAGAAATTTATGACAACCCAGCCTCCTTGTTCGTTGCGACATTTATTGGCTCTCCTTCAATGAACATTCTTGATGCGAATATGACGTCTCAAGGTATTGAGCTAAATGGCCGTGTAAAATCACTATCAGCAAATTTTTTAGAGCAAAAGAAAGTGAAGCTTGGGCTGCGTCCAGAACATCTACAAATCGTTAATGAGCAGCCTTGGTTTAACGTTGAAGTCGAGTTTATTGAAGCATTAGGGGCTGACTTATTGCTTTATTGCCAGACACAAGAGCCCCAATCGCAACAGCTCGTTTTACGAGTAGAAGGGCATAGCCCAATTAAAATGGGCGATAGCTTAGGTGTAAATATTAAACCTGAAAATATCCACTTATTTGATTGTGACACTTCAAAGCGCATACCTTATGATCACTTCAAACAAAATGAAGAAGTGATTCTTGGAGTGGTGAATGGTTGAGTCATTGGACAAAGTTGATGTTCATCAGTTGAAAAAGCTGAAATGGTTACTGACAGATGTCGATGATACGTTAACGTGGGAAGGTAAGTTACCGCCCGAGACGTTACAAGCATTAAGTAAGCTTGAAGCCGTTGGTGTTAACGTTATTGCTGTAACGGGTGCCTGTGCCGGTTGGTGCGATCAAATGGCAAAGTTATGGCCTTTACATGGTGTCATTGGTGAAAATGGCGCGTTTTGGATGCGTAAAGATCAGCAAGGTTTTACGACACACTATATTCGTAACGCTGAGATGATGAAAAGAGAACAACAAACACTGAGCCATGCGATTGAGAGTCTGTTACTGGATTATCCAGATGTAAGTTTGAGCCTTGACCAGCCTTTTCGATTTTGTGATGTTGCCGTCAATATTGCACAAGATAGACTGCCGTTACCTTCGGATGTGACGAAAAACATTCTTGAAAAGATAAAGCATCTTGATATTGAAGGGCAGAGAGTTCATGCAACACAAAGCTCAATTCATATTAATGCTTGGGTCGGTAATCATAGTAAACAGCAAACGAGTGAAGCTTACTTAACGCAATTTGCACCAGATGAAAACCGTGATCTAACTGAAGTCAGTTATGTCGGCGATTCTTTAAATGATGAAGGTATGTTTGCATGGCTGCCATTAACGTTTGGGGTTAATAATATCCGCGCATTATTACCTAAGTTAATTCATCATCCCCAATTTATTACGACAGAAAATGGGGGATATGGGTTTGCCGAATTAGCGGAAAAGATAGTTAAGGCAAAACAAACCCATTAATTAAAAAAGCACTCAATTGAGTGCTTTTTTATTAGCGATTTCTTTTTTAATAACTGATTACACTGAAATCGTGTTTTTACTTGTTATTAATGATGCTAACTGACGTCGCAGAATAGCCGATAACCCAAAGCATTAAGATAATTTTCATGCTAATTTCTTCGCGTTAATATTTTCTTTATCGTCATTGGAGCAAACATTGAAAATTGAAGTATCTGTTCAACCCTCTGAGCATCAATTACAAGTGATAAGTGATGGTATCAGCGCTTTTAACGCAACGTATTTACCGAGTGATGGAGAGTTTGAATCAGGTTTACGTTTTGCGATTATGGCGCAGAATGATCAAGGTGAATATGTCGGTGGGCTGCAAGCAAGTGTGGTGTGGAGTTATTGCGTATTGGAGTTGCTTTGGTTGTCGGAAGAAACGCGTGGGCATGGTGTAGGCTCTCAACTTATCGAACAATTAGTGGCGTTAGCGAAAGAAAAACAATTAACACAAATACGTACTGAGACGTTAGATTTTCAAGCAAAACCGTTTTATGAAAAGCTGGGATTTAAAGTCTATGGCGAAATTGATGATTCGCCCAAAGGGCATAAAACGTACTTTTTGGTAAAAGTGTTATAACAAAATCACATATCAGTAGCTTAATTTTCTGAGTGGTACTTTTTAATAAATAAGTCATGATAATAAGAGGCAAAAATGGATTTATCCTCAAATTTTAGAATGTTGGCAATATACAATCAGCGGATGAATAATCAGCTTTTAAATGCATGTAAACAGCTTACAGATGAACAACTGTTTCAAAATACCAATGCATTTTTTCCAACTGTAATGGCGCATTGGAATCATATTCTGTTTGGCGACTTAATTATGCTGCGACGTTTAATTGCTAATAATATTGTTGAGGTTAATTCGGAAATCCTAGAGCAGTTACCTGTAGCGAAAAGGATTAATGATACATTCGTAACAACAATGGACGAACTATCACAATTACGTTCGTTAGTTGATGCTGTGTATATTGATATAACAAAGGGATTTACCGCAGCAACCTGTAATGAAATCGTGAGATATACAACAACAGATGGTCAGATCATTGAACGTTATGTTGGTGAGTTTTGTCAGCATATTTTTAATCACCAAACGCATCATCGCGGTCAAATGACCTGTCTATTGAGTCAGTTTGGTGTTGATTTCGGTTGTACAGATTTACCCATAATTGTGCCAGAAGGGGCCCGTTGCTAGATGTATTTTCGGGAAGAGTAGATTCATAACGCTATAATTGAGCTAATCTCTTTGTTAACACTTGTTGCTTATATTTAAATGAGGCTTATCGATGAAAAAGTACTGGCTAATTATATTTGTTTGTTTGTCGTTCCCATCTTTTGCAGCCAAAAAAGTATTAGATTGCGATAACCCACGTAACACGTTGGAAATTAATGATTGTGCCTCGTTAACGCTAGCCTCTGCACAAGATGAATTGTCCAAATATTTAGCTGCCAGCGTTGAGCACAATAAAAAAGATCCCGAGTTAGTGAAGGCGATAGAGCAAGCGCAAAAAGATTGGGAAGTGTATATGAAAGCGCAATGTAATGCGGTTTACACCCAATGGCGTGAGGGAACTATTCGTAATGTCATGGCATTGGATTGTAAAACTCAATTAACCAAAGAAAGAACGCATGATATTTGGATGCATTTTTTAACATATATGGATAGCACACCACCTGTTTTACCTGAGCCTTCAACCTATTTTAAAAAGTGATTTTTTGATGTGTTAGAGAGTGGGATATTTGCAAGTAACTGTTATTAATGCATATTACTCTCAATAAAAAATCTCAGCTAACGCGTTGTAATTGAATAAATAAGAGCTCTGTTCACGTGTATGTATTCAGAGCTTTATTTTCTTTGCCTTCAATGAAGGGCTAAAACAGACGGCGTTTTAATCCTGTTCTTTCTAATATTCTGGTTGAGATCTCTTCGACGGACATGCTGGATGTATTGATATAGGGGATCGCTTCTCTGCGAAATAAACTCTCTACACTGAACAGTTCAGACTCACATTGGCTTTCACTGGCATAATCACTATTGGCGAGACGGTTGTTGCGGATTTCTGTCAATCTTTCTGGATCTATAGTTAAGCCAAAAAGCTTATGTCTATGTATTTCAAATTCAGGCAGTAAACGAAGTTTGGCAAGATCTTCGGCAATAAATGGGTAGTTCACCACTCTTAAACCAAATTGCATTGCCATATAAAGGCTGGTGGGCGTTTTCCCACTGCGTGATACGCCAAGTAATATCAAATCAGCTTCCTCTAAACCACGAAGAGAAATACCGTCATCGTGGGAAAGGGTGTATTCGATAGCCGCTATTCGATCAAAATAACCGTCTTGATCCTTACCAACACTGTGTGAGCGTTGCAATTGTGGCTTGGGCTCTAGCTGTAGATCGTCGGCAACAAAATTAACCATGGTTTGTAATACATCGTAGAACAGTGCATTGGCTGACAATAGCTGTTGTTTAATTTCAGGTACGACCATAGAGAAGAAAACTAAAGGCTTTTCTCCCGTCGCTAAAAAAGATCGCTCTATCTCTTTTACCACTTCAGCGACCTTGTGCCCATTTTCAGTAAAAGGAAAAGTCTGCTCATTGACTTTTAATGGAAACTGCGCAAGGACAGCATGACCAACGGTTTGACATGTTATGGCGGTTCCATCAGAAATGTAGAACACGTCACGAGTTTCAATTTTGTGATGCATAATAAGTTCAAATAAGGATTTATTTTTGAGATAAGATGTGAATAAAGTATAGAAAAGTCGTCGTACGTTCTGTAACTAATGCCACAACCTGACGAAAAAGTGGTTTTTTTTACGCAGCAACGCAAACGATTGCTTTTAGTTGGTAGCTGAATTATTTCGGAGATACACATGCAAAAGTACACCCTTTGGTTCAACACTTTATCAATGAATGATGTGAACCAAGTTGGCGGAAAAAATGCCTCGCTTGGTGAAATGGTATCAAACCTTTCAAATGCGGGAGTGTCTGTTCCTAACGGATTCGCGACTACCTCTTACGCATTCCATGAGTTTTTAGAGTATGAAGGGCTAAATAATCGTATTTACGATTTGCTTGGCGCTCTTGATGTTAATGATGTTGAAGCACTTCAGCGCACTGGGGCGACAATCCGTAACTGGATTTTAGCTGCGCCATTTCCTGTTGAATTAGAACAGAGTATCCGTCGTGATTACCTTGAATTGATTGATGGTAACCAAGCACTTTCCGTTGCGGTTCGATCGTCTGCAACCGCTGAAGATTTACCTGATGCTTCCTTTGCGGGTCAACAAGAAACATTTCTTAATGTAAAAGGTGTTGATGCCGTTTTAGAGGCAACGAAACACGTTTATGCCTCGCTATTTAATGATCGCGCCATTTCTTATCGCGTTCACCAAGGTTTTGATCATAAGGGTATTGCACTGTCTGCAGGTATTCAGCGCATGGTGCGCTCTGATAAAGCAGCGTCAGGGGTGATGTTTACGCTTGATACTGAATCAGGCTTTGATCAAGTGGTGTTTATTACCTCTTCTTGGGGCTTAGGTGAAATGGTGGTTCAGGGGGCAGTTAACCCTGATGAATTTTATGTCCATAAACCAATGTTAGAAGCTGGGCATGCACCAATAGTAAGAAAGAACTTTGGTTCAAAACTCATCAAGATGATCTACTCTGATAATCAAGAAATTGGTAAACAAGTAGACATTGTAGATACCACAGATGAAGAACAATATCAGTTCTCGATTAATGATGAAGAGATTAAAGAGCTTGCTAAACAAGCAATGATCATTGAAAAGCACTATCAACGTCCGATGGACATTGAATGGGCGAAAGATGGTATTGATGGCAAGCTGTACATTGTTCAAGCACGCCCAGAAACAGTGTGTTCGCAAGGATCTCAAAACGTAATTGAACGCTATGAGCTGAACAATAAAGCAGATGTGTTATTAGAAGGTCGCGCGATTGGTCAACGTATTGGTAGCGGTAAAGTACGCCTGGTTGATTCGCTTGATCAAATGTCACTGGTACAAGAAGGGGATGTACTCGTTACTGATATGACAGATCCTGACTGGGAACCTGTGATGAAACGTGCTTCTGCGATTATTACTAACCGTGGCGGTCGTACTTGCCATGCTGCCATTATTGCCCGTGAATTGGGTATCCCTGCGATTGTAGGGTGTGGTAACGCTACAGAAATATTAATAGATGGTGCTGTTATTACCGCTTCATGTGCAGAAGGTGAAACAGGTTATGTTTACCAAGGCGAATTGAACTATGAAGTTCGACGCTCTGAGGTAGATGAATTACCAATATTACCAACTAAAGTGATGATGAACGTCGGTAATCCAGAGCGTGCGTTTGATTTTGCACAATTACCGAATGAAGGCGTAGGTTTAGCGCGTTTAGAATTTATCATCAATAAAATGATTGGTATTCACCCGAAAGCATTATTGAACTTTGATGCACAAAGTGACGAGTTAAAAGCGCAAATTCGAGAGAAAATTAAGGGCTATAACGATCCTATTGATTTTTATGTTAGCAAGTTAACCGAAGGCATTTCTACCATTGCTGCAGCGTTCTGGCCTAAGCGTGTGATTGTTCGTATGTCTGATTTCAAATCGAATGAGTACAGTAATTTAATTGGTGGTAAAGAATTTGAACCCCATGAAGAAAACCCTATGTTGGGTTTCCGTGGTGCTTCTCGTTATATATCACCGGTATTTGAAGATTGCTTTGAACTTGAAACACAAGCGATGAAACGTGTTCGTAATGAAATGGGGTTAAAGAACGTTGAAATTATGATCCCGTTTGTACGTACGCCGAGTGAAGCTGCATCTGTGATTGAGTTACTGGCAAAAAATGATTTACGCCGAGGCGATCAAGGTTTGAAAGTGATCATGATGTGTGAACTGCCATCAAATGCTGTATTAGCGGATGATTTCTTAAAGTACTTTGATGGTTTCTCCATTGGTTCAAATGACATGACTCAGTTAACGCTAGGTTTGGATCGTGATTCTGGTGATGTTGCGCATCTCTTTGATGAGCGTAACCCTGCGGTTAAAGCTATGCTGAAAATGGCGATTGACGCAGCAACGAAAGCGGGCAAGTACGTCGGTATTTGTGGTCAAGGACCATCAGATCATGATGATTTAGCAAAATGGTTAATGGAGCAAGGTATTAGTTCTGTTTCACTAAACCCGGATACTGTGATCAATACTTGGTTAAAGCTAGGTGATGTAAATAAAAATCATTAGCAGACAGGTTAGGTTTAGTTGCTAAAGGTAAAATTAAGCTCTGATTAATGATCAGAGCTTTTTTATAGCAGATTGAAAATTAAGTGTCGTACACCTAAGTTAGGAGGACATATGGTTGTTGTAGAGCGATTTTCTTTTGCCCATGAAGCGCATATAGCGAAAGCCAATCTAGAAAGTGCCGGTATTCACTGTTGCCTTGCTGACGAATTTACGGTCAATACGCAATGGCTTTATTCTAATGCAATGGGGGGAGTGCGTTTGTTGGTAGAAGAAAAAGATATAGAGTCAGCGAGAGTGCTACTTGAAAGTGATTTTTCTGATGCGTTAGAAGAACAAATACCACCTTATGATAACGAGCATGAACATTGTGCTTATTGCGGTAGTCATGATGTAGTGACTTATACGAAAGGTAAGCGCCCAGCATTTTTAATGTTTATTGTGCTAGGTTTCCCTTTGTTTACATATCAACATGGTTATAAATGTAACCAGTGTGGTAAATTTAGTGAGAAGTTGTAAAATTTTAAAGTATTAGCTTAATGCTATTACTTATCCGCACGCTGTTACAAAAGAATGTTTAACGGGATACGATAACGGAACGTTAATCTAGATACTTCAGTTTACTAAATGTTTATTTGATTACATAACGACTTTTCTATGTCTGTCATTTATCACCCTTTTTTCTAGTACGTAACCTTGAACTTTTAAAAATGATCACGTTTTTTAAAAGTAGTTGATTATTCAATTAAATAGCGCGTTATATCTGTTTGAAGAGGAGTGTAGTTTGATATATGATTTCCTCATTATTTATCTAGCTAAATTTCCTGAATTGATAATTAATAATTGATGGTTCGCACACCCATCGACATAAAGACCGCTCCTTGTGAGCGGTTTTTCTGTTTATGGTCATTTTACGCTAATTTTTTTAATTAAATAAGATTAGAAACATGAGTAATAAAGACGACTATCATTCATATTTACTTTATTAATTTACCGATTTAAGTGCTAACGGTAATGTTTGTTTTAATTCATCCAGCCACTGATAACGGTTTTTATACAGCTTGCGTTTATTACGATTGAGTGTGCTCAAGTCTTTTCGCTCTGGTAATAAAGGTAATTTATAGGTTACGTTACTTTCTTTAACACCCTGATATTCTTGCCAGATCTGGTCATAGTCACAGCTAACCGCATGACGTTTTGAACCGATATAACGGAGTGCTTGATAAATGTGACCTTTATTACTGACAGCGGTAATGTTTTTTAATTGATAAACATCAGCAAAAATGAGAGCTAATTCCACCATTAATGCCTTAGGACGTAAGCCATATAGTCCTTTTGTTAACTCTTTGATGAGTTCTTGACGGTTCTCAATATCACTGTCTGGGCCTTGTAAAGCACCAATATGTAAATGGCTTTGATCTTGATTAACGGTAAAACTAATACAATATAATTGCTTGTTGTTACTATCTGTGAGCGTGAGACCCAGTGATCCTTCTCTTGAGTAACCAGCATCAAGATAGATATTGTAAACGTTGTCATTTTTATCTGTTATTTGAGATAACTTAAGACCTTCATGCTGGTATATATTTAAAAGTTTTGAAGAAAAGTTGTTCAGCATAAATTGAAGATGTTTTTTCAACATCTGCATTCTTTGTTTTTTATCCCATGCCACACAGCCATATGGCTTAAGTGGTTTTTCAATAAATGACGGATATATCGTGATTAATTGTTGAAGTAATGGGTTATCGAAGTAGCCCATGACTTCATCAGTAACTTTGGGTGAGAAAACGCACCAGCAATAGAGACGAAATTTTTTTCTTATTTTATCCATTCCTTTGATGTTTGGATAAAGCATGTTGGATAAAAATGATCCACGCTTAAATACCGTGTTTGATGTGATGGCTAAATGAGACATTTTGATAAACCTTGTAGATATTTATATTTTTAATTATGGATATTTTTCTATTAATAAGACTTAAATATAAATTACAAATTAAACAGTGTTTGTTTAATAAAGGCTGAACGGAATGTTAATATTTGAAATCTAGTATTTTCATTGTTAATCATATTCAACATTATTGAGGTTTTATTCATTTATAAAAACAATAGCGTTGTTTTTATAGCTTTTTATGAAAAAAGTGTTTCTACCTGTAACAGGTGGCAGGTGTTATAAAGTAGATTAATGTTTATTCACTACCAATGAAAAGTTAATTAATGGCTGTTTTTTAGTTAAAGTTTGTCTGTTATTTAACACGTATATTAATATGTTTGCAAAGTTCAACCACCTGAAACTTAATTGTTTGAATTCGAAATGAGTGATGAAGAGAGAGCTATACATTCATCCTGCTTGTAATATATGTGTAGGTAAATCATGACAGCACGAAAGTGTGGTGCAGTTAATACTTCATTAAAGGTGCAGCAATCCAATATGACTTAAGAGTATTCCCATGCTGCCAAGAAAAAACAGTTTATTTAAGTGTTAGGACGGGATCAAAGGACCAAGGTGAACAAGTGTAATTACGATGATGTAGGCTAATTGTGAATATTATTTAGGAATGTGCGCTCGCACTACTAATCTAAAGTATCCGGAAATGAAATACATTGCTAATGTAGAGATACATTCATTAGGGAGAGCTTACAATGATCAAAGAAATCACTTTTCCGAGTTCAACAGGGATCTTAGGCAATGAAAAAGGACGATATTATCGTGATTCCTTTTCGGTCAATATTAGCCAACAGCACTTAAATGCCATTGATGTGTATTATGCTATTTTTGCCCATTTACCAAAGCCTGTGATTATTGCAATGAAAATAAGAAATAAGATCATGGGTTGGCTGGGGTTTTCAGCGGGCGCAACGGAAATGTCGTTACCGAAAGAACAAATAGCCACAGGTAAGCAAGCTGGTTTTCTTGTATTTGAGTCGGTATCGGAAGCGGAGGTAGTTGCAGCAGCTTATGATAAAAATATGGATATGTGGTTATCCGTGTTGAAGCTCTCTGAAAAAGAATATGCGGTTTCAACATTGGTGAATTTAAAAACACGATCTGGATGTTTATACATGGCGTTCATTAAACCTTTTCATAAGTTGGTGGCTAAGTTCTGTATTGCTCAAGCATTGCGTGCAAAGCGTATTTAAACAGTTAATAAGGTGTAACATTTTTCTATTAACTCTTGTTTAGAATTTTAAGGTAAATTGCTGCTATCTAATAAGTGATCACTGCGATCTGATAAAGGAAGATCATCGATGGTAGCGCTATTTTTCAAGTGTTTGTTAGGGGCTTTTGCCGTTTTGCTCATTGCGTTACTTTCTAAAAGTAAGAGCTTTTATATCTCTGGTTTAGTGCCTTTATTTCCCACCTTTGCTTTAATTGCCCACTATATTATTGGCACAGAGCGCACCATGGCAGATTTGCGTGTTACTGCATTATTTGGACTGTATTCACTAATCCCTTATGCGGCATATCTCATTGCTGTTTATTACTTTAGTTATAAATATGAATTAGTTTGGACACTATCATTGGCTGCATTAGTTTGGGCTTTCTTTGCTTGTTTGTTACTGATGGGGTGGACGAAGTTTAGCCCTGCATTGAGTTAGGTGAGAGGTCGTGAGTAGGGTGAGATAGGGAATCGTGACATGAACACTCAATCTAAAGCTTATTTACATTAATGCAAAGAATATGGCGTGTTCGGTGATTATTTCACTCGCGAACACGCCATAATATTCATGCGATGATACCTATTTGCTTAGATTAGTGACTTTTCATTTAGTCATTTTTTCGTTTAAAAGGTCGATGAAGAAAGCATATTCCAATGCATCTTCGTGGAGTGCTTTAAAACGACCTGATGCACCGCCGTGACCAGCTTCCATATCGGTTTTAAACAGTAAACGATTGTTGTCTGTCTTCATCTCACGCAGTTTTGCTACCCATTTCATTGGCTCAAAATATTGCACTTGTGAATCATGTAGCCCTGTTGTCACAAGCATGTTTGGGTAGTCGTGCTGACCCACATTATCGTATGGCGAGTAACTTAACATGTACTCGTAATACTCTTTCTGATTAGGGTTACCCCATTCGTCATATTCGTTTGTCGTTAATGGAATAGACTCATCCAGCATGGTCGTTACCACATCAACAAATGGCACTTGCGCTGCAATACCGCAATATAATTCAGGCGCTTGGTTAGCAATAGCGCCCATTAACAAACCGCCTGCAGAGCCACCCACAGCAAAGATTTTATCTTTCGCACCGTAACCTTGTTTGATAAGTGCTTTTGTTACATCAATAAAATCATTGAAGGTGTTTTGCTTGGTGAGTTTCTTTCCATCTTCATACCAAGGGCGACCTAGCATTTCAGAGCCGCGAATATGCGCGATAGCATAGACAAAACCACGATCAAGCAAGCTTAAACGTGATGATGAAAAACTAGGATCAATGGTTGAACCATAAGAACCGTAACCATATTGGTAAAGCGGATTGGTGCCATCTTTTTTAAATAAATCTTTACGGTAAACCAAAGAAACAGGTACCTGTTTACCGTCACGAGCGTTGATCATTAATCGCTCTGATTGATAGTTGCTTGCTTCAAAATCGCCTAGTACTTCAGCCTGTTTTAAAAGGTCGAACTCACTGTTATCAAGGTTGATATCAAAGTGAGATGCTGGCGTTGTCATACTTGAATAGTAAAGGCGGAGCTTATTGGTATTAAGTTCTTTATTGCCATAGAAGAAAGCGGTGAATGCTTCATCATTAAAGTGTAATTCACGCTCTTCATTGGTATCTAATTGACGTACAGTCACATGGGTTAAACCATTTGAACGTTGCTGATATACAAGGTAGTTATCAAATAATTCGTAATCTTCTAGCATCACACCTTCAGCAGGTGCTATTACATCTTGCCATTTTGACTTATCACCGATTTGATCGGTATCAACTTTCATTAAGCGGAAGTTAACAGCCTTATAATTGGTCAACACGTAAAATTGCTGCCCAAGTTTCGAAATACTGTACTCTAAGCCTTCTTCACGCGCTAAGAATGGTTTTGCCGTAGCGTTTGGATCGTTAGCATCGATAATAGAAACAGCACTGGTTTCAGTGCTTGAATGCCAAATATACACCAATTCGTTATCTTTACTTTTACCTATCGAGGTATAAAACGTTTGATCTTTTTCTTCAAAAATCAACACGTCTTCAGTCTGGTTTGTACCTAATTGGTGACGGAATACTTGATACCCCAATAAGGTTTGCGGATCTTTCTTGATGTAATAAAACGCTTTATTATCGTTCTGCCACGCAATAGATCCACTGGCGCCTGTGATTTCATCAGCAAGGTATTCACCCGTAGTCAGGTTTTTTACTTTGATGGTGTAAATACGACGGCTAACAGTATCTTCACCATAAGCCAGTAAATTTTCATCTTGGCTTACACTTAGGCTTGATACATTGTAATACTCGTGATTTTTAGCCAGTTCGTTAATATCAAGCAATACGGTTTTATTCGTTCCTGCAAAATCGTCTGCTCGAACTGAAACAGGATATTCATTATCACCCGTTATTTCGCTGGAATAGAAGTAATTGCCTTGTTTTACAGGGACTGAATTATCATCTTTTACAATACGGCCTTTAATTTCTTTAAATAGCTGCTGTTGTAATGCTTCTGTATGCGCCATTACAGCATCGGTGTAAGCATTTTCAGCGTTAAGATGCGCAATGATCTCAGGATCACAGCGTTTATCATCACGCATCCAATAGTAATTATCAGTACGTGTATCATTATGGATGGTCATTTCATGTGGTACTTTCTTTGCGACTGGCGCTTTAAATGAAGACGCATGAACCACGTTTGTTGTTTTTGTATTCACAATAATGTCCTTCCAAGTATCTTCTTTTCATTGAGCATAAAAGAAAATTTAAAATAGGATACAACGATTACCATAAGGTGTTGTATTTTTGTTATTTTTTAAGACAGATTTAGGCATGAATAAACGCGATAAGAATGCATTTATAGTTTTATTATGCTCTGCTTACATCCTATATCTTGGGGTATTTCTCTATTTTTCAATCCTTAGAATTAAAATCGAAGAATTAAGATAAAAAGTAATATCGTAGCTGCTATTTTTTCTTATATGAAATAGAGAGAATTGTAATTGAAGATTTTAATTATATAGAAAAAAGCTAACGCATTGGTTTTATTATAAATTTACAAGATAAACCATGTGTTTTTTGATCATATAGTCAGTTGTGGTTCATAAAAACGAAATAACGTGATTTCACTCACGAAATGAGCTTTGCTAGAGACTAATATAAGAAATATAACTAATTGATAGTATGTCTTTTTATGAAGAGCACATGGATTATAGTTTTAGGAATTGTTGTTGGTGCTATCGTAATAGGCGGACAATCTTTTTACCCGTTGCTGACCTCACAAAATATTCTTAACAAACCAAGTGGTGAAGTTAGGTTAGGTGACGTTTACGATGAACAGTTAACGACGACAGTTACGATTACAGATGCAGATAATAAGATGCCCATCTTGATGATCATGACGTACACAGATCAGATAACAACGGATGTGAAGCAAGAGCTGAGTCAAATGGTAAAAGAAGCCAATGAAACGCTACCGGCACATGAAAAAATGCGATTAGAAACCGCCTATTTTGATACGAATGTGAACATTGAGCTAACCACAGAAGTGGCCTACCATTCTCAATATCAAAATAAGATGAAGGTAACCATTGACGATATTGTGTTATCTCATCCTGCTGACGAGCAATACCACTTTGCTGAAGCGACAGATATGATAAATACCTCCGCGCAGAAAATGGATACGCTTTTTCATCAACAATATTCATTTTTCCATAAAGTATAGTGATAAAAAAGGCGCTCAGTGAGCGCCTTTGGGGTGTGGTATTTGAGATTAACTAATCACGACTAAGCAATTAGGTAACTCATTTTTATTTTCAGTTAATGGATAAGCATTAGCCAGTAACTTGCTTGATTGCTCTAAGCACTGCAGAAAGCCTTCATAGGTTTTTCCTGCGCGAACATTGGTTGTGAAATCAGCAACAATAGAGCGCCATGCTTCATCACTGATTTGTTCACTAATACCGAAGTCCGTTAATATTTCAACGTAATGTTCGGCTTCACACACAAAAATCATCACCCCTAAATGCTGCTTGGTGCGATGAATACCATTGGCGAGAAATTGCTCTCTTGCCACTAGGCTAGCACGACGATGTTTCACTGCTTTTGGCACCAGACGATATTTAATCGCAGGGATCCTAAATAACAAGGTAAACGCGATAAAGCCGACTAACTGACATAATAGAACGTCGTTTAACTCTAACCAAAAAGGTAAGAAATTGAGTAGGGCGGGAATAAATAACGCAATAATTGCAGCCCATAATGTCGGTACAAAATAATAGTCGTCGGCTTTAGTCGCCACAACAGTCATTAATTCAGCATCGGTTGTTTTTTCAATTTCACCAATTGCTTGGCTGATTGTTTCTAGTTGTTCATTAGTAAATAACTTCATATTTACCATCCTCCTGATGCGCCGCCGCCACCAAAGCCACCACCGCCGCCACTAAAACCTCCACCACTGCTGCCTCCGCCAAAGCCGCCACCATTTCCGCCAGAGCGAGGGGAATTTCCCGAACCAAAACCACCACTGGTGAATACATCACCATTACGACGGTAATATTGTGAACGATGACTTCTACGTCGGCTAAAGGCGATAATTTGAATCACGATGACAAAGAGTATGAATAGGTAAAGATCATAAGACGGTTTTTCTTCTTGAACCACAGGCTTATATTCACCTTTAATTGCCCCAAGGATCGCTAATACGCCATTTTCAATCCCTTTGGCAAATTGGCCTGATTTAAACTCAGGTTTTATTTCGTGGTTGATAATACTAATAGCTGTCGCATCTGGCAGTGCGCCTTCTAAGCCATAACCGACTTCAATCCGGATTTTCTTGTCGTTATAGGCAACAATTAATAGCACACCGTTGTCATGCTCTTTATTGCCAATACCCCATTTACGACCGAGTTGATACCCGTAATCGGCAATAGGGATCCCATCTGTTGATGGAATGGTAACAACAACGACTTGGTTTGAAGATTGTTTCTCTTCATTCGCAAGCAGTTGCTCTAGTTGTTTGATTTGCGAAGCATTAAGAATATGCGCATCATCCACCACACGTCCCGTGAGTTTTGGGAAGGTGGGTTGTGCAAAGCAAACTTGGCTAACTAGCAACAAGAGTCCGGTAAAATACAGGACTTTTTTTATCATTAGAATGCTACCTTAGGTGCAACATCAGCATTGGGTGTCGTTGCTGAGAAGTTTGGTTTAACCGTTAAATCGCTATACATGATCCAATGCCAGAAACGACCTGGGAAAGTACGAATTTCTGTATTAAAGGCTTTAACGCTATTAATGTAATCACGACGAGCAACGGCAATACGGTTTTCTGTGCCTTCAAGTTGCGCTTGCAGTGTAATAAATTGCTCATTAGCTTTTAAATCAGGATAACGCTCAGACACAACCATTAAACGAGATAGCGCACTACTTAATTGTCCTTGGGCTGCTTCAAACTTTTTAAATGCTTCAGGGTTATCTATTGTTTCAGGAGTAACCTGCATTGAAGATACCTTTGCGCGCGCTTCTGTAACGGCAGTTAATGTGTCTTTTTCATGGCTAGCATAGCCTTTCACCGTTGCGACAAGGTTCGGGATCAAATCAGCGCGACGTTGGTAATTATTTTCAACTTGTGCCCAGTCTGCATTTACTTGTTCATCGAGCATGGGAATTGTATTAATACCGCAGCCGGTCAGTTGGAGCAGTAAAGCCAAGCTAAATACCCATTTCAGTATTTTTGGAAAATTAAACATTCGTATCCCTTCTGTTATGTATGATTATATTTACGTTGTTTATTGATAATTGAACAATGCAAAATAATGGAGTTTAAACATGTTAAGTATAAATAAAATTAAATAATTATCATCAATATGTCATTGTTATTTTTAGTATAAAAAATCAATAAGACGCAATTATTATGGCAAAAATAAAGAGTGTATTAGGTGGTTAGCACATCTAAATGTGTAATAACTATTTTGCTTGTTACTCGCTGGCTTTTTGGTGGCTGTAAGTAAAGAAGGTGTGTTTCTTTGGTAGTCTCGGTTTCTTGCGAATTGAAGTTAAAGAGGAGAGATACAGCAACATTCGTCATGCTGAAGATGTCTTTCGACATTATGAATTAGTAATTCACAATGAATTACTAATTCATCTAACTCGGAATTGCCCCAAAACGTAGAGTAGATGCTCCTCACCAAACGACGATGTTCATATTGACCAACATTTTCTAATGTTAGAAGCTCATGAGTAGCCAGCTTAGTTGAAGATCAATATTGATAGTAATAGCAAGGTTATCTACAAAATCACATACCCAAACGGCAAGATCTATATCGGGAAGAATCTGACAAACAGTATCCATTTATCCTTGGTGCCGGTTTATTGAGTACGTCTTTGAACGTGGCTTTTACACTGGCGAATTATCTACTAATCATCTTTAGTGATATCTAAGCCCAGCAGCCCGAAATAAATGGTACCTCGTAAGCTTTGATAGAGGGTGTCATTATCACTGCTCAGTGCCACTGCCTCTTGAATCACTAAACATCGATCATCATCGATTGAATGCTGACTATCGTTGAGATAGACAATATGCTCTTTACGGATTGTTCTTTTAACTTCAAATGCGGTCAATGCTCTTCATAACTTGAAGTAACTTTTCTCGTCGGTAATCAATTAACATTGTTCTTCGTATGTTAAGTACTATTGTATGTTTTTCATCCGAAATAATTATAACCTTAACCATGCTGTTCAATAATTAACCACCCCATAATGAACTTTGCAAGAGCAGAACACTCACGAATAATATAACGTAATGATATTTAGTGCTTTCTGAACACAAAGTAAGCTAATTTCATGACGTGAATCACACCGCGTTATTAAAGTCGCTGCAATTGTTGTTATAGTCTTGAAGTTACATTTTGTTGCCTATAGTTGCTCTAAGATTTAATTTATTTACAGTAAATTAAATTTCAATTACATTTTTTAACAATACTGAAGATTGAATATGCAAAACAAATCAAACCAAATGAACAAAAATTATGAATAATGATGACCCGAAGGAATTCATAGGTGCTGCCTTTATTTGTAAATCAGGCATTAGAGCTAAGGCTTGCGCTGAGCACATAAACTTGAAAACAGGAACTCACGAATGTTCTTTTATAAAATGAAGAAAAATGTGTATGCCTTTTTTTTGAGTAATATGATGCTTAGGATATCAGTCGATGCGATAATATTCTCATTTCTGTGGTTTTACTTATCTGATGATACTATATTAAGTGGTATTACATACATGGCATTTAGGACTTTTGAGATATATTTAATGCCATTTAGTTCATATTTACCCGATAAATTTGGAAGAAAAACGGTATATAACTATTGTTACATTTCCGCTTTTATTTGTTGCTTACTTGCGTTAACTGCCTTGATTGTTCTTGAATCAACTTTGCAAATGATTGTATCAGTAGTTACATGTTTATTGTTAGGTGGTGTAGTGAGTATACTCCCAACAAACACAACATCTTTACTGCATGACAGGTATGGTAGTAGGTCTAAAGTTGCATTCAGGGTTGGATCTATTTTTGCGTCTTATAAAATATTTCTATCTCCGATAATAGGAATGCTAACTACTATATCTTTTGGTAGCTTAAATACGGTCATAATAAGTACTGTTCTTCTAAGTATTGCTTTTTTTATAAAAGAGTATGCATTAATAAATATACCTAATGTAAAATCACTTGACAGGGTAAAGTTTAGCGATACTTTTACGAGTTTGTTCAACTCATTATCAATAAAATACGAAAAGGTCTTTATTCCCACCTTAGCTGTGATTAATTTACTTATGACTCCATTTTTCATGGTTTCATTACCACACAATGCTGCAAATGGAATTTATCCAATTCCTGAGTTTGTTGTTTTGTTAGATATGCTTTTCGGATTAGGGATATTCATTGCTAACAAATTTATTTCAAACAAAATTCCTGATAAGCAAGCAATTCTTATTGGGTTATTTTTATTAGCTCTTATGCTGTCGTTTGGTTCTGGAGATAACGTTTATATGGCACCTGCAATGTTGTTTTTAGGGGGGCTTGGGCTACCATTAATTGTTATAAACATAACTACTATTCGTGTAAATAACATACCGAAAGACAAAAAGTCCATGTATCTATCATCATTGACTTTTTGGAGCCTATTTTTAAATCCAATTTCAATTCTAATTATATCTTATATGTATAAGTACGATTTAACTAATAACGTTCAAAACGTTTATTTCTGTATTTCATTTTCGATTCTTGCTTATTTTTTTTACAATGCTTTTACATTTTCCACTGATGTTATAAATCAAGTTAAAGGACAAGAGAATGAAAAAAATAATTGATATCCTTTTAAACAGAAATACTGATAGTCACGGCCTACCATCTAACCCTTGTATAATAAAAGGTGGTGGTAGTGAGTTTAAAAATATAATATCTGTAAATGATATAGATGACTTTATTTCAGTTGATGGAGCAAGGCTACCGTATATAGCAATATCTAACACAAAGAAAAAATATAGTCAGCTGTAGTGGTCAACAAATACTAGCCACGGTTTTAGAGGTTAACCAATATAATCGTTCTGATTCATTCGGTGTTAATCCGCCATTATATTGATGTGGTCGTAATTGGCTGTAATAACCAATAATATATCGAGTGATTTCGTGTTTTGCTTCAG